>DGEB01000020.1:409-16121 GCA_002385735.1 Peptococcaceae bacterium UBA3937
GCTCTGAACCCACCCTCGTTAACTCCATGGAGAAAGATGTCTTGGGGGAAATAGCGAATATTTCCATGGGCTCAGCGGCTACCACCTTATCGGCTTTAGTTGGGAAAAAAGTAGACATTACCACACCAAAGGTCAGCGTTTCCACAATTGAGGAGATTAAAGAGAAGTATTCCGACGCTTATTTTATCCTGAAGGTGAATTACAAAAAGGGTTTGGAAGGCACCAATATCCTGATCCTGCAAACTTATGATGTGGGCATCATAGTGGACCTGATGATGGGGGGAGACGGGACCAATCCGCCTGCTGAATTAAACGACATCCACCTCAGTGCGGTAAGCGAAGCGATGAGTCAAATGATGGGGACATCTTCCACCTCTGTTTCGCAGTTGGTCAATAAACGGATTGAGATCTTTTCCCCAATTTTTAAAGTATCCACCTTTGATGATGATGAGCTTTTTGAACAAGACGATGAAAAAGTGGTGTTCATTCGTTTCCAGTTGGAAATTGCCGATCTGGTCGACAGTGAAATGATTCAGATTTTGCCCATTCCTTTTGCCAAGGCGATTGTTAATGAAATCATGAATATCAATATGTCTAATTTGACTGAGATGAGCCCGGCGGCAAACACAGAAGCGACTCCTGCGGCTGCTTCTGCACCGTCCAAAAAGGGAAAGAGCGCACCGCCCGCACCGGAGGTCCAACCGGTTCCCGCGCCGGCTGCTGCTGCGGCTATCCCCACTGACCCGGTAGTGGCCAAAGCGACACCCGGCAGTACCGGTCCGGGTAAAAATATTGAAATAGCGCCGGTTCAATTTCCTGATCTCAGCGCATCCGGCAATACCAAGAATGATTTGCCCAATATTGATTTAATCATGGACATTGCCCTGCAACTGTCCGTTGAATTAGGAAGAACGAATAAAAAAATCAAGGACATCCTGGAGCTGACCAATGGCTCGATTATTGAACTGGATAAATTGGCCGGGGAACCGGTGGATATTCTAATTAACGGCAAGCTACTGGCCCATGGCGAAGTAGTGGTTATTGATGAAAACTTTGGCGTGCGTGTAACGGGAATCATTTCTCCGGAAGAAAGAGTAAAAAGTTTACGTTAAGTAAGTTTTCCGTAACCAGATAAGAATTTTTTTAAGTATTGCTTTCTATTAGTATTAAGAATATTGTCAAATGGAGGTAAACGGCGATGGGAAAACGTGTTCTGATTGTTGATGACGCGGCGTTTATGAGAATGATTCTTCGAGACATTTTAACGAAAAATGGGTATGAAGTAGTAGGCGAAGCTGATAACGGTCAGACCGGTGTGGAAAAATACGCGGAATTGAAACCGGATTTAGTGACCATGGATATCACGATGCCTCATTTAGATGGAATTGCGGCCGTGACCGCGATTAAAAAGATTGATCCGAACGCACGGATAGTGATGTGCAGCGCGATGGGGCAGCAATCGATGGTGATTGAATCGATTAAAGCCGGAGCCCGTGATTTTATTGTCAAGCCCTTTCAACCGGAACGGGTGTTGGAAGCGGTTAAAAAAGCGTTAGCTTAGATCTTTGTTCGATAAATTTGGAGGAGAGATGGATAATATTTTGATTTTTTTATCAGCAATGGAGAATGAATCCACCGCAGTGCAAAACGTGATGGAATTGCCCAGTACGGGGGCGTTACTGTTTCGTATTGTCTTAAGTTTATTAATCATTGTGTTTGTGGTCTATTTCGTTCTCCGGATTATTAACCAGCAGCAAAAGCTCAGGGATAACCAGAGAAAATGGGTTAAAATCCTTGACTATCAGCCACTGGGCACGAATCGTGGTTTGTATCTGATGGAGTTGTACGACATCACTTGTATTGTGGCCGTTTCTGATGGGGAAATCAAGATATTAAAGGAGCTTGATACCACAAGCAACAAATGGCGCGAAATACAAGAACAGCTCCAGGAGCTCGATACGATCGTTCCGTCCGGGGTAATCAAATTTTTGCAATCCAAACTTCCGCACAAGAACAAAATCGACAGCCAGAAGTATTTCCAGCAACAGTTGGCGGAACAGCTTCGAAAGAGTGAACATCTCTCCCAGGAAATCCTCAAGGGGAGGGAAACGGATGAATAAAAGCAAGCACAAAAAGATATGGCTGGCCTTAGTTTTATTCGTGTTACTCCTTTCCCTTACGGCGGAGGTTTTCGCCACTCCCATCGCCTTACCCAAAATCGGCCTGGAAGTAGATTCTGCGGAAGAACCGCAGGACGTAGTCCTGTCCTTACAAATCCTGGGCATTTTGACGGTATTGACCCTTGCTCCGGCGATTTTGATTTTAATGACTTCTTTTACACGGATTATCGTGGTGTTTGCTTTTTTACGGAACGCACTGGCCACCCAACAAATGCCTCCTAATCAGGTGTTAATCGGGTTGGCGCTCTTCCTGACCTTTTTTACCATGGCGCCCGTATGGCAAGAGATTAATCAAGAGGCGCTGCAGCCGTATTTAAACAAGGAGATTAGCCAGCAGGTCGCTTATCAAAACGCCGTTAGCCCTTTGCGGGAATTTATGCTGAAGCAGACCAGGGAAAAGGATTTGGCCTTGTTTGTGAACCTGTCCCAAATGGCTAAACCGGAAAGCCCCGAGCAGATCCCGACCCACGTGCTGGTGCCTGCTTTTGCCATCAGCGAATTAAAGACGGCTTTCCAAATCGGCTTCATCCTGTACCTGCCCTTTATCATTATTGACATGGTGGTCGCAAGTACTCTAATGTCCATGGGCATGATGATGCTGCCCCCGATGATGATTTCCCTGCCTTTTAAGCTATTGCTCTTTATTTTAGTCGACGGCTGGAATCTGGTGGTGCAGTCCCTGATTATGAGTTTTCGCTGAGAAAGTAAGGTGTTTCGATGACACAGGATTTTATTGTTTTTATCGCGAAAGAAGCAGTATATACCACCTTGTTGTTGTCCGGACCTTTATTGGGGTCTAGTTTGCTGGTGGGTTTATTGATTAGTATCTTTCAGGCCACAACGCAAATCCAGGAGCAGACGCTTACCTTTGTGCCTAAGATTGTCGTCGTGTTCATTAGTTTAGTCATTTTCGGTCCCTGGATGCTGAATCTATTAATTGCTTTCACCACGAACATCATTTCCACGCTCCCTCAGCTCATGTATTGAAGCAACTTTAGCTCATGTATTGAAGCAACTTTCCGGAGAGTGCAGGGAAGAAAAGGGATCAATAAAGAAAAGTAATTAGGGATAGTCATTAGGGAAAGATGAAACGGTAGGAGACAAGGATGCAGGATGGATGTTTTAGCCGGCTTTTTAGCGGAATCAAATCGCTTTTTCCTGTTGTTGGCCAGGTTTTGCGGGATTACCTTTATCCCGGTCTTTAATACGCGCAACATTCCGGTCCAATGGCGGGTCTGGTTTCTGTTCCTTTTGACCTTTTTTGGCTGGATGATGGGGTTGGCCGAGAACGCTCCGGCGCTGGAACAGTTAGGTTCCTACACCTTTACGCTTTTAATGGAGCTTTTTACCGGGCTGACCCTGGCCTTTATTGTCCAGCTTGTTTTCGCCGCTGTGCAGTTGGCCGGTCAGATTATCGACACCCAAATGGGTTTTGGAATGATGAATGTGGTGGACCCTTTAAGCGGGACGCAAGCGCCGCTGTTGGGCAATTTTAAATACATTTTAGCTATTCTGGTTTTTTTACAAATTGACGGGCATCATTTGTTTATTCAAGCGGTTTATGACAGTTACCGGGTCTTTCCGGTGGGAGAATCCTTTTTGTTAAGTCCGAACTTTATACCCAGTTTCGTGCTCTACTTTGGCAATGTTTTTCTTATTGGCTGCAAGCTGGGGATGCCCATTGTGGGCACCTTGCTGGTTACGGATTTTGTCCTGGGGGTTATGGCGCGGACCGTGCCGCAGATGAACATTTTTATGGTCGGCTTACAGGTTAAAATCCTGATTGGCTTTTTTGTCCTTTTGGTTACGGTTCCGCTCTTTATCTATTTGTTAAATACTTCCTTTAGTGACCTGTTTACGAAAATCTACGAAATAATCCAATACAAGTGAAATGATAAGGAATTCGTCTATGTTGGATTTAAAAGAGTTTAAAATTAATTTACAGTTGTTTGCCGGGGAAAAAACCGAAAAAGCCACGCCGCGCCGAAGGCAGGAAGCGCGGAAAAAGGGACAGGTTGTCAAGAGCAACGAAATCATCACTGTGGTGGTTCTGGCTTTGACCCTGGTCACCTTAAGGTATTGGATTCCCTTCTGCCTGCGGCTGTATAGGGATTTTTTCCAAAAGGTCCTGTCCTATGGAGTCATGGAATTCACCGTCGCCAACGTCTTCCCGTTGCTTTTGGAAATGCTGTTGCTTCTTTTGGCCATCGCCGGCCCCATCCTGCTCGTGGCGATGGTGGCGGGCTTTTTGGCCAACATCCTTCAAATCGGCTTTTTGGTTACCACCGAGTCCTTAAAAATTGATTTTAACCGGCTGAATCCGGTTAACGGTATGAAGCGGATTTTTTCCAAGCGGGCCTTAGCCGAACTGGTGAAAACCTTGTTTAAGACTTTTTTGGTCGGTTTTGTGGCCTTCTCTTTCCTGTACCGGGAATTGCCCCGTTTGATGGTGCTGATGGATTATAATGTTCCTGCTTCGTTAGGGATTGTGGGCGACGTCACCTACGCCATCGGCTGGCGGGTTTTGGCGGTCTTGCTGGTAATCGCGGTGGCGGACTACGGCTTTCAGTATTACGACTACGAGCAGTCCCTGAAGATGAGCAAGCAAGAAATTAAAGAAGAATTAAAACAGACAGAAGGAGATCCGCATGTTAAAGCAGAAATAAAAGCTAGACAGCGGCAAATGGCGACCCGCCGGATGATGCAGGAAGTACCCCAGGCGACGGTGGTCATTACCAACCCGACCCACTATGCGGTGGCGTTAAAGTACGAGCAGGACATGCCGGCACCGGTGGTGGTAGCGAAAGGGCAGGATTTCATGGCCCAGCGGATCAAAACCCTGGCGATGGACCATGATGTGACCATTGTGGAAAATAAATCTTTGGCCCGGGCTTTATACCAGCAAGTGGAAATCGGCGAACCGATTCCGGAGGAATTGTATAAAGCGATTGCCGAAATCCTGGCTTATGTGTATCGACTAAAAGGTCATTTTTAGCAGCGATTAAGGAGCGATCTGGATGGCACAGCCTATGCTTTCGAATAATATGATTAGCCGTCATACCGATATTATTGTGGCCTTAGGGATAATCTCGATTGTCATTATGATGATTATTCCCCTGCCCACGGCCTTATTGGACGTGTTAATCGTTTTTAATATTACCTGTTCCTTGACGATTCTGTTGGTTTCCATGTATAACAAGGAACCGCTTGATTTGTCGGTTTTTCCTTCCTTGTTGCTGGTGATGACCCTTTACCGCCTGGCTTTAAACGTGTCTTCCACCAGGTTAATCCTTTTAAATGCCGACGCCGGAAGGGTTATTGAGCAATTTGGCCAGTTTGTGGTAGGGGGCAACGTTTTTGTCGGCTTTGTTATTTTCTTAATCTTAGTAATCATTCAATTTATCGTTATAACCAAAGGCGCCGAACGGGTGGCGGAAGTAGCCGCCCGGTTCACCCTTGATGCGATGCCGGGTAAACAGATGAGTATTGATGCGGATTTGAACGCAGGTCTCATCACGGAAGACGAAGCCCGGGAGAGAAGAATGAAAATCCAGCGGGAAGCCGATTTCTACGGGGCGATGGATGGTGCCAGTAAATTCGTCAAGGGGGATGCCATTGCCGGGATTATCATTGTGATCATCAATGTCCTCGGGGGCATGGCTGTGGGCCTTTTCCAAAAAGACATGGGCGGCATTCAGGAAGTGGCTCAGGTCTACACCCTGCTTACCGTGGGGGACGGCCTGGTTTGTCAAATCCCGGCCCTGTTGCTTTCCACCGCCACCGGTATCATTGTGACCCGGGCGGCTTCCGAGCATAGCCTGGGGGAAGATTTGACCAGTCAAATTTTTTCCAATCCGAAAGTGATGGCTATTGCTTCCGGCGTGTTGTGTTTTTTGGCGATGGTTCCCGGCCTGCCCAAACTGCCTTTCCTGCTTTTGGGCATCCTGGCGGGAGTTTTAGCTTATTCCCTGTACAAGCGTGATAAGTACCTGCAACAGGAAGCTGCGGTCACCCCGGAAAGCCTGGAAGCGACGGAAATGAAAAAGCCGGACAGCGTGTATTCCTTACTGCAGGTTGATCCGGTGGAACTGGAGATGGGTTATGGATTAATTCCCCTGGTTGATACCGGTCAGGGTGGCGATTTACTGGAGCGAATCGTGATGATCCGCCGGCAATGCGCCCTGGAGCTTGGTTTGGTCATCCCGCCCATCCGGGTGCGGGATAATATGCAACTGGCTCCCAATAACTATGTGCTCAAGTTAAGAGGAGTTCCCCTGGCGCAGGGCGAAATTATGCTTAATCAATATCTTGCCATGGGTGGGGAAGGCGATTTGCCGGGTATTCCCACCAAGGAGCCGGCTTTTGGACTGCCGGCCGTTTGGATCGGGCCTTCTTTACGGGAACAAGCCGAATTAAGCGGGTTTACGGTGGTGGACCCGCCTTCGGTTTTGGCGACCCATATCACGGAATTCTTGAAAAATAATGCTCCGGATATCTTAAGTCGGCAGGATGTTAAGGGCTTGTTGGATAATTTAAAAAAGGAGTACCCGGCGGTGGTGGAGGAGGTTGTTCCCAATTTACTCTCGCTGGCGGAAGTGCATAAAGTGTTGGCCAATTTGCTGCGGGAGCGCATTCCCATCCGGGATCTGGTGTTGATTTTGGAGGCCCTGGGGGATTGGAGCCCTTACACGAAAGATCCGGATTTGCTTACGGAATATGTGCGGCAGAAGCTGGCCCGGCAAATTGCCCAACTCTATACCGATGATCAGGGGAAAATTAATTGCCTGACCCTCGATCCCCGGTTGGAACAAATCATTGCCGAAAGCATTCAATCCGGTGAACATGGCCATTACCTGGCTATTGACCCTGCCACCGGACAGTTCATTATCCAGGAATTAGCCGGCATGCTGGAGAAAAAAGGCTTTTTGGGCAAGCAATTGGTGGTGCTTACTTCATCCTCGATCCGAATGTACTTTAGAAAACTGGTGGAAAGATACATGCCGGCAATACCGATTCTCTCCTTTAATGAAATACCTGCTAATGTGGAAATAGAATCGTTAGGGATGGTGAAGATTAATGCGGGTTAAAAGGATTGTGGCCCTGAATATGCACGAAGCGATGGAAAAGATCAAAGCCGAACTGGGGAATGACGCGGTCATTTTACATACTCGCTATTTTAAGGAGGGCGGCTTTTTAGGTCTCTTCCGGAAAAACTACGTCGAAGTTACCGCAGCGGTCGAAAACAATCCGCATGAAGTCAACCCCCCGCCTAGTATTGAAGTGGCGGCAGGGGTTCCGGTGCAGCTCGCGGAAAAGCTGAAAATGACTACCACTGTGAACAGCGAATTGTCGGAAATGCGGAACATGATGAAGGAAATGTCTTCTCTTTTGGAAAACATCGGACAGCCCCGGTTTCCCAAAATCGGGCAATCCCTGTATCAACGGATGCGGAAATGGGAAGTCGACGATAAAGTCAGCCAGCAAGTGGTAAAGTGCACCATCGATGAATACGCCAAATCTCCAGTGCAGACACCGGAGGAATTAAACAAGATCTTTTTCGCGAATCTTTTAAAACAAATCAAAAAAATGAAATACACTCCCCAGCCCAGTAAGAAGGAAAACAGCCGGGTGCTGGCCTTTATCGGCCCGACCGGTGTGGGTAAGACCACCACCATCGCGAAGTTGGCGGCCATGAGCGCGGTTGTGGAGCGGAAGAAAACGGCTTTAATCACCGTGGATACCTACCGGATTGCCGCCGTGGAACAATTAAAAACGGTGGGGGAAATTATGAACGTGCCGGTGAAGGTTATCTTTACGCCGGAAAACCTTCAGCAGACCGTGGCGGAGATGAGTGACCAGGAAATGATTTATATTGATACGGCCGGGCGCAGCCATAAAAATGAAACCCAGGTCCGTGAATTAAAGGAGTATCTGGAAAATGCGCAAGCCGACGATATCTTTCTGGTATTGTCCAGCACCAGCAAGTATCAGGACTTATGTGACATTTTAGATACTTATCGGGACATTAACATAACCAGCATTATTTTCACCAAACTGGACGAAACATCCAATTACGGCCCGATTTATAACATTGCCTGCAAGGAAAAGTACGCGATTTCGTATTTTACCACTGGCCAAAACATTCCCGATGACATTGAAGTTGCCGATCCGATCAAACTTGTGCAAATGTTAATGAAGGAGTAGCTATATGAATAATCAGGCTGATTCTTTACGGCTCATTGTGAGACAAATGAAAAACAGCATACAGGCACAAATCAACGGCACCCATAAAGGGACCCGTGTCATCACTATTTCCAGCGGCAAGGGAGGGGTTGGCAAAAGCAATCTTTGCATCAACCTTGCTTTGGCGCTGACCGAGTTTAAGCAAAGTGTAATCCTGCTGGATGCTGATTTGGGTCTGGCCAATATTGATGTCATTCTAGGAATTGCCCCTTCCTATAACCTGTCCCACGTCATCAATGACGAAAAACAGATTTCCGAAGTCATGATGGAAGGTCCGAACGGCATGTACCTCATCCCCGGGGGTTCCGGGATGCAGGAGCTCGCCAACCTTAAGGACTGGCAGTTGGAAAACTTCCTGGCCAAGCTCAGCAAGATGGAAGGGGAGGCCGACTATCTTTTGATCGATACCGGGGCCGGGCTTTCCCAAACGGTGCTCAGTTTTGCCCTGGCCGCCGATGAACTGATTGTGGTGACCACGCCGGAGCCCACGGCCATTACCGACGCCTATGGCTTTATCAAATCCTTATGCCAGCAAAATTACCGCGGTAAGATGTACCTGGTCGTCAACCGGGTTCCGACCCCGAAGGAAGCCGCGGTGGTGTATAATAAAATTCAGATTGCCGTTAACCGTTTCCTAAAGCACAATATTGAGTTTTTGGGCTTTATTGTCGAGGACCCGAAAGTCCGGCAAGCGGTAAATGAGCAACAGGCCTTTCTTCTGGCCTATCCTCAATCCTTCGCGGCGCAGAATATTTATATGATTGCCGCCAAGCTGTCCGATCAGGAATACCAGTTGGATCAGCAACGGGGGATTAAAGGATTCTTTAATAAACTTGCTCAATATTTCAGGTAAGTGCAGGTGTAAAAAATTGGAAATCTACAAATTGCTTCGCATTAACCAGTTAATTAATATCGAAATTATTCACGAAAATGAAGAAAAATCCCGCCGTTATCCCAGCCGGGTCGAAAACCTGGATACTGAGTCCGGTACACTTTGGTTGGCCACGCCCTTTCAGGACCGACTGCCTGTTTTCATCCCGCCAGGGACGGAACTGAAGGTCTGGTTTTGGGATGCCGCGGCCATGTACAGTATGACGGCGACCCTTTTGCAGAATAAAGTGGGGGATTTGTACCAAATTATTGTTTTATATCAGCCTGAAACAATCCAGCGGGTGCAAAACCGGCAATTTGTGCGGGTTAATTTCGTGTCCGATGTGCTGGTAAGTTATTTAAGCCCAGATGGGGACCAGGAGCAGATCGTGTGCCAGTCGAAAGATTTAAGCGGCGGTGGCATTTCCCTGGTTAACATGGGGAAGAAAGTCTATTTCGAAGAGGAGAGCACGATTTCGATGCAGTTTACCATCGGTGATCTCCACCTTGATTTAATGGGTATTGTCATTTGGGTGAAACAGATGAAATACGACGACATGGACCGGGTAACCACAGGAGTAAACTTTACCTGCATTTCGGAAGATACGCGCAAAGAGATTATCAAGCGGGTTTATCTTCGCCAAATCGAATTAAGAAAAAAAGGCGTGCTTTAGCAAACGGCAAAAAAAGAAGCTATGGAAGATGATATCCAAAGGAGCATGGATCGCGAATGGACATAGATAGTCTTTGGTTGGAGTATTATAAAAATAAAGATAGCGCCATTAAAGAAGAACTCATCATTCATTATATCGCCCTGGTACGGAAAATAGCCTGCAAAATGGCCTATGGCTTACCGGCGCATTTAGATAAAGAAGATCTATGCAGCCACGGGATTTTTGGTTTACTGGAGGCCATTGACCGGTATAATCCTCAGTTGGGAATTCCCTTTGCCGTTTTTGCCGGCAAAAGAATCAAGGGGGCGATCATTGACGGGATTCGTAAAGAAGACTGGGTGCCTGTTTCGGTGCGGAAGAAAGCGAAGTTACTGGAACAGACCTACCAGAAGCTAGAAGCAAAACTCGGTCGTTCGGCCACTGATGCCGAAATCGCGGCCGAACTACATATTAACGAAAAGGAGTTAGCGGAATGGATCAAAACAGTGCAATTTATAACTCTCCTTTCTCTTGATGAATCAGTAATCGAGGAGGATTTTTGTCTCAGGGATAGTCTGAACAATCCCCAAAGCCCGAATCCGGCAGAAATAATGGAAGAGGAAGAGAGCAAGAGCATCTTAAGCAAAGCCCTGGAAGAGTTGCCGGAAAAAGAAAAATTAGTGCTGAGCCTTTTTTATTACCACGATTTAACCAACAAAGAGATTGCCCAGGTGTTGGAATTATCGGAATCCAGGATTTCGCAATTGCACACGAAAGCCATTTTGCGCATGCGCGGCAAATTGGCGCGGACCAAAAAACTGGAATATTAAAACTCGGTTTGGAAAGGGAAGGGATAAACATGGAGGAAACCACTCAAAAAAGATACCGTTTAAGTCTGGCGGACAATAATATTTATCTTACGGTTGAAAAGGGAAAAGATTTTCCTTTTCCGAGTAAGCTGGAGCGTTTGATGAAGGAATTAGCCAAGCGCAAGATCATGTGCCAGGCAGAGGTCTTGGAAAAACACTTCGGGGAAGCTACCGGGGAGCAAGTCCAAATTGCCACCTGCCGGGAAGGAATGAATGTGGGCCCGCTTTTAGATATCGCTCTTTCGCCTGATTTCGTCACGGCCAGATTACAGGTTTTTCCGTCGCTGGACCAGAGCCCGCTTACCGTAGATGCCATTCGGGAGATTGTGAAGAAGCGGGGCGTAAAACACGGGCTGAAAACGGAGTTGTTTGAGGAAATTGTCGCCCAAGCCAAGGACTATTATCAGGAGTGGGTGATTGCGGAAGGAAGAAAACCCCAACCGGGCCAGGATGCGACCATTAAGTTTCTGGTCGATGTTTGGGGGGGTTCGCTGAAACCCAAAGAACTGGAGAACGGCACGGTTGATTTTTATAATCTGAATTTGATTAATATTGTGGACGCGGATACGGTGCTGGCCGAAAAAATCCCGCCGACGCCCGGGATGAATGGGATGAACGTGTTTGGGCAAGAGGTGCGGGGCGGTCTCGGGAAAGATGTGCGTTTGCCGGTGGGGGTAAATACCAAACTGAATGAGAACCAGACCAAATTGCTTTCCACCGTCCAGGGACACGTCTGCTATACGAACGGTCGGTTAAATGTTTACCCGACTTATGAAGTAAGAGGGGATGTGGACTTTAAAACCGGCAATATCAAATTTCCCGGCAATGTGGTCGTGCGTGGGAATGTTAATGATACTTTTATTGTGGAAGCAGGAGGGGACGTGGAGGTTTTTGGCATCTTGGAAGGGACCGTGATCACCGAAGGCAACCTGAAAGTCCATAAGGGGATTGTCCGGGGTAAGGCCAAAGCCAGGGGCAGTATTTTTGCCCGGAATGTGGAGAACGGTGAGCTCTTCAGCAGTGAAAACATCGAAGTCGGCGAGGCGATCATGCACAGTACGGTCAAAGCCGGAAAAAAGGTGGTTGTCAACGGCAGAAAAGGGCTGATTGTGGGCGGCAAGGTTTCGGCCGGGCAGGAAATCCAGGCTAAAAACATCGGTGCCGCCATGGGGACGATCACCCATTTGGAAGTGGGCGTTGCGCCGGAGTTACGGGAAGAGTATAAAAGCCTTTCCAAAAAGATCAAAACCAAGCAACAGGAAATTGAACAATTGTCGAAAAGCCTGAATGTCCTGGATACGGTTAAAGCCACCACGGGCGCGCTGTCTGCGGAAAAAGAGCAGTTGTATCAGAAAATGACCCAGGCGCTGGAGCAGAATAAGGAAGAAGTGGAAGCTACCAAAAACCGCCTGGCCGAATTGGAAGCCTTCTTTTTTGAAATCGGGAAGGCAAGGATCCGGGTGATGAATACCATTCATTACGGCGTGGACATTACTATCGGCAGGGCATCTCTCAATGTGAATGAAGAAGAGCATCGAGTAGAGTTTCGTTTAGATGATGATTACGAGATAAGGAGGTTCACCATATGACCGTTAATCCCGTCGATATGCAGGTTGTGGTTCCGCGTGTCGGGGAGGTGGAAAGGGTTAATCGAACGGTTCAGGGGCAGCAACAAACCGACCAGCAAATCCTTAACCAGGTGGTTCAGGACAGCCTGCAGCATGAACAACAAAAGGTGCAAGAGCTAAAGTCGATTGAGCAAAGAAAAGTCGAAACCGAAGAACGCAAAAAACAAAGAGAGCAGCAGCAACAGGAAAAGGAGAGGAAAAAGCAGGAACAGGAAGGGGCGGCGGATAGTATTGCTGTGTCTATGGACGCCGGGCAAAGCAAAGTCGAAGACAAAGAAAAAGCCATCGGCGGTCCGAAGAAAAAAGGACTCCATATTGACATTCGCATTTAGGAGAAGAATTTATTCAAGCGGAGGGTTAAATTTTGAAAATATTTATCATCAATTTGCTGACCCTAATTGTCAATCTTATTTTGGTTCTGATTATCTCGTATAAACTCACGAAATTAACGGCTCTACGGCAGGATTTTGCGCTCCTGCAGAAGAATATTGAAGAGTTGCTGAATGAAACTTCGTATCTTTCCAATACTTTTTTGGAGAACCTGGAAAACAAGATCACCGAAGGGAAAACGCTCCTGGCTGGTCTTGCGGAAAAGGAAGCCAATCTGAAAAAGGCCGCGCACCAGCTTCCCGAAAGTCCGGAGGAGTATCGCGACCCCATTACCCGGGAAATGGCGCTCTTATATAAACAAGGGAAAACGATTACGGAAATTGCCCAGCAGCTCAAGACGACGAAAGGGGAAGTGGCCTTTCGTTTGAATTTAGATAAAAAAATAAAAGCGAAAAAATCCTAAATTATTTGTTGCATCACTTGATTTTATGTTATACTATCTAATGGTGTAAAAATACACACGTTATTTGATTTGCCTCAAGGTGCCTTTTTTCTCGCAGAGAAGGTCTGGGGCAAAGAAGAGAGTAACGGAGGAAAAAACCAGTGGGAGAGGAGGTGGACCGAATGTCAGTGATCTCGATGAAGCAGTTGCTGGAAGCCGGGGTGCACTTCGGTCATCAAACCAGAAGATGGAACCCGAAGATGGCGCAGTACATCTTCACGGAAAGAAACGGGATCTACATTATCGATCTGCAGAAAACCGTCAAAAAAGTGGAGGAAGCGTACGAGTTTGTTCGTAGCGTCGTCAGCGAAGGGAAAAACATTCTTTTTGTTGGCACGAAAAAACAAGCGCAGGAAACCATCAAAGATGAAGCAGAACGTTGCGGGATGTTCTATGTCAACGTGCGTTGGTTAGGAGGCACTCTAACCAATTACAAGACCATCCAAAAGAGAATTCAGCGCTTAAAAGATCTGGAAGCAATGGAAACAAACGGTACTTTTGCCGTTCTTCCGAAAAAGGAAGTTGCCGGTTTAATCGCGGAACGGGAAAAACTGCAACGCTTTTTAGGCGGCATTAAAAATATGCCAGGTTTACCGGGAGCGGTGTTTGTCATTGACCCACGGAAAGAGCATATTGCAGTGGCCGAAGCCAGAAGGCTGGGCATCCCCATTATCGCCATTGTGGATACGAACTGTGATCCGGATGAAGTGGATTACGTGATTCCAGGCAATGACGACGCGATCAGGGCGGTAAAATTATTAACCTCCAAGATTGCGGAAGCGGTCTTGGAAGCCAATCAAGGACAAGTGCCCAATGAGGTTGATGAACCCGAGCGCTCTGCCGAGCCCGTCGCTACCGTAACGCCGAAAGAGGAAGCAGAAAAAGCGCCTGCAATCGTAGAAACAGCCAAACCGGCGCCAGCAGCCAAAACAGAAAGCAAGCGCGCCGAAGAAACGCCTAAGACCGTAAAGGCAGAAAAAGCAACGGAAACTGCCGGCCAGGCTGAATCCGTCAGCAAAAACGAAGCTGTTTTGAAAGAGGAAAAAAATCGCCAGGAAGAAACCGTGAGCAAAGAGGAGAGCGATCGTCAGGCTGAAGCTGCTAAAGCGGCTCCGGCAAAGGAAACAGCGGCTACAGCTAAAAAGGAAGCAGCGGCTAAAACAACTCAAGCAACAGAAACGGTGGAAACTGCTCCGGCTGCGGAACCGGCTGAAACTGTTAAAAAAGATGAAAAAGCAAAAACAGCAAAAACGACTAAAAAAGCTGAAGCAGCTAAAGCCGGCAAAGCCGAGGAGGCAGTTCAGGCGGCTGAAACAGCTGATGCCCAGGTAAAACAAGAGGAAAAGGCGCAGGAGAAACAAGGAGAAGAACCCGCAGACGCAGATCAAGCTTAAGAATCGGAAGGGGTGACGAAGGGGAGAAAACCTCTTGTCACCTTTTTTCATACTTATTTCACCCTGTAAAAATTGGTATACTATTGAATAGGTTAATTTGGTAGAGGAGGCGATAACGATGATTACGATGGACATGGTAAAGGAACTTCGGGAAAGAACCGGAGCGGGAGTCCTGGATTGCAAAAAAGCCCTGGCGGAAACCAACGGCGACATCGAAAAAGCCATCGAATATTTGCGCGAAAAAGGTTTGTCCGCCGCAGCCAAAAAAGCCGGGCGTATCTCGGCGGAAGGCATCGTTGAGGCATACATTCACGGGGGTGGCCGCATTGGCGTTTTGCTGGAGTTAAATTGTGAAACCGATTTTGTGGCCAAGACGCCGGCTTTCAAAGAATTGGCCAAAAACCTGGCCATGCAGGTGGCCGCCGCTCGGCCGGAATATGTGAATAAAGAGGATGTGCCCGAGGGAGTGTTGGCCAAAGAAAAAGAAATCCTCAAAGCGCAGGCGCTGAATGAAGGCAAACCGGAAAAAGTAGTTGATAAAATGGTGGAGGGAAGAATTGAGAAATTCTACAAAGAGGTTTGCTTAATGGAACAAGCCTATATTCGCGACCCCAATATTGCCGTAAAGGACTTAATCGTCGAACAGGTTGCGAAAATTGGCGAGAATATTCGCGTAAGACGTTTTGTCCGTTATGAAGTAGGGGAAGGGCTCCAAAAGAGAGATGACAATTTTGCGGAAGAAGTAATGGCCCAAGTCAATAAATAATTTTTTTGAATAAAGAGAACACCTGGTGTTCTCTTTATTCGGATACATAAACCATATAGAGAGATCCATCATGTAAAAAAAGGATTTTACTTTTTAGTGTAGAATTGTTAAATAGATTGGAGGATTCCATGCGAGATGATTCAACCGAAGTATAAAAGAGTTATCATTAAGCTTAGCGGTGAAGCACTGGCCGGGCAGCAGGGTTTTGGTTTGGAACATCAAATCCTGGATTCCATCGCCCGTCAGGTGAAGGAAGTTGTGGAGGCCGGGGTCGAAA
>DGEB01000020.1:16374-28020 GCA_002385735.1 Peptococcaceae bacterium UBA3937
ACCGTCATCAATGCCCTGGCCTTACAGGATGCCCTGGAAAAGCGGGGTGTGTATACCCGGGTGCAATCGGCCATAGAAATGCGGCAGATCGCCGAACCCTATATCCGCCGCAGAGCGATCCGGCACCTGGAAAAAGGCCGGGTGGTAATTTTCGCCGCCGGAACCGGGAATCCTTATTTCTCCACCGATACCACGGCCGCCTTGCGAGCCGCGGAAATTGAAGCCGAAGTCATCCTCATGGCGAAAAAGGTGGATGGTGTTTATGACTCTGACCCGAAAAAGAACCCGGAGGCCCAAAAATTTACTTCCCTGCAGTACATCGATGTGCTTAACAGGGGCTTGGGCGTAATGGACTCCACCGCCACTACCCTTTGTATGGATAATAACATTCCCCTGATCGTGTTTAGCATTTTAGAGGAAGGAAATATCAGAAAAGCGATTATGGGAGAAAAAATTGGATCATATATAGGGAGGTAGATGTTGATGATGCAAGCTATTTTTAGTGAAGCAGAAGATAAAATGAAAAAAGCGTCGGAGGTTCTACGGAAGGATTTTGCCACCATGCGGGCCGGCCGGGCTACCCCGTCCCTGCTCGATAAAATCCAGGTGGAATACTACGGCACGATGACCCCCCTTAATCAATTAGCGAACATTTCCGCACCGGAAGCTCATCTTTTGACGGTTCAGCCGTGGGACAACAGTATTTTACCGGCCATCGAAAAAGCCATCCAGAAATCGGATTTAGGCTTAAATCCCAATAATGACGGGAGCATTATCCGGATTGCCGTTCCTCAGCTGACCGAAGAGCGGAGAGTTCAGCTAGTGAAGGCCGCCAAGAAGAAAGCGGAAGACGCCAAGGTGGTCGTACGGAATATCCGGCGGGAAGCCATTGAAAAAATCAATAAAATGGAAAAAGGCAAAGAAATCTCGGAAGATGAAGCCAAAAAAGGACAGGATGAGATCCAAAAGCTGACGGATAAATTTGGCCAGGAAATCGACCGGATCTTAGAGAACAAAGAAAAGGAGATCATGGAGGTATAAGTGGAAACCCTGCACCTTTTGGGGAGGTCGGAAGAAGAAGTGAAGCAGTATCTTTCCCTTCATTATCCGCAACAGAAGTGGCAAATCGTTTCTACCAGATCCCCGTTTTGGGGGGAGAGGGAACAGGAAAAAGCTTCCGGCCTGGAAAAAAGAGTGATTCGCCTAAAAAAGAACGATGATTCTTTAGAGATACTCGTAGGGTATTTTAGACTGTCTGACGTCATGCGTTGAAGCTACCCCCTTAATGAGGGGGTTTTCAATTAAGGAGGAAAGAAAAAGCTCGATGCTAAGACTATTTCGCCAAAGACAACCGGAAAAATCGAAAGCTATTACACCGACGGAGCTCACCCAGTATCCGATGCCCCGGCATGTGGCGATCATCATGGATGGGAACGGCCGTTGGGCGAAAAAGAGAGGACTGCCCAGGGCGGCCGGTCACCGGTCCGGAGCCGAAGCCCTACGGGGCGTGGTGAAAGCCTGCGGTGATTTGGGCATCCCATATCTGACGGTGTATGCTTTTTCTACGGAAAACTGGAAGAGGCCCCAGGAAGAAATCGATGCTCTAATGGGCCTCTTGATTGAATATATTGAAAAAGAATTAGATGTTTTAAATAAAAACGAGGTGCGGATTAAAGCCATCGGTAATCTTAACCAACTGCCGGAAAAGGCGGTAAAATTAATCGAAAACGCGGAAAGGAAAACGGCCGCCAATAAGCGCCTGTACTTGCAGATCGCTTTGAATTACGGCGGGCGCAAGGATATTATCAGGGCGGTGCAGCAACTGGCCGCGGATGTTTTGGCGGGTAAAGTGCGCTCGGAGCAAATCGAAGAACAGCTCTTCGCTTCCTATCTAAGTACCGGAGGCATTCCGGAGCCGGATTTAATCATCCGCACCGCCGGCGAAAAACGCTTGAGCAATTTTTTGCTTTGGGAATGCGCCTATAGCGAATTCTGGTTTCATGAGGTCCTGTGGCCGGATTTTCATAAAGAGCATCTCTTTCAGGCCATTTACGATTTCCAGCATCGCCAGCGCCGTTTCGGCGGTCTGGTGAATGAGGAGAATAAATAAAAAAGAAACGCTGGGTGATCATATGCTGTCCAAAAGAATTTTAAGCGCCCTAATCGGCATACCGTTGTTACTTTTCATTACTTACCAGGGGGATTATTATCTCCTGCTGGCCGTCTTTATTTTATCGATTTTAGCCCTGTCCGAATTTCGGAATATCAGTAACAAGGCCCAGTGTAAAATCATGGTGCTTCCCATGTGGGTCAGCGTACTTATATTACCGGTGGTCTATCTTTTCCACTATCAATATATTGCTAACATCCTCTTTTTTTATCTGGTTTTTTGTTATCTTTATTTCCTTCTGTACTATCCCCGGTATTCACCCTTAGGCTTATCATTCACCCTTTTCGGGGCGCTCTACATTGCCTGGGGCTTTTTCCACCTGGTGCTTTTACGGCAAATGGAGGCCGGATTTTGGTTGATCCTGTACGTTTTTCTGGTGGTCTGGAGCACGGACTCCGGGGCATATTTTATCGGCATCGTCACCGGCAAGCATAAATGGGCGCCAACCATTAGCCCCAAGAAAAGCTGGGAAGGCGTGGTCGGGGGCCTTTTAGTCAGCTTTTTGGCCGTCTGGCTCTATTGCCGTTTCGTGCCTGGCTTTTCTCCGGCGCAAACTAAAATCCTGTTAGGGATAACCCCCTTTGTTTCCTTTATCGGCCAGTGTGGCGATTTACTGGAAAGCACCTTGAAAAGGCATGCGGATCTAAAAGATTCGGGACAGCTTATTCCCGGCCATGGCGGTATCCTTGACCGCTTCGACAGCATGCTTTTGGCCGCGCCCTTTACCTACTATTTGTTTAACCTTTTGGAAAGGATGATGTAGGTTGGATCCGGAAATCGAACGGTACAGCAAAATCATCTTGAAAGCCTTAATCCTTTTTGTGATCATGGTTACGGCCTATTTTGCCGTAAAGTTTTTTCTTCCCATGTCCGTTGATGTGTTGAAGCTGCTTCTGAAAGGCTTTTTGCCTTTTCTGGTTGCGGTTGTATTGGCCGTGCTGATTGATCCTTTGGTGGATTGGCTGGAACAGAAAAGGCGCATGCCCAGGGGGCTGGCCGTTGGGATCGTGCTTATCTTTTTGATTGCCCTGATCATTTTGTTCATGGTGTTTGTCATTTCCCGGCTCGTGATCGAGTTGTCCGACCTATACAAGCATATACCCCAGTATACTCAGAGTTGGTATGGCTATTTCCTGAACCTCATTGAAAGCATCCGCAACTACCTGACCAGTAATCCATTGCCCGCGGAGGCGCAGGAAGCCTTACGGAACAATATGAATACGGTGATTGACCAGACCGCCGGCCTGATTGCCCGAATTACCAACTTCCTCTTTAGTGTTTTAACCGGTTTGCCTGGCTTTATCACCATTCTCCTCGTTTCGGCCCTGGCCACTTTCTTTATCAGTCGGGACAAGGCCGCAATCGCCCGGTTCTTTTATCAGTTGCTGCCGAATAAGTTTGTTAAACCGACCAGCACCGTGGTGGGGCACATCAGTGGTGCTCTGGTGGGGTTTTTCAGGGCGGAAACTATTTTAATCAGCATCACCGCCCTTTTAACCATCACCGGCCTTTATATCATCGGGATTGATTACGCCTTAACGGCAGGAATTATTGTCGGGATTCTCGACCTGTTGCCGATTTTAGGGCCGGGGGCGTTCTTCCTGCCCTGGGCGATTATTGCCTTTGTTTCGGGGCGGATTTCTTTCGGGATTGCCCTCTTGATCATCTATGGGGTGGTGAGCACGGTGCGGCAATTAATCGAGCCGAAGATCCTTTCGCAGAGCATTGGGCTGAATCCGCTGGCCACGTTGGTAGCGATATACGTCGGCCTGCAGCTTTTAGGGATGGCCGGAATAATTATCGGACCCTTTCTCTTTATTTTAGGAAAAGGAATCTTGAAAGGATGGCGGCAAGCGTAGTAAGATTGTCTAAAGAGTGGTAACATGGTTTAAACTACAAGGAGAAAACTGTGGAGGTTTATTCATGGCAACAAAGGTGAAAAAAATTGTTCTCTTGGGTTCTACCGGCTCGGTGGGCCGGCAGGCCTTACAAGTAATCGACGCGTTTCCGGAGCAGTTTGAAATCATTGGTCTGGCCGCCGGAGGAAACCTGGAATTACTGGCGGCGCAAGTGGAAAAATACCGGCCCTTGGCCGTTTCTATCGGTTCGGAAAAAGATATAAACCGTTTTAAGGAATTGCTTTCCGGCCGGGGCACAAAGCTGCCCGCTCTTCTTTGCGGTCGGGACGGTCTGGTGAGTCTGGCCCAGACGCCGGAGTTGGAAATCCTTTTGGTGGCGGTAAGCGGGATTAATGGCCTGGAGCCAACCCTGGCCGCCCTGAAAAAACAAAAGACGGTGGCCTTAGCCAATAAGGAAACGATTGTAACCGCCGGGGCGCTGGTCATGGAGACCGCTCATGAAAACGGTGCCCGGCTTATTCCTGTCGATAGTGAACACTCGGCCATCTTCCAATGTATCGAAGAGGAGAACCGGGGTGCCATTGATAAACTGCTTTTAACGGCTTCCGGCGGGCCCTTTTTGGCCTATTCCGCGGAGGAACTAGGGCAGGTTACGCCGGAGATGGCCCTAAAACACCCCAACTGGAAGATGGGCGCCAAAATTACTGTGGATTGCGCCGGGTTAATCAATAAAGGGCTGGAAGTAATCGAGGCCCATTGGCTGTTTAACATGCCTTACGAAAAGATTGAAGTATTGATTCACCCGCAAAGTATTATCCATTCCATGGTGCAGTACGAAGACGGGGCGGTGCTGGCCCAGTTGGGCTCTCCCGATATGCGGGTACCCATCCAGTATGCCCTGACTTATCCTTACCGGAAGGCCAATCCTTTTCCGAAGCTGGATTTTACCCAGCTTCCGGCCTTAAGTTTTCAAAAACCGGATACCGAAAGGTTCCCGGGCTTGCTTCTTGCCTATACCGCGGGGAAAACCGGGGGAACCATGCCCACGGTTTACAACGGAGCCAACGAAGAAGCGGTGCGCTTTTTCCTGCAAAACCGTATAAGATTTGTGGATATCCCGCACATTATTGAAAAGGTGATGGAGTGGCATGAGCCGCTGGCAACTTTCGGGCTGGAGGAGATCGTGGAGATCGACCGGTGGGCGCGGGAGCAGGTTTCCCGGGTAATAGCTGCTTTGTAGCTGGTGGAGCGTTAAGGCACAACTGCTTGATGCCGATGGTGCTTGATAGCGGGGCAGATCAGCGCCAGCCACTTTAAGGACGAAGGTTATTTGATGGTATGGCCAGTTTTAGAACAGGGGAGTGATTTTGTGCAAACATTAATTGCAGCGATTATCGTTTTTGGGATAATCATTTTCGTGCATGAATTTGGCCATTTTATCATGGCCAAACTGACCGGGGTCCGGGTGGAAGAATTTAGCCTGGGGATGGGGCCTCTCCTTTTGGGGCACAAAAGGGGCGAAACCAAGTACAGTCTCCGGGCGATTCCCATCGGTGGGTATTGTAAGATGACCGGCGAGAATTACGAAGCAGAAGAAGAGGTGCCGGAACATAAACGGTTCGATAAAAAACCGGTTTGGGCCCGGATGTCGATTATTGTGGCCGGCTCTTTCATGAATATATTGCTGGCGGTGGTTATTTTCGCGCTGCTTTATTCCGCGATCGGGATTCCTAAGGATTTTGGCAATACCATCGGCCAGGTGGAAGCAAACAGTGTGGCAGAAGCCGGCGGTTTACAAGCCGGCGATCGTATCACGAAAATCAATGATCAAAGCGTTAAAAACTGGACTGACATTACCAAGGTGATTCATAATTACCCTAATCAGGAGTTAACCCTGGAAATCCAAAGAGGGCAGGAGAAATTCACCGTGGCCCTGACTCCCCGCTATAACGAGGAACTGAAAATCGGGATAATTGGGATTACTCCGTCGGAACAGGATATTATTTTCCAAAAAACCGGTGTTTTAAACGGGATCCGGCGGGGTTTTGAACAGACTTTTGCCATTACCCGCTTAATGCTGGAACAACTAGGTATGATGGTGACCGGAAAAGTGGCGGCGGATGGGGTGGCCGGACCGGTGGGGATTATTCAGTTAATCGGACAGTCGGCGGCCTATGGCTTCTTCTATGTCGCCAACTTTACCGCGATCATTTCGATTAACCTGGGGATCATTAACATGCTGCCAATTCCGGCCCTGGACGGATCGCGCTTTCTCTTCCTGTTATACGAAGGGATTTTCCGCCGGAGAATTAATCCGGAAAAAGAGAACTTTGTCCATCTCATCGGTTTTGCCCTGTTAATCATGCTGATGGTGTTCATCACTTATCAGGACGTTGCCCGGATTGCCCGCTCCTTCTAGCCGGTAACCTGCACTTTGGGATCGGATTAATTAGCTGTGGAGAAAGGCTGGTGGAGGAGAGGGGGTTCGAACCCCTGTCCGGCTGAATATGCATATAGAAACGGGCAGACCGGCGCATTTTAGCAAGCGGTGGTTCAGGCCAGGTAAAGGTGGTTGATGGAATGCGAGATCAGCGCAGGGAAACCAAAAACTTTTTTATCGGAAAGGTGGGGGTCGGGCATTTACACCCTGTTTCCATCCAGTCCATGACGAACACCGATTCCCGTGATGTCCGGGCCAGCCTGGCTCAGATTCAACAACTGGCGGATTTAGGCTGTGAAATCATCCGGGTGGCCGTCCCCGACCGGGAGACGGGGGAAGCATTACAGGAGATTGTGGCCCACTCGCCCTTACCGGTGGTGGCAGACATCCATTTCGACTATAAACTGGCGCTTTTGGCCATAAAAAACGGGGTACACGCCCTGCGCCTGAATCCGGGCAACATCGGCGCCCGCTGGAAAGTGCAGGAAGTGGTCAAAGCAGCGCAGGAGAAAAGCATCCCCATCCGTATCGGCGTTAACAGCGGTTCTTTGGAAAAGGAATTCCTGGACAAAGATGGGCGGCCCACCGCGGAAGGTTTGGTTCAAAGCGCTCTGAAGCATGTGGAGATTTTAGAGAGCATGAATTTTGACTTAATTAAAATCTCTTTAAAATCTTCTCAGGTGCCGATGATGCTGGAGGCTTACCGGGCTATCGCGCAGATGATACCTTATCCGCTCCACCTGGGGGTAACCGAGGCCGGGCTGGGGCCGGCCGCTTTCGTGAAATCCGCCATTGGGATCGGCACTTTACTGGAGGAAGGGATTGGCGATACCATCCGGGTTTCCCTTACCGGCGATCCGGCTCAGGAGGTTAAGTTGGCTCAGGAGATTCTCCAGGCTTTGGAGTTGCGCCGGACGGGGGTGGAATTGATTGCCTGCCCTACCTGTGGGCGCTGTCAAATCAACCTGGCCGCCCTGGCGGAAAAAATCCGGGAAAAGACGGCCTCCATCAAGGCGCCCCTCAAGGTTGCCGTGATGGGCTGTGCGGTGAACGGGCCCGGGGAAGCCAGGGAAGCCGATGTGGGGATTGCCGGCGGTAAAGGAGAAGGCCTTTTGTTTGTGAAAGGAGAAATCAAAGCCAAGGTCCCCGAAGACCAATTAGTGGATGTTCTATGGGCAGAAATTCAAAATATAATCAGTAAAGGAGTTTGAGCCGATGTATTTTAGTAATCTTTTAGCACCTACCTTACGTGAAATACCGGCGGAAGCCGAAGTAGTCAGTCATCAGCTTTTATTGCGTGCGGGCTTTATTCGGAAATCATCTTCCGGAATTTATACATATTTACCCTTGGGAATGCGGGTAATCCAAAAAATCGAAGCCATTGTCCGGGAAGAAATGAACAAGGCCGGCGGACAGGAAATCCTGATGCCGATTGTTCAGGCCGCCGAATTGTGGAGAGAGTCGGGACGCTGGGATGTTTACGGAAAAGAATTATTCCGTCTCCGCGACCGGCACGACCGGGAATTTTGCCTGGGTCCCACCCATGAAGAAGTAGTTACCGATATTGCGCGCACCAATGTTTATTCTTACCGCCAACTGCCGTTAATGTTATATCAAATTCAGAATAAATACCGGGACGAGCGGCGTCCGCGCTTTGGTTTAATGCGCGGGCGGGAATTTATTATGAAAGACCTCTATTCCTTTGACCGGGACGAAGCAGGACTGGATGTGAGCTATCAAAAGATGTATGAGGCCTATACCACTGTTTTCAAGCGGTGCGGCCTGGATTTTCGCCCGGTAGAAGCCGATTCGGGCGCCATTGGCGGCAACGTGACCCACGAGTTTATGGTTATTGCCGAATCAGGGGAAGCGGAAATTGTATATTGTTCCTCTTGTGACTATGCGGCCAATGTGGAAATTGCGCCTGGCCTGCCTACGGAAAATCCTCCGGAAAGCCCGCAGGAAATGGCCAAGGTGGCCACTCCCGATCAAACCACCATCGCCCAGGTCACTGAATTCCTGAAGCTCCCGCCGCAGAAATTCATCAAAACTCTTTTCTACCAGGCCGACGATGAGCTGATTGTGGCTTTGGTGCGGGGCGACCGGAATCTGAACGAGATTAAGCTGCAAAAGCTTCACAGGGCTTTAAATCTGGAACTGGCCTCCGCGGAGAAAGTGAAGGAACTTACCGGTTCCCAGCCGGGTTATGTGGGGCCGGTGGGGCTCAAGAAAGTGAAAATCTATGCGGATGAAGAAATCAGAACGATGGTTAATGCCGTGTGCGGCGCCAATGAAGAAGGGTATCACCTGATCAATGTGCAGCCGGAAAAGGATTTCCAGGTTTTTGCCTATGGCGACCTGCGTTTTATCGAGGCGGGCGAGCCCTGTCCCCGCTGCCGGGCCGCTCTGCAAAGCGCCCGGGGCATCGAAGTGGGCCAGGTTTTCAAACTGGGTACCAAGTACAGCCAGGCGCTGGAGGCCAAATATGTGGACGAAAACGGCAAGGAAAATTTGATGGTCATGGGCTGTTACGGGATCGGCGTGAGCCGGACAATGGCCGCGGCCGTAGAGCAAAACCATGATGAACACGGGATTATCTGGCCGCTTTCCATCGCTCCTTACCATGTGGTGATTGTTCCCGTAGCGGTGGAGGATGAAGTGTTGTGGGAGGAGTCGGTGAAAATCTATCAGGAACTGCAAAAAAGGAAGATTGAAGTGGTTTTGGACGACCGGGACGAAAGGCCGGGCGTTAAGTTCAAAGATGCCGATTTGATTGGCTATCCGATCCGGGTTACGGTAGGGAAAAAATTTAAGGAAGAAGGTAAAGTCGAACTCAAATTGCGCCACGAAAAAGATATTCGCTTCCTTGATGACGCTGAGCTCTGCAATTTTGTGGAGCAACTTGTTACCACCAGGTGTGAAGGGGATTGGAGGCATGTGTGTTACCGCCATTATTCCAGCGTATAACGAAGAAAAACTGATTGAGAAGGTTTTAATACCTTTAAAAAAGGTGCCGGAAATCACCCAGATTATTGTGGTCAGCGACGGTTCCACCGATAATACGGTGCAGGTGGCCTTGACCCAAGGAGTATTCGTGATTGAGCTTAAAGACAACTGTGGTAAAGGCGGAGCCATTATCGCCGGGCTCAGGCAAGCCGAAAACGATTATGTTCTTTTTCTCGATGCGGATCTGGTCGGTTTGACGGAAGAGCATGTGCAGAAGCTCATCCGGCCGGTGCTCGACGATCAGGTGGATATGACCGTGGGGGTGTTTGAAAACGGGCGTCTGGCTACCGATATGGCTCAGGTGATTTCCCCTTTTTTATCAGGGCAACGGTGTATCAAAAAAGATCGTTTGAGGCAAATCCCGGGTCTGGACGGCGCCGGCTTCGGGGTGGAAGCCATTCTGACGAATTACGCTAATCAGCATCGCTGGAAAGTGGTTTATGTCCAGCTTCCCAATATGTCCCATGTGATGAAGGAAGAAAAACTGGGCTTATTAAAAGGCTTGGCCCGCAGGATGAAAATGTACTGGGAAATCGCCAAAAGTGCGCGTTATTAAGGAAGAGTCGCTTAATAACCTGGATGCGGAGGTGTGTTGGAGGATGGGATATGAACTTTCTGTTTTTATCAGATTATTTCTGGCCGCACTGTTAGGGGGACTAATCGGGATCGAAAGGGAAAGCCTGAATAAATCCGCCGGATTAAGGACTCACATTCTGGTATGCCTCGGTTCGTGTTTGATTATGGTTACCTCAATCGAAATCTTTGAAACAGTGGGGCATGGCACCATCGGCGATCCGGCACGTATTGCGGCACAGGTGGTAAGCGGGATCGGCTTTCTGGGAGCGGGGACCATCATGCGTTCCGGCTTTGGCATTAAGGGTTTGACCACGGCGGCATCCTTGTGGCTGGTTGCGGCCATCGGTTTAGCCGTGGGGATTGGCAGTTATGTGGCCGCCATTATCACGACGGCTATAGTTTTTCTTATCCTGGTCTATCTGCCTAAACTCGAAAAAAAGGTCAAGTCACCGGATAAGTTTAAACGGATTGAGCTGGTCCTGGAGGACAAACCGGGGCAGATCGGGGCGATTGCCACCACCCTCGGTGACTTGAATATTGATATTCGTAATGTGGAAATGATCGAAAAAGGGCCCCAGACTTGCCAGCTAAACTTTTCCGTAGTCATCCCTTATTGCCTGAAGGATGACGACGTCATTGAAAAATTAAAGGAGTTGGAAGGGGTAAGCAAGATAACCTATAGTGGTTCATGACAGGCCAGGGAAAGTAAATGAATTGCTTTAATGACAGTTACTTTGAGATGACCGGAGGACCGACATGCTGCAGCAGAACTTGTTTTTAGAAGGAAACGTGCCTTCTTTCATGGAAGAATTCTTGCAGAACTGCGAATTGAAAAAAATAACGGTTTCCCAGGCGGAAAAGGCTTGGGAAATCGCTTTTCTTGTTAAAGAAGAACCCAGTCCTGAAATTGAAGAATATTTACGTCGCAGTTGGCAGAAGGTATTTGGCGAAGAATACCAATTTTCTTTCCGTTTCGAAAAAGTGGCCGGCTATCCTGATTTGGCCACGCTTTGTGAGGAAAAACACACCGAAATAATGGACAAACTTTGCCTTAAAATTCCCAGTGGGAAAGGCTGGTTGGAAGGCGCCCGCTTTCAGGCGGAGGGTGACACCCTGCGTATCATTCTCAAACAACAATTAGGCTGTGCTTATCTTGCGGCGCGGGGTGCGGAGCGCCTGGTCACCAGGATTTTGGCGGAAGATTATCATTTCCCGGGGAAAAACATTATCCTGGAAAGCGATGAAACGGAAGAGGACTTTAACCATAATGAGCTTGAAGAATTAGAAAACCTTTATCTGGACCGGTTTAAGGAAATCAACCGGCAGAATGCCGAACAGAAGGGCAATGGCAAGCAGGCCAGAAGCGCTAAGGGTAACGGCTCCCGTGTCCTGATGGGGAAAACCATCAAAAAAGAAGCGACCCCGCTGAAACTAATTACGGAAGAGGAAGCCGACGTCACGGTGAAAGGCTTCTTGTTCAACTTAGAAAGCAGGGAGTTGAAAAGTGCCCGTCTCTTAATCAGTTTTTACCTGTCTGATAAAACGAATTCCCTGGCTTGCAAGATGCTGGTCAATCCCAGGGATGACAAGGTAGC
>DGEB01000020.1:28226-30508 GCA_002385735.1 Peptococcaceae bacterium UBA3937
TGATGGAAATCACGCCTGTGGTCAGGGTGGACGAGGCCCCGCGCAAACGGGTGGAGCTGCACCTGCACACCAAAATGAGCGCCCTGGATGGAGTAACCGGAATTGCCGAAGTGGTGAATACCGCCCTGGCCTGGGGGCACCCGGCGGTAGCCATAACCGACCACGGGGTGGTGCAGGCCTTCCCGGAAGCTTTTGATGCCGCCAAAGGACAGAACATCCGGCTTATCTATGGGCTCGAAGGCTATCTGTTTGACGATGCGGTGGATTATGCCGGAGGCAAGGTGCCCACTTATCACGTGATTATCCTGGCTAAAAACCAGGCCGGCCTGGCCAATTTATACCGCCTGGTGACCTTGTCGCACTTGCAGCATTTTCACCGGGTGCCGCGGATCCCGAAGAGCGAACTGCAAAGATTAAGGGAAGGTTTACTGGTGGGGACTGCCTGCGAGGCGGGTGAGCTTTTCCGGGCGCTTTTGCGGAAAGAACCGGAAGAAAAGATCGAGGAGATTGCCTCCTTTTACGATTACTTGGAAATCCAACCTTTGGGTAACAACCGTTTTATGCTGGATAACGGCACTTTCGAATCCGAAGAAGACCTAATGCGCTTAAATGAATATGTCTACAAACTGGGAAAAAAGCTGCAGAAACCGGTGGTGGCCACTTGTGACGTGCATTTTTTAGAACCGGAAGACGAGGTGTTCCGGCGGATTCTGATGACGGGCAAAGGCTTTGAGGATGCCGACAACCAGGCTCCGCTGTATTTCCGCACCACTGAAGAAATGTTGGCCGAGTTTACCTACCTGGGGAGGGAGGCCGCCGAAGAAGTGGTCATTGATAACCCTTTGCAAATTGCGGCCTTGATTGAAGAAATAAAGCCGATTCCCGATGGGCTCTATCCACCGGAGATTGCCGGGGCGGATGAAGAGATCATGAAACTGACCATGCGCAGAGCCAGGGAATTATACGGCGATCCTTTGCCCGAAATTGTCCAAAAGAGAATCGATAAAGAACTGAATTCCATTATCAAGAACGGCTTTGCCGTGTTGTACTGGATCGCCCATAAACTGGTGAAAAAGTCTAATGAAGACGGATACCTGGTAGGGTCCCGGGGCTCAGTGGGCTCCTCCCTGGTGGCCTATTTATGCGGGATCACCGAAGTAAACGCGCTGGCGCCCCATTATCGCTGCGCAAAGTGCCAATACAGCGAGTTTGTAAATAACGGCTTTTCCGGTTCAGGAGCCGATTTGCCGGACGCCGTCTGCCCGCGGTGCGGGACGCCGCTGCAAAAGGATGGGCATAACATTCCTTTTGAGGTTTTCCTCGGCTTTAAAGGGGACAAGGTGCCGGATATTGACCTTAACTTTTCAGGTGAATACCAGCCCCGGGCCCATAAATACACGGAAGTGCTTTTCGGCGCGGACAATGTCTTCCGGGCGGGCACCATCGCCACAGTGGCCAGTAAAACGGCTTACGGTTTTGTTAAAAACTATTTCGAAGATAAAAACAAGTATGTCAGCCAGGCCGAACTGACTCGCCTGGTGGAAGGCTGCACCGGAGTTAAACGAACCACCGGCCAGCATCCCGGCGGTGTGATGGTGTTGCCGAAAGGGCAGGATATCCATTTGTTTACCCCTTTGCAAAGGCCGGCCGATGATGTGCATTCCGACGTGATAACCACCCATTTTGATTATCACGCCATCTCCAGCCGCCTGGTCAAACTGGATATCCTCGGTCATGATGATCCCACCGTAATTAAAATTCTGGAGGATTTAACCGGGGTGGACAGCCGTACGATTCCGCTGGATGAACCGAAGGTGCTTTCGCTTTTCACCGGCACCGAGGCTTTAGGCATTGATCCGGAAGAGTTGGGGGTCAAGGTAGGCACCCTGGGCATTCCGGAGTTTGGCACCAAATTTGTCCGGCAGATGCTGGAAGACACCAAGCCGGAGACTTTTTCGGACCTGGTCCGGATCAGCGGTTTTTCCCATGGTACGGACGTCTGGCTGAACAATGCCCAGACTCTGATTACCTCCGGCATTGCCAAAACCAGCGAAGTCATTGCGGCCCGGGATGATATTATGACCTATCTCCTGCATAAAGGCCTGGAGCCCGGAATTGCCTTTAAAATCATGGAAGATGTGCGGAAAGGGAAAGGGGTCAAGCCGGAATTTATTGCCGCCATGAAGGAAAAAGAGGTCCCCGATTGGTATATTGAGTCTTGTCAAAAAATTAAGTATATGTTTCCTAAGGCTCATGCCGTGGCCTATGTGATGATGGCTTTC
>DGEB01000045.1 GCA_002385735.1 Peptococcaceae bacterium UBA3937
GCATCTTTCTTTAGAAATATTTCTTCAAGATAATTACGAGGTGACATTATCATAGAATAAACACATATGTGATAATTTTTTCTTGACAAATTGTGGTTTTGCCCGTAGAATAAAAATATTCAATCATATTAATACGTTAACAATTTAATTAATTAAAGGATGGGGATCACATGAACAGAGATTTTTTGCATATCCCGCCGGGAATGCGCGATTGGCTGCCGGGAGAGGCCTGGCGGAAGCGGAAACTGGTCAATCGCTTGTTAAAAGCTATTTCCTTGTGGGGTTATGAGGAAATAAATACGCCACTCTTGGAGTATTACCAGGTCCTCTTGCCCGGGGAAAACCTGTGGGAGCCCGACCATTTATATAAACTGACCGATCGGGATGGGCGGATCCTGGCTTTGCGCTCGGAAATGACCACCCCGATTGCCCGGGTCGTCAGCAGTAAACTGCCGGAGCGTTACCCCTGGCGGTTAATGTACGGCGGTGAAGTGTTCCGTTATGAAGCGATTCAGGCCGGAAAGCTGCGGGAATTCTGTCAGGTTGGGGTCGAACTGATTGGCGAAAAGGGACCGGAAGCGGACAGTGAGGTTTTGGCGATTGCGATCGAGGCCTTGCAGGCGGCGGGGCTAAAGAACTTTACCATTAGTCTCGGGCATACCGGTGTGGTAAAGAGGATCCTGGAAAGCTTTGCCGCTGATAAAACCCAGTTCAACCAAGTACGCAGCTTGTTACTGGAGAAGGATTTTGTCGGTTTGGGCAGTTGCCTGTTGGATGCGGGCATGAATAGGGAAAAGGTGGAGGAACTGCTGGGGATTCTGACCCGGCAATTCACCGCAGCCGAAGTAGAACAACTGCCGGCGGGCGGTTCGGTTGCTGCTTTGGAGGGCTTGGTGGATTGGCCGGAGTTGGCCGGCGTTTTTGCCGAATTGCAGCAAACCCTGAAATACCTAAAGCAAGCCGGATATGAACGCTATATTCAGGTGGATTTAAGCACTTTGAGAAGGCAGGACTACTACACCGGCATGGTCTTTGAGATCTATACCCCGGGTATTGGCTATACCATTGGCGGCGGCGGGCGCTATGATGAACTGCTCCGCTATTTCGGCAAGGATTCGGCGGCGGTTGGTTTTGCCCTGGGTGTGGAGCGGATCCTCATCAGCCTCTTGCAGGACCCGGAGGCGGCCGGGACGCTCGATAGCCCGAACCAGGCACCACCGGTGTTGGTTGCCGGAGTCGACTATGCAAAGGTGCTGGAAAGAGCGCAGCAGTATCGAAGGAACGGGCAGCGCACGCTTGTTCAGGCGGCCGTCGACTTGACCCGCCCGGCGGCGGAAGAACGGGCCCAAGCACAGGGGGCCGTGTTAGACTGGTTGGAAGGAGAAGGCAGCGCTGCGGAAGAAGGAGACAGTACTGCGGAAAAAGGAGGAAACGATGCCGATGCAGGAGCTTAATACGCTGTTGACCATTGCTTTGCCGAAAGGAAAGCTTTTTGAGCCTGCCAAAACCCTGCTGGAACAATGCGGCTATGGTTACCCCGAGTTATCGGATCAAGCACGGACGCTCATCTTTGAAGATCAGGAACGGCAGCGCAAATACATTATTTGCCGGCCCACCGATATTCCCACCTATGTGGAACATGGGGCCGCCGATTTGGGGATTGTGGGCAAGGACAGCATTTGGGAAGCCAATAAAAACGTCTATGAACTGGTTGATCTGAAGTTTGGCTATTGCCGTTTTGCGGCGGCGGCGCCCCGGGCGGCCCTGGCGGCGGACGGCAGTTTTCCCTGGCGACAGGGGCTGCGGATCGCCACCAAATTCCCGGCGGTGGCCCAGGAATATATCCGGCAAAAAGGATTGCAGGCCGAGATTATCAAACTGCACGGCAACATTGAGCTGGCCCCGCTGGTGGGGCTGGCGGATCTGGTGATCGATATTGTGTCCAGTGGACGCACCTTAAAGGAAAACGATCTGGTGCCGTTGGAGTTTATGGGGGAGGCCACGGCGCGTTTGATTGTGAACCGGGCCAGCTACCGCTTGAAATCCAGGGAGATTAATGAGCTTGTGGGGAAAATCAAGCGGGTATTGGAAACGGAAGGAGGCGAGCTCTCTTGATTCCGGTTTATCAATGGCCTTCCTTGGAAGCGCAAGAGAGAATTCAGGGAAAAGCCTATTTTGATGAAGAAATCCAGCTAAGGGTGGAGAAAATCGTCCAAACCGTACGGGAAAAAGGGGATGAAGCCTTGCTGGAATATACCCGGGCTTTCGACGGCTGTGCCTTAAAGGCTGAGGAGCTTCGGGTCAGCGAGGCCGAAATCGATGCAGCGATGGAAAAAGTGGAGCCCGACTTTTTGGCGTATTTAAAGCAGGCCAGGGAGCACATCACCAGCTTTCACCGGAAGCAAAAACAACAAAGCTGGTTTAGTCAGGACGAGACCGGCTCTATTACGGGGCAGCTTTACCGTCCTTTGCGGCGGGTGGGCATCTATGTGCCCGGCGGGACCGCCAGTTACTCTTCGACGGTTTTGATGACCGCCCTTCCGGCCAAGGTCGCCGGGGTAAAAGAGATTGTCATGGTCACCCCGCCGGGGTCCAAGGGCACGCTTCCTGCGGCGACCCTGGCCGCCGCCCGTATAGCCGGAGTGACCGAAATCTACCGCGTGGGGGGAGCCCAGGCAGTGGCCGCCCTGGCCTATGGCACGGCGACCATTCCGGCGGTGGACAAAATCGTCGGGCCGGGCAATATCTACGTGGCCCTGGCCAAAAAGGCCGTCTTCGGGGTAGTGGGCATTGATATGTTGGCCGGCCCCAGCGAAATTCTGATTATCGGCGACGGCAGCGCGGCTCCGGAGTATGCGGCGGCTGATATGCTCTCCCAGGCGGAACACGACCGGCGGGCTCGGGCCTTTTTGCTGACACCGGATGCCGCATGGGCCGATGCGGTCATCCAGGCTGTAAAGGAGCAGCTTGCTTTATTGCCCCGGCAGGAGATTGCCGCCGCAGCTTTAAAGGATTACGGGGCTGTAATTATCACGGCTGATCTGAAGGAGGCTTTCACGGTGGCAAACCAGCTGGCGCCGGAGCATTTAGAATTGTTGGTGGTCGAGCCCTGGGCAGCTTTGGCCCAGGTGGAAAATGCCGGAGCAGTCTTTTTGGGCGCCTATTCGCCGGAACCGCTGGGTGATTACTGGGCCGGACCCAGTCACGTGCTGCCTACCGGAGGCACCGCCCGTTATGCCTCTCCCTTGACGGTGGAGGATTTTGTGAAACGTTCGAGTATAATCTGTATGTCCGGCGAGGGGCTTGAGAAAGCGGCGGCGCCGGTGGAATACCTGGCTGGGGCGGAAGGGTTGGTTGCCCACGGGCAGGCGCTCAAGGTGCGCCTGAAAAAAGAACGCGTCTGAAAGCGGCGCTCTTGATGCGGCGCAGCAGACAGGAGAACCAGACAGACGAAGCGGACAAGCAAACCGGACAGGGGAGCCGGAGGGGTAAAACAGATGGGGAGCCGTTCGGCTGAACCGTCCGGGCGAGCGGTCCGGGCGAAGCAAACGGGCGAACCGGATTGAAGTCAGGACACAAATGTAAGAAAGAAGGGACATCAGCCCCAGGTTTGGGTTATAATGTAGGGAGAAGAGAAGGCGAAAGAAGGGGAAGGGGAAGATCTTAAGGAGGGGTTATGGTGAGCGAGGCGCAGACGAATTATGTATCTACTCGCAAGGGTGTTGTGGAAAGGCTGACCACGGAAACGAAGATCAGGCTGGAACTGCTGTTGGCCGAAGAAGGAGCACTGCAAGGTTCCACCGGGATCGGTTTTTTAGACCACATGTTGACCTTGCTGCTCAAACACAGTGGTTTCCAGTTAAAGATTGAAGTGACCGGCGATCTTGAGGTGGATTATCACCACACGGTGGAAGACGTGGGGCTTTGCCTGGGCGAAGCACTGCGTCAGGCGGTGGGCGACAAAAAAGGAATGGTTCGTTACAGTTCCATTGCGCTGCCGATGGATGAGGCTTTGGTGTTGTGTGCGGTCGATTTCAGCGGAAGACCCGGCTTTTACGGGGACCTGGCTTTTCCCGCCGAAAAAATCGGGGATTTTGATACCCAGTTGGTGCGGGTATTTTGGCAGGGCTTTGCCCAGGAAGCAAAACTAACCCTGCATTTACGGCAGCTTTCCGGGGAAAACGCTCATCATATCGCGGAAGCGACCTTTAAAGGGGTAGGGCGCGTTTTACGGGAGGCCGTGCGGATTACCGGCGAATCGATTCCTTCTTCAAAGGGGGTTTTATAATCCGGGTCATAAGGCAATTTTTTTAAAAAATTTAGATTTTTTGCAGTAGTAATTAAGGACAGAGTGTGTTTTAATAAAAATAGGCTTGACTGCCGATGGGATGAAAAAAGTAGGGAGTGGGAAACAAAATGTTAGTTATTCCGGCGATTGACTTAAGGGATGGTCGGTGTGTTCGTTTGGTGCAGGGAGAAAAAAGCTCCGAGATTGTCTACTCCGAACAACCCGTCGAGGTGGCCAAAATGTGGGAAAGTATTGGAGCGCCTCGTTTACACCTGGTGGATCTGGACGGGGCCTTTGCCGGTAGGCCGAAGAATTTGGGAATTGTGCAGGAGATTCTTCAGGCCATCAAAATACCGGTGCAGATGGGTGGGGGCATCCGCACCTTTGAAGCGGTGGAAATGATTTTAAATATGGGCGTGGACCGGGTTATTCTCGGCACAGCCGCGATTCTGTCACCGGAGCTGGTGGCAAAATGCACCCAGGAATTTGGTGAGCACGTGGCCGTGGGCATTGACAGCCGGGACGGCCTGGTGGCCATTGAAGGCTGGGAAGCCACCGTGGAAATGACCGTCTTCGAATTAGGGAAGAAAATCTCCTCTTTAGGCGTGGAAAGGGTTATTTTCACCGATACGAGAAGGGACGGCACTTTGCAGGGGCCCAATCTGGAAGCGACGAAAAAGCTGGCGGAGACGACCGGCCTGAAAGTGATCGCGTCGGGTGGAGTTTCCAGCCTCGAAGATCTGCAGCAGCTCAAAGAGCTGGAGTCATCCGGCGTTGAGGGCATTATCATGGGTAAGGCTTTGTATTCCGGAGCTGTAGATTTGAAAGATGCATTGCAATTAATGGAGGCACCTAGAGTATGAGTCAAAACAAAAAAGGAGCGGTGCGGATTATCCCCTGTCTGGACATGAAAGCCGGACGGGTGGTGAAAGGCACCCGGTTTGTGAACCTGCGCGATGCGGGGGATCCGGTGGAATTGGCCCAATACTACGAAAAGCAGGGGGCTGATGAACTGGTTCTATTAGATATCAGCGCCACTACCGAACAGCGGAAAACCATGTTGGAAGTGGTGTCCCAAATGGCCGCCGGTATTTCGATTCCTTTTACCATGGGCGGCGGGGTTCGCAATCTGGAGGATATCCGGTGCATTCTGGATGCCGGAGCCCACAAGGTAGGGATTAATACAGCGGCGGTGCAAAATCCGGAGCTGATCCGCGAAGCGGCCCGGCACTTTGGCCGTGCCCGGATTGTGGCGGCCATTGATGCCAAAAAGGTGGAAGAAGGAAAATGGGAGGTCTATACCCACGGTGGGCAGCACCCCACCGGGCTTGACGCGGTAGAGTGGGCCCGGCAGGTGGAAGAACTGGGCGCGGGGGAAATCCTTCTGACCAGTATTGACCGGGACGGGACCAAGGACGGTTATGATTTGGAGTTAACCAGGGCCGTTGCTGAAAACGTGTCGATTCCGGTGATTGCTTCCGGTGGGGCCGGAAGCAAGGAACACCTCCTGGAAGGTGCGGTCATGGGGCAGGCCGATGGCTTGCTGGCGGCTTCCATTTTCCATTTTGCCGAAACGACAATACCGGAAGTGAAAAAGTTCCTCCGGGAAAGGAATGTTGAAATATGTCAGAAGGAATAGGAGAAACGCCAAGGGCGGAAAAGGAAAGAACCGGAACGAAAATCACGGTAAGCTCACCGGAGCAACTCGCTTTGCAATACGATGAACGCGGGTTAATCCCGGCCATTGTGCAGGATGTCAAAAGCGGGACCGTTTTGATGCTGGCCTATATGAACCAAGAGTCCCTGGAAAAAACCTTAGCGGAGGGGAGGACCTGGTTTTACAGTCGCAGCCGGCAGCAGTTGTGGGCAAAGGGAGAGACCTCAGGATGTGTGCAAAAAGTCCGGGGGATCTATTACGATTGCGATGCCGACACCTTGCTGGTCCAGGTGGAGCAAACGGGGGTAGCCTGTCACGAAGGCAGTTTTTCCTGCTTTAGTCACCCCATCATGGAAAAGGACGGGGCGGTTGACCTGGATTGGGCCGTACTGGCCTGGTTGGAAGATTTAATCCGGGAGCGGGAAAAAGAGCGCCCGGAAGGTTCCTATACCACCTATCTTTTTGAAAAAGGGATCGACAAGATCCTGAAAAAAGTCGGTGAAGAAAGCACCGAGGTAGTCATTGCGGCCAAAGGCGGAAAAAAGGAAGAAATCATTTACGAAACGGCGGATCTTTTCTATCATCTGTTAGTAATGCTACGGGAGCGGAAAATAGAATTGAAGGAAGTATGGAAAGAATTAGCCGCACGGCATAAGAAATAAACCCTACCGGAGCAGGCCACACCAAAGCAGGCTCCATCGAAGTAGCTTCACCAAACGAACACGCCCTATCCCTTATGGGGAAAGCGCGTGTTTTTTGTTGTGAAATTTGTCCGGTTAAAGTAAACTTAAGGAGAGCAGATTTTTTCATAAAAAAACAGGTTCAGAGAAAAGTCTCTGAACCCATAGAGTGGAGGAGATAAGAGGAGTTGTTCATTAATCATTATGTCCAGGTCGCCGGGGGAATATACAAGGTCGATAGTTAAATCAAAAATTTTCTCCTGTTGCGTTTGTAAAGATAGTAATTAGTTTTTGGGGGAGGTTCATGGTGACGGCATTAGAAATGATCGAGGAATACCGGCAGTTGAGAACAAGGATTAGAGAAGCGCTTTTTGCCAAGCTGAATGACAAGCAACGGGAAGCGGTGGAAAACGGCGAAGGGCCGGTGCTGTGCCTGGCGGGAGCCGGGTCCGGAAAGACCACGGCGATGGTGTACCGGATCCTTCATTTATACCTCTTTGGTCCTCGTTATGAGGAAGCGGTTCTGCCACCGGCGGATTTAGAGGAAGAGGATCTTGCGGAAATGCGTGCGTGGCTTGCGGCCCAGGACAAGCAGGCGACCGCTGATGGCTTTTCGGTAAATTTACTGCGCCTGTTGCGTACTGACGGCGTGGCGCCGGAAGCGATTCTGGCGATTACTTTTACGAATAAGGCCGCGGATGAAATGAAAACGCGCCTGGGCAGGCTGCTTGGCTCCCATAGTGAAGGAATGTGGGTGATGACTTTTCACGCGGCCTGTGTCCGGATTTTACACCGGGAGATTAACCATTTGGAGGGCTATAGCAACAATTTTGTGATTTATGACACCCAGGACCAGCTTACCGTCCTGAAAGGCATCTTGAAGGAGTTTAACCTTGATGAGAAAAAATATGCGCCCCATAAGGTATTAAGCGTGATCAGCAGGTATAAATGCCGTTTAATCACACCGGCCATGGCGGCGCGCAGCAGTGATGAAGATGATGAAAAGTATCTGGAAATATACGCGGCTTATCAGGAACGGCTGAAGGCCAATAATGCCCTGGATTTTGACGATTTGCTGCTGCTTACCGTGCAATTGTTCCGGCAACATCCGGAGGTTTTGGCCAGCTACCAGGAAAGGTTCCGTTATATTATGATTGATGAATACCAGGATACCAACCATGCCCAGTATGTCCTGGTGAACCTGTTGGCGAAGAAGTACAAGAACCTGTGTGTGATCGGGGATGACGACCAATCCATTTACGGTTTCCGCTACGCGGACGTGCAAAACATTTTGGACTTTGAGCGGGATTATCCGGAAGCGCAAGTTATCAAACTGGAACAGAACTACCGCTCCACCCAGATGATTCTGGAGGCGGCCAATGCCGTGGTGGCAAATAACCAGGGGCGGAAAGAGAAGCGGCTGTGGACGGAAAACCCGGAGGGTGAGCCTCTGGTGCGCTATATTGCCGACGATGAACGGGACGAGGCGGCCTTTGTCGTGGAACGGATTAAGGAAAAGCGGGAAGAAGGGGGTAAATACCAGGATTGTGCGGTGCTGGTGCGCACCAATGCCCAGTCGCGCTCCCTGGAGGAAGGCTTTATCCGGGCTGGGATTCCCTATCAGATTATTGGCGGGGTCAAGTTTTACGAACGAAAGGAAATCAAGGATATCCTCGCTTACTTAAAGTTTTTGGCCAATCCCCAGGACAGTGTCAGTATGAAAAGAATCATCAACGAACCCCGCCGGGGGATTGGGGAAGTCACCGTCAAGAAAGTCGAAGATTACAGTCGTGTTCAGGGGATTTCGATTTATGAAGCCCTTCAGGCCCATGCGGAACTGGGACTGGGTGGGAAAACGGCTGTGGCCGTGGCCTATTTTGCGCAATTGATTGCTGATTTCCGGGAGCTGGCCGAACGGCTCACGGTAACCCAATTAACCGAAAAAATTCTAGATGCTACCGGTTATTGGGCGCAACTCATAAGTGAAAAGACGGAAGAATCGTTAAGCCGGCAGGAAAACTTGCGGGAGTTTTTGACTAAGACCCGGGAATACGACCAGTCGGCGGAGGAGCATTCTCTGGAGAACTTCTTGCGGGAAGTGGCTTTGGTTACGGATTTGGACCGGCTGGAAGACGAGGGGGAAGCTGCGGTCATCATGACCATGCATTCGGCCAAGGGCTTGGAGTTTCCTTATGTCTTTTTGGTAGGGCTGGAGGAAGGGATTTTTCCGCACTTCAGGTCCTTTGAGCAAGAACGGGAGATGGAAGAGGAAAGACGGCTCTGTTATGTGGCAATTACACGGGCGAAGAAACGCCTGTACCTGGTCAATGCCCAGCGGCGCAGGCTGTATGGCCATATCAGCAGCAACCCCCCTTCCCGTTTTCTGATGGAAATACCGGTGCATCTTTGGCAAGAATACAAAAAGCCGGGCTTTTTCGAGACGACCTGGGCTGGCCGCAGCCGAAGCGGCATTAGTAGCTCCGGTGCCTGGGGCGGCGTTTCCGGTGGAAGCGTGCATGGAGTGAGGGGCAGGGGAGCCCTGAGCGGGTCCGGAACTGAGCAAGCTGCGACCGGAGCCGGTGCCGCCGGAATGAACGCACCGGATGCCGGGTGCGGGGCAGGCCGGCGATTTATCCTGGGGGACAAGGTGGTGCACCAAAAATGGGGTGAAGGTGTGGTGGTAGCGGTCAAAGGCGAGGGTAGTGACCTGGAATTGACCATCGCTTTTCCCGGCAAAGGCTTAAAAACGGTGCTGACTCAATACGCGCCCTTAAAAAAGCTTTCCAAAAATTAAGGGTATCCGAAGGTAATGAAGGTGAAAGCAAATAATTGATTGGCAAAATAATTAGCAGGATATTTCATATATTTGCTTAAAGTAAACAAGATAGGGAAAAGAAAAGATCCGGAAGCAGTGTGGTGATGGCAAGGGAGGGAAGCGAACATGGGTGGCTCGAAGGGCCGGCCGAAAGGAGCCCGGCAGCAAGAAGCCGGGCCAAAAGAAAACAAGCAGCAGATAATACAACTGGAGCTTCCATTAGCAGATACAGGGGGGCCGGAGACCGGTCGGTCAGAAACCGGTCCGGCAGAAACCGGTCAGCAAGAAGCTGTGCGGGAAGAAGCAGTACGGCAAGGAAGTGAGCGGCAAGAAGCAACACGGCAAGATGCAGGTCTGCCTGAAAGGGGCCGGCAAGAAGCTGTCCGGCAAGAAACGGCCGGGCAGAAAACAAGTGGAGAGGAAAAAGGACCGCAAGATACGCGCCTGGAAGAAATGCGGGAGTTGGTGGTCCAGCTTAACCGGTATGCTTATGAATACTACACTCTCGATAATCCCAGTGTCAGCGATGCCGAATACGACCGGCTTTACGACCGGCTCCGCAGGCTGGAAGAGGAAACCGGGACGGTTCTGCCGGATTCGCCTACCCAGCGGATCGGCGATGTGATTTTAAAGGAGTTTAAAAAGCACAGCCATAAGGCCAAGCTGTGGAGCCTGGACAAGGCCCAAAGCTATAACGAGCTTTTTGCCTGGGAGAGCCGGCTGCAAAAGGCGCGGGAGGAGTATAACGCCGCCTTAAAGCTTCGTACTGTCCAAAAAGGTGCCGGCAGCGGGCCAACCGGCAGCCTGTTTGACACTTGGGAGGAAAAGGACGAGGCCGCGGAAAGCCCCTTGCCGCCTCTTTCCTATGTGGTAACTCTGAAATTTGACGGCTTGACGGTCAATCTTACCTACGACCAGGGCCGCCTGGTGCATGCGGCCACCCGGGGCACGGGGGAAGTGGGCGAAGAAATCCTGCCCCAGGTAAAGACCATTAAAAGTATTCCCTTGCGGATTCAGGAGCAGGCCTTGCTGGAGATCCGCGGGGAAGCCCTGATGACGAAACAGGTCTTTGCGGAATACAATGCGACGGCGGCCGTGCCCCTGAAGAATTTACGCAACGGGGCGGCGGGAGCCTTACGGAATTTGGATGTGCGGGAGACGGCCCGCCGCAAGCTGATTGCCTTTTTCTACGATATCGGTTACCGGGAAGGGCTCAAGGTGGAGAGCTACCGGGAACTGCTGGCCTTTCTGGAAAAGGAAAAGTTACCGGTGCATCCGTTTCACCGGCATTGCCACAGCATGAAGGAGGTCATCGCCCGGATTGAGGAAGTGGCCGCGATAAGGGAGCAGTTGGATTTTGACATTGACGGGGTGGTGATTGCCGTCGATGACTTGCGCACCCGCGACATTTTGGGCTATACCATCAAATTCCCCCGCTGGGCCATTGCCTATAAATTCGAGGCCAAGGATGACGTGACCACCTTGCTGGATGTGGAATGGAACGTGGGACGCACGGGCAAGGTGACGCCCACGGCCATCTTGGAACCGGTGGAAATCGGCGGGGTGACGATCCGGCGGGCGACCCTGAATAATCTGGACGACATTGCCCGCAAAGGAGTGAGCATCGGCAGCCAGGTTTACGTGCGCCGCTCCAATGACGTGATCCCGGAAATCCTCGGGGTAGTGGAAGAAGGTCCGGAGAAAGCAAAAGAGAAGCCGGAGACAAAACCGATTCCGGCGCCGACGGAATGCCCGGCCTGCGGGGCTAAACTGGTGCGGAACGGGGTGCATCTTTTCTGCGAAAACTCCCTTTCTTGCAAACCGCAACTGGTGAAAAGCATTGTGCATTTTGCCAGCCGGGATGCCATGAATATTGAGGGCTTCAGTGAAAAGACCGCTGAGCAGCTTTATGAGAAGCTGGACTTGCGGCAGCTTGCTGATTTGTACCGGTTAACGAAAGAAGATTTGTTGGGGCTGGAGAAGTTTAAGGAGAAAAAGACCGCGAACCTTCTTACGGCCATCGAAAAGAGCAAGAACTGCACCCTGGAAGCCTTTGTTTACGCGTTGGGAATTCCCAATGTAGGGAAGAAAACGGCTCTTGACCTGGCCCAACACTTCCGGTCGCTGGAGAAAATTCAAAGTGCGACCCGGGAAGAGCTTTTACAAATCCCCGCGATTGGGGAGATTGTGGCTGAGAGCATCCTGGACTTTTTCGCCGATGAAAAAATCAGGCAAAGCATTGACCAGTTGCTGGAAGCGGGCGTCAGTCCGGTTTATGAGGCCGGGGAGGTCATCGCCAATCCCTTTAGCGGGAAAACGGTGGTCGTCACCGGGACTTTGGAGGGATATAGCCGGGCGGAAATAGAAAAACTATTGCTGGACTTAGGCGCGAAGGTATCCGGCAGTGTGAGCAAAAAGACCGATTACGTGCTGGTGGGGGAAAACCCCGGCTCCAAGTTGGATAAAGCCCGGGCTATTGTGCAGGAAGGGGCTTCTCCGCTGCGCATCCTTACCGAAGCGGAATTCACGAAATTGTTGCCAGCGAACAAATAAGGAAAGGGCTGAAACTGAAGCGGATTCGTTTGTTTAACTGGTAGTGAAATTTTGATATAATTTCTGTGGAGTATTTTAGTATTTTTTGGCTGGTTCATTGGGACTAGGATAAGGAAGGGGATACAGAATGGGAATGACCATAGAAAAAGTTCGTAGTGTGGCCGATTTGGCCCGGATCGAGCTGACCGCGGAAGAAGAACAAAGGATTACGGAAGCTCTGCAAGCGGTCTTAAAGCAGACGGAAGCTTTGAAGCAAGTAAATACGGAGCAGGTCGAGCCGACGATCTATGTGCGTCCTTTGCAAAATGTTTTCCGGGAAGATGAAGTTCAGGAGGGACTGGTCATGGAAGAAGTTTTGGCCAACGCTCCCGAGACGGAAAACGGTTGTTTCAAAGTGCCACGGATCCTGTAGCTAATGAAAAAGACCGCAAGAACATCAGGAACATCAAGAACATATAGAAAGAATGGTCATGCCATGGAAAAAATGTGCCGCTTTTGGGGCAACAGTGCAAAGGGAAGCACTTTTTGGGCAACAGTAAAAAGAGAAACAAGCGGCGAGAGGAGGATTTTCGATTGTCATCATTATTGGGATTAACGGCCCATCAATTGCAAGGGCTTTTGGAAAAGAAGGAGCTTAGCTGCGCAGAGTTGGTAAAAGCTCATCTTGCGAAAATTGAAGAAAGCGATGGAGAGATTAAAGCCTTTACCAGGGTGACCCGGGAAGCGGCTTTAGAGCAGGCTCAAGCGATGGATGCCCAAAGGAGCAGGGGGGAAGGGTTAGCTCCGTTAGCCGGTATTCCCATGGCGCTTTCCGACAATCTGTGCACGAAAGGGATCGTCACCACCTGTTCTTCCAGGATGCTGGAAAACTTCCGGCCGCCCTATAACGCCACGGTAGTGGAAAAGCTGCAGGAGGCTGCGGCGGTTTTACTGGGAAAATGCAATCTGGATGAGTTTGGTCTGGGTGATTCCACGGAATCTTCCGCCTTTTTCCCCACGCGCAATCCCCATGACTTGCAGGCGTCGGCAGGGGGAGCCTGCGGAGGGGCGGCGGCCGCGGTGGCCGCTCAGGAAGTGGTGTTTGCCCTGGGGTCGGATGCCGGCGGTTCGGTGCGGCAGCCCGCCGCTTTCTGTGGCGTAATTGGGCTCAAACCCACCTATGGTTTGGTGTCCGGCTATGGCTTGATTGCCGCCGGTTCTTCTTTAGACCAGGTAGGCTGTTTCACCAGGGATTTCACTGACGGTGCCCTGGTGCTGGAATCCATTTGCGGAGCGGACGTCCAAGATTCCAATTCGGTGAGTTCCCCGCATACCGATTTCACCAAGCACCTGGTCAATGACGTAAAAGGCTTGAAAATCGGTTTGCCGAAGGAATATATTGAGGGGGTTGCCCCAAAGGTCAAGACAGCTTACGAGCAAGCAGTGGCCAAGCTGGAGGAATTAGGGGCGGTGTGTGAAGAGCTTTCTTTACCCCACACCAAGTACGCTCTGCCCTGTTACGAGATCGTCCTGGCGGCCGAGGCCAGTTCCAACCTGGCTCGTTACGACGGAGTACGGTATGGGCTGAGGGTCGAGGCGGAGGACGTGGAGTCCATGTATAATAAGACCCGGGGGCAAGGCTTCGGGGAAGAGGCCAAAAAACAGATTCTTTTCGGTACATATGTGTTGAGCGCGCAGCAATACCAGGACTATTACTTAAAAGCCTTAAAAGTACGGACCCTCATCAAGCAGGAATTGGAGCAGGCTTTGGAAAAATACGATTGTTTGCTGACCCCGACTACGCCTACCGTGGCCTTTAATTTAGCCGGGAAGGGAAAGAATCACCATGGTCGGGGCGGTGTACAGACCCACGGGCTGACTTGTCCGGCCAGCCTGGCGGGCTTGCCGGCCGTATCCTTCCCTTTCGGCAAAGCGCAAGGCCGCCCCATCGGGCTGCAGCTCATCGGACGTGCTTTTGGCGAAGGGATGCTGCTTCGGGTGGGCTATACTTTGGAACAGAACACGGACTTAACGCAGCTTAGTCCCGCGGTAAAGGGGGAAAGGTAAGATGGCGACGGCATATGAAGCAGTGATTGGTTTGGAGGTCCATGTGGAATTAAAGACCAACACGAAGATCTTTTGTTCCTGTACTACGGAATTCGGGGGAGACCCGAACACCCACGTTTGTCCGGGCTGTCTGGGCTTTCCGGGGACCTTACCGGTCATGAACAAAAAGGCGGTGGAGTACGCGGTCCGCGCCGGGCTGGCCTTGAATTGTGCAATCAATCCTTACAGCCGCTTTGACCGCAAGAACTATTTCTATCCGGATTTGCCCACGGCTTATCAGATTTCCCAGTATTTCCATCCAATCTGCAAGGAAGGTTACGTGGAAATCGAGCTGGGTGGGAAGAAGAAAAAAATCAGGATCAACCGGATCCACCTGGAAGAAGATGCGGGAAAACTGCTCCATAGCGGGAGTAGCATCACTTCTTCCCAGTATTCCATGGCCGACTATAATCGTGCTTCCGTACCCTTGATCGAGATTGTTTCGGAACCGGATATGCGCTCGCCGGAGGAAGCACGGGCTTATCTGGAAAAGCTGAGGGCAATTCTGGAATATACGGGCGTTTCGGATGTGAAGATGGAGCAGGGCTCTTTGCGTTGTGATGCCAATATTTCCTTGCGGCCGGTGGGGTCGACCGAATTCGGCACCAAGACGGAAATCAAGAACATGAATTCGTTCCGGTCTTTGCAGCGGGCTTTGGAATACGAAATCGACCGGCAACAGGATGTTTTGGAAGAGGGCGGGACGATTATTCAGGAAACTCGTGGCTGGGATGAGGAAAAAGGAATTACCTCGTCCATGCGGAGTAAGGAAGAAGCCACGGATTACCGGTATTTTCCCGATCCGAATTTGCCGCCCATTGTCCTGGACCCGGCCTGGATCAAAACCATCAAGGCTTCCCTGCCGGAGTTGCCGGATGCTCGGAAGGAGCGGCTGGTCAAGGAGTGCGGGCTTTCCGAATATGATGCCGGCATTATCACCAGCAGCCGGTCCCTGGCCGAGTTTTTTGACCGGACGGTGGTGCTGTTTAATGAGCCGAAAACGGTAGCCAACTGGATGATGGGCGAATACCTGCGCCTTTTGAATGCCGAAGGGCTCGAGGTGTCGGAAAGCAAGGTCACGCCGGAGAAACTGGCCGCCTTGTTAAAGCTGCAGGCGGACGGCAAAATCAGCGGCAAAATGGCGAAGGTGGTCTTTGAGGAGCTGTTTAATACCGGTAAAGAGCCGGAGACGATCGTGAAGGAAAAAGGGATGGTGCAAATCTCCGATACCGGAGCCTTAGAGGAAATTGTGATGAAGGTTCTGGCGGCCAATCCGCAGAGCGTGGCCGATTACCAGGCCGGGAAGGAAAAGGCGATAGGTTTTTTGGTCGGACAGGTGATGAAGGAGACCAAGGGACAGGCCAACCCGGGGATTGTCAACCAGCTCCTTAAGAAGAAGTTGAGCGAATAAACCACATCGGGTCTAATTGTGACGTCATCGGGATGTTATCAGAAGAAATCCGGATTTTAGCAGGTAGATTGATAGAAAAAGGGAGAGTGAGCCCAAGGTGCCTTTGGCAGAAGAGCAAGGCCAAACAATGTACGATCTGGCGGTAATCGGCGGCGGTCCCGGCGGTTACGTTGCGGCAATCCGAGCGGCCCAGTTGGGTGCAAAGACCGTTTTAATCGAAAAAGATGTCTTGGGGGGCACCTGCTTAAATCGGGGGTGCATCCCCACGAAGACTTTCCTGCAAAGTGTTAAAGCTTTAAGAGAAATAAAGAAGCTGAGGGACCTGGGTGTTACCGGGGTGGACCCGGCGGCAGTGGGCATTAATCTGGAAAAACTGCAGCAACGCAAAAAACGGATCGTCAACCGGTTGACCATGGGAATTGCCGGGCTGCTTAAAGCCCATGGGGTTGAGGTGGTAGCCGGGGAAGCGTTCCTGGACGAAGAGCCGGGTCTAGTTAAGCTGTACGGGAACCAGGCCCCTAAAAGGGCTGTGCGGGCCCGCCATGTGATTATCGCCACCGGCTCCAAGCCTCGGCGGCTATCCATCCCGGGGATGGATGCACCGGCTGTAATCACCAGTGATGAAATCCTGGCTTTGGAAAGGGTGCCTGCTTCCCTGGCCATTTTAGGCGGTGGCGTGATCGGTCTGGAGTTTGCCCTGATTTTGCGGGAACTGGGCGCCGAGGTGACCGTTATCGAGATGGAGGAGAGACTTTTGCCGGTTTTTGACGAAGAGATTGCGGGCGAGACGGCGCGGATGTTGAAAACTAGCGGCATCACGCTGCATTTAGGCGCGCAGGCCAGGGAAATCCGGGGCGATACCCTGGTCTTTACCCAGGGCGAGGAGATTCGGGAGCTCAAGGCGGAAAAAATCCTGGTCGCGGTGGGCCGGGTGCCGGCCATAGACGGGGTGGATTGGGACAAGTTAGGGATCAAAACGGAAAGAGGAGCCCTGGTTACCGATGAATACTTGCGGACCAGCCGGCCGGATGTTTACGCCATTGGGGATGTCAACGGCAAATGCATGCTGGCCCATAAGGCATCAGCTGAGGCAATGGTGGCGGTAGAGAATCTTTTCGGCAGCGCCGGACCACGGAAAATGGATTATGCGGCCATTCCCCAGTGTGTCTATTCTTTTCCGGAGATTGCCTGGGTAGGGCTTACGGAACAGCAGGCCCGTGCCCAATATGGGGCGGAGAAGCTCGCCATCGGCAAATTCCCCTTAGTGGCCAACGGCAAAGCCCAAATTGAAGGAGAAGCCAGGGGCTTTGTCAAGGTGATTACGGAAAAAGAGACCGGAAAAATCTTAGGAGTACATCTTTTTTGCCCTGCCGCCACGGAAATGATTGCCGAAGCGGTAACGGCCATCAAACTGGGCGCGGGAGTAGAACAGTTAAAGCGTTGTATACATCCCCATCCCACGATTTCCGAGTCCCTGCAAGAGGCGTATGCTGATGTTTTACATGAAGCTATCCACTTTTCGCGCTAAAATATGATATAATTAAAAAAAGTAAAGAATTAGTAAAAACAAATCGAAAAGTAAGGAATTTAATTCTTTGGATCATTTGAGGGAAACAATAATGAAAAATTCACTGGTTCATCCACGCTGGTCAATCTGGGAGGCACTGGGGGTCTTTGCTTTAATCGTCGGCTGCAGATGGCTTTTCCCTCTGCAAAAAATGACCTGGCTAAAGCAAATTAGTGATTTCATCAGTCCCACCAATCCGCTGCTGGGTCAGGTTTTTTGGAGCAGCTTTTTTCTGACCGCCTATTTTTTCCTTTCCATCGGTTTAATCATCAAGTTCAGGTACCGCTTGTCCTGGTCGGAAGTAGGCTTCCGGCCGGGGAAGGAAAAAGGCTGGCTGGTCATGGGCATAGGACATGCTTTCCTGCTCTTTGTGACAATGATGGTGGTTTTAGCGGTGCTTAGCCGACTCCTGGCTTATGAGGCCAAACCGCAGGCGGTGGCGGAAGTATTTCAAACGGCGATGACCGGGCGGGAAAGATTACTGAGCTTTTTGATGGTTGCGATTATTGCGCCTTTCGGCGAGGAGCTCTATTTCCGCGGCTTTCTTTTTCCCGCGGTGGGGAAAATAATCGGCACCATTCCGGCCGTCATCCTTACCAGCATCTTTTTCGGGTTCTTGCATTTTGATTTATTCAGGTTTATTCCCATTACGCTGGTGGGGATTTGGTTCAACTTCCTTTACCTGCGTACCGGGTCCTTGTATACGTCCATTGTGGCCCATTCGGTCTGGAACGCGCTGACTATTCTTATGTTCTTTTTGGCACAATCCATTGGGGTTTCTTGAAAGCTATAGCATATTGCTTATTATATTAAGGAAGGAAGACCGATCATGCGAAAAGGAAGCCTCTTGCTGTTGTTGGGAATAGTTGGGATTGCCGCAAGTTTTACGTGTTTTTACGGACTTTTCTTTTCCGATGCGGGTGGAATGGCCTCGGCCGCGGACAGCAGATTAGGGACCTATGATCTGGTTTTTAAGTATGCCCAGATCTATGACGGGACCGGGGAGAGAGAAGTTTTTCGCGGCGATATCGCGATTAAAGACGGAAGAATCGTCAAAGTAGGGTATGTGGATGAACAGGAGTATAAGGCCAGGAGAGCTTTGATTTTTGACGTCGGGGGTCTGACGGTAATGCCTTCGATTGTTCAGTTGGAGAAGACGAACGAGGTGGTGGAACACCTGCTGAAAACCAGTTATCCCCGCTATCCGGCCCATTATCTTTACTTTTTCGAAGGAGCCTATGCCGGCCTGAGTCTGGCTCAGGTGGCCCAGCAAAGAGGGGAGAGCGTGGAGAAGACTTTTGCCTTTCTGTGCGAACGTAATCCTGCCCATACGAAGGTCTATATTTTACCGATGGAGGTGGATGAAAACAAGGTAAAGGAGAAAAGCTATACGGTTGAAGAATTGGTGGCTTATTATACAGGCTATCTGGCTGAAAAAATAGGCAAAAAAGACGTGGGGAAAGTCCAGGCGGGCTGTAATGCGGATTTAAGCTTTTTCGTGACCCGTGAGTATGATGAGCAGAAGCTGAGGGAGATGCTGCTGAGAGGCGAATTTCCCAAAATGTCCTTTAGCTGCAAGAAAGGGAAAATCATTAAACATTATTGACGGAAGATAAATATAAAACCAAGGAAAAAGGGAGGAATGCTGGTTGGCCGTTAGTGTTCCCGAAATTCACGGAAGATTAAGAAGACATATGGTGAGGGTGCCTGAGGTAATCCATCAAGTGGGGGGCATTCGCATTTTTGGGAAGTTAATCAGGTCCTTATTGTTTAGCACCGATGTGGCGATTATTCGCAATTGCAACGCTGATGCGGTGATTGCCGTTTATCCCTTTACTCCGCAACCGATTATTACCCAATCAATTATTAATGCATCGTCCTTGCCGGTATTTTGCGGGGTGGGCGGAGGCACCACCACCGGAAGCCGGGTGGTAAATCTGGCGATGGATGCGGAGCACCAGGGGGCTTTCGGGATAGTGGTCAACGCTCCCACCAGTAATTTGATTATACGCCGGCTGGAGCGGAGAATCGACATCCCTGTGGTGGTTACCGTTGTTTCGGAGGAGGAAGATATTAGAGCAAGAATTGAAGCAGGCGCGGGGATTCTTAATGTGTCGGGGGCAGCGAAAACCCCGTTGATTGTCCGCCGCATCCGGGAACAGTTCCCGGACATCCCGATCATTGCCACCGGCGGACCGACCGATGAATCGATCCTGGAAACCATTGAGGCAGGCGCCAATGCCATTACCTTTACGCCGCCTACGACGGCCGAGATTTTCAAAGGCTTGATGCAAAAATATCGCCAGCAGCTCTAACATGGTTGCCAATGCTGTTGGATATTTACGAAAAAGTGTTAATAATTAAATCTGTAAGGTAAATTTCTAAAGGTGGTCAAGGAAAATCAATGTTGCCAAGAAAAAGTTTGCTTGTTTTCGTGCTTTGTTTGTTCTGTGTTAGCATATTGGCCGGTTGTGCCTCCAGTGGAGATAACAACACGAATCAACCTGCCGTAACGCCGGGAACGGGTAACGGAGAAGCTGTATCTAAAGAGGAAAAAGCATTCGTAGATAGATTTAAGCAAGCCCATGGAGAGGAAAAGGTCCTCAAGGTCTTTTGTGAGGATTTTGATGATAATGGCGTAAAAGAAGCGTTTATCTTAACCGGCCATCTTTCGGAAGAAGTGGAAGGCAAGGCTTGGCTCAACGGAAAAGTTTGGTTGGTGACGGAGCAGGAGATTGAATTGGCACAGCAGGATATATCCACTCAGTTCACTTTTGACCCCAAGGTAGTGAGTTTTAATGGGGTAAAGATGCTTCATGTTTACCAGGAATATGCGACAGGCGCCCGTTCCTATTTGTATGGAGTCGAAGACAATAAGCTGCACACGTATTTTGACTATGGCATTGGTGCTTTGATCGAAGGCGATGGAGAAACGGTGCAAATTGTGCATGATACTTATGATATTTGTTATGATCGGGACATGAAGGTATTCACCGGTCATAGCTGGAAGCCTTACTATTTCTATTTTGAAAAGGCTGACGAAGACACCGGCAAGGGAAACAGGTTCCGCGAGTACGGTGCCATTGAGATTTCTCGGAAACAATTCTGCAAGTTTGCCGGAGCAAATGGAGTACTTGAACAAATCGGGGCGAAAGGAAACGTCGAAATCACGGACATTCTCTACCGGAAAAACGGCATCATCAACATTAATTACAAAATCAACGAGGAGAACGGCTATTCCCAATATTACGTCACGGTAAAATATAACGACACTGAAGTCTACGATGCTACGGAAGGGGAAGGAAAATACGAAAGAGCCATCATTCCTGAAATCGCTACTTATCCTAAATTTAAAGAGCCGCAGCAGGAGTAAATGAATAATATCCGGTATGATTATATCGGAGAAGGTCAAGGTTCAAAAACGTGAAAACATTAATGAATAGATCGAGTAATCATGGAAGGCAGGGCAAGTTCCTTTAGACTTGCCTTTTTTTATGGCCGTGTTTACATATCGCATTAAGATGGATATAGGCAGCCTGTGTGGCTTTTCCCCAGCAGAATATGGTAAAATAGGCAGGTATAAATGGTAACAAATTCAACCCGAGAAGGCTGTGACGGACATCACGGAGATTCAGACTGCCGATGGTAAGCTTTATATATCAATAATAGAAGATTGCTTTGACAATGCATTTTTAGGACTTTCAATGGCAGACA
>DGEB01000058.1:0-2267 GCA_002385735.1 Peptococcaceae bacterium UBA3937
GCCTGACGACCCTGTTGGCGCTGTCACGTTTACTCCGCTTGAAGAAACTTCAGGCGCTTTGACTTTTACGGGGCGGCGGGATCTACGCGGCATAGTTACGTTAACGCTCCCTGAAATATCACTGAGATTCGTCGCCGGCAAAGTTATGTTAAAATCCCACTCTCCTTCACTCACAGGCAGCCTAGGCTCTGGTGCTCTCGGATAAACAGTCGATCTCGCACCACCTGAGGAACCACCGGAACCTTGCCCAATTCCATTGTTTTTATCATTTCCTGTTATTTTATTAATAAGCTTTCTGGCATTCTCACTGATGGATGATTTATTTTCTCTATTTTCTTTATCAACTGCTGCGGTGCTGGTAAGGGCTGCTAAAGTCATAGGAAAGAGTTGGGCAATAATCAGGAGAACCAACGTTAGAGCAAAGATTTTTTTCTTTCTCCCGGAATCAAACCTGTTTAAAAACATCCTGCAAATACCCCCTCAATTATTCACCCTTAATTAAGGTTATCTCCAAATAATCCGAATTTTATCGAATATCAATACCAATTTTAATTATATCTTGTTTAAAAAGAAAATGCAAATAATACTTGTGTAATAAAGTAACGCGATTTTAGAATCATTTATATCTCTAAAAGGTGTGGTGTAGATAAAAGCTCAAATGCAAATAATAAAGAGAAACACGCATGGGAGGTCAAGTTCTGCATGGAAAGAAGCTGGAAACAGGAAACAGGCGAAAACGACAAAGGCACCTGGACCATTTTCCCTGATTTATGTAAGGGATGCGGCCTTTGTATTGAAAAATGCCCAACCAGAGTCATCGCCTGGTCGGAGCAACTGGGTTTTATGGGCACTCCTTCCGTGAAAGCCCGCATGGAAGGTTGCATCGTGTGCGGCCTCTGTGAAACGGTATGCCCGGAGCCGGCGATCCGGGTGGAAAGAAAAGCAAAAAAGGCCGTACCGCCAACCCAATTAGTCTGACTCCAAAAAGAAACCTCTCGCTATCATCTATATTAGCGAGAGGTTTTTTCCGGCTCATTTTATGAATTAAAACAGGGTAATCCCTGAGCGTTTGTCGATATTGATCGTAATTTCCGCGCTGGAAAACTCGCCCGTATTATTTTCATTGTTTCCCGGATAAAAAGCCGTCACGCGATAAGCATATTTCCCGTTTTCGCTAATATCAACATCTTCAAATTTCGTGGCCGTTGCCTTCCCGATTTGTTCCCAGTTGTTTTCATCAATGCGACGATAGATAATGAAATAATTTACTTGATTTGTACCCGTATATTCCCACTTCAGGAATACTTTCTTTTTGCGCAACAGGCTGTTGCGGAATTTTGCGCTAAGATTATTGATAAAAGTGGGCTTGCTTTCTTCTTCCGCTGCTTTGAGTTTATTTAATTCAAAGGTTTGGGCGTCCCCATGTTCTACGCCGTTACTGCCAAACAGCTTATAGGTTCTTTTTTGTTGGACTCCCCAACGGTAATTGGAAGGAAGCTGCGTCTTATACGAGTCATCTTTAGGTTGAACTATAACGGATGGATTTTGATTGTTATTGCTATAAGGAGAGGCTAAGTTACTAAAACCCAGGTTAAAATCTAACGAGGGAAAAGCATAAACGACCGCGGACAAAGCAAGAAGAAACAATAAGGTGAACACAAAGACCAACATTATCTTTTTAATGGGCTTTTTCATACTCCTCCCTCCCCCATTATTATTTCTACCCATAATTTATCTTACTTCTGATCCCGCTTTACCGCAAGGTTAAATTTGGTTTTTCCAAAAATACCACCGTGATGCGGTGGTATTTTGGGTTGCTGATAATATTAACAATCTACTCCTAATAGAGCTATCTTGCGCCAAAGTGTTGAGTTACCAGATATGATCCGGCATCACGCACTACACCAATACCAATATGGGTATATTCAGGATCCAGGATCGCTTCACGATGGCCATCCGTACTTGTCATAAAGCTGACAAACGCGTCTCTGAGATCATTATTTACGGCAATGTTTTCGCCTAGATACCAGTATTTGCCACCGGTGTACTGATTGATTAGTTTATCGGGCCACCCGTATGTCGGAGAGTAATGATCAAAATAGTAATTTCTGGCCATATCCTCGCTCTTGGCCCTCGCGCTTTTTACCAGGTCCATATCCAGTTGGTAAGGATGTAATCCACGTTTGGTCCTTTCCTCGTTAACCCATTCAAAGACCGCCTGTTCCTCAGATGTTAAGCCGCTGGTATCGCCATAGCCGCCGCCATAG
>DGEB01000058.1:2394-2822 GCA_002385735.1 Peptococcaceae bacterium UBA3937
CGCCATAGCCGCCGCGACCACTGCGACCGCTATTGCCGCTACGACCACCGCGTCCACTGCGGTCGCCGCCACCGTAATCGCCAAAACCGCCGCCATAGTCACCATAGTCGCCACCGTAGCCGCCTTTACCACCGCGTCCGCTTTTACCGCTACGACCGCCGCGTTTGCCACTGCCACCGTAGTCACCATAGTCACCATAGCCGCCGCCATAGTCGCCACCACGACCACCGCGTCCACTGCGACCGCCGCCACCATAGTCGCCAAAGTCACCACCAAAGCCGCCGAAATCAGGCATTCCCATGCCACCAAAGTCAGGCATCCCCATGCCGCCAAAGCCTGGAAAATCAGGTACGTCACCGAATTTGGACATCATCATGTCAACAAATTCTTCAAAGGAGGGTATCCCCATACCACCAAAGTCGGGCATT
>DGEB01000058.1:2969-7597 GCA_002385735.1 Peptococcaceae bacterium UBA3937
CATGCCACCGAAGGGACTACCGCCCATGCCGCCGAAATCGGAGAATGGGTCAAATCCGCCCATGCCACCAAAATCAGGCATTCCCATACCACCAAAGTCAGCAAAGGAAGGCATCCCCATGCCGCCCATGTTGCCCATAAATTCATTCAGGCGATTGGAAACAGCGTTTTTAAAATCGTCAAAAGACGAAAAACCATCGCCCGGAAAACTCATACTGAAACTGTCGCTTCCATAAGGCGATGAATAAGCAAAATCATATCTGGCTTGAATATCACTAAAGCTATTGCCACCGGGACCACCGAATCCACCAAAGTCGGGCATCCCCATGCCGCCGAAATCGGGCATCATCCCCATGCCACCAAAATCACCAAAGGGACTTCCAGAACCGAAAATGTTGCCAAACAAACTATCGAAATCTGGCATCGCATTGGCAGAGATAGGACAACATACCAAAAGACCTAACGAAAGAATCAAGACCAAAAACCGTCTCAAACGAGCTTTCATTATGCTCCCCCTCTCCATTTTATGATTTACAAAACACACAATAACAGTATATACATACACCCCTTCCTAATTCTAATTTACATTAATATTCGGAACATTTCAAATAAATATATCATATCAATTTTTCATAGATATACACAACTTTAAATAATATAAATACCCTTCAACTGCTTGGTCCTAATTCGATAACTAGTTTAAATCTTTTGTAATATCTATATACATAGATATATTGATTAAAAGCAGGCGGTCTCCTTGTTTAGTCCTGACCGTAATTACCCATAATGGCCTCGTTTTTGTAAAACTGTTCTTTCAAGCGGTCGACCAGTTGCGAATCAACCCCTAACTCCGCTGCCATTTCCATATCGTTTTTGTTTGCTGCCAGTCCGGCGACAAACCGGTGAAAATCAACACCCACTTCATCACAAAGAAAACGAATACTCGGTTCAATACTCCAGGGTGGCCCGACGGATCCATAAACCATCTCGGTGGAACCCGTTTCGTATTTATAGCTGCTTCCTTCGCCGTCCAGCGAGACAAAACGTGCCGACCCCATTTCCGTCGGGACAAAAGCATGCCCGGTCGGCACTTGTCCCCGTAAATCCTGTTCCTTTTTCTCCATTATTACTCTCCCCTCTGCCGATGTGAATTTAAAAAAATTGCTTTACAATCCTTATTATGAACACAAAAAGAAAAATTATCCCTTGCCACCCAGCAAGAGATAATTGACAATACACACATAGCGAAACTGCGGATCGGTTAAGTCAACTGGAGCGTTTTGTAAAGCAGCTTAATCACGGACGGTGAAAAATAGCCCTCGATTAAAGCTGACCCTAACAGCAAAAGAGAATATCCAAGCATCACGAAAAAATACTTCAAAAAAGCTTCGGAGATGGAAATCTCTCTCTGTTGACGGCCACTTATTAAATAAAGCGAAAAACGAATGGCGGCCACCGCGCTTAAAATATAGGCCGGCACCGATAAGAAATTGGGCGGCAAAAGGGCGAGCAGAGCAAGGATGCTTCCGGGCCAGGCCTTCCCTTGACAAAAGAATTCCAATGTAAAGCCAAAAACAAAGCCCCGGGTAAAAATAATCACCAAAACCAGTGGAAAGCCAATAATCGTTAAGCCCAACACAAAAATTTTCCCTAAATTGAGCAGATTCTTCATTACGGCTTGTCTAGCCGAAAGGGCAAAATTAAAATCATCACCGAATTGCGCCGTAATTTCTTCAAATAAAGCATTCATTAAAGATGCATCACTTTTCTCCAAAGCGTGCATCCCCCAAAACCCAAACACGGCGCCTAGCAAAAAACATAAGCTTACCAATAAATAAAGCCACCAACTATGATAAAAATGCTGCCGTAGTTTTACCTTAATCTTTTCCACCGTTTTGTCCTCCCCTCCTCTTCTACGATATGAGGGGAGAAAAAGATTTATGACAACCACTAGCCAATGCCCATTTCCGTATGCAGCAAACCGGCTAAATAATGGACCGCCAGGACATCTTCCAGGGCATTGCTACTGGCAGCCACCAGCGTAAGCGGAAGGTTCCCGGCCAGGGCCAAAGCTCTCCGGAGGCCGGCGCGCGCCGGCTCTATTCCCTTCATCCTCATGGTCCGGGCGATGGTTGCTGTGGTAAGCCGTCCGCCCAGTTGATATACCGCATCAAAAATGACCCCGCCGGCAGCGGTCACGGCCACAACAATTTTGTGCCGCCAATCAATTAAGCGAGCCGTTTCCGCGCCCAGATTGGGGAGAAGGCATTCTGCTTCCATGTATTCCGCCTGGAAGCCGGCTAACACATCCGCGGCGTTGCGGCGTCGCTCCGCTTCAAGACCGCCTCTTGGCTCGACGACCACCACCAGTTGGGCCCCTTTTTCCCTGGCCTCCTTTGCCGCAGCCCGCCCGATCAAATACGGGTTGACATACGGCAAGTTTTTCCCGCTGGGCGCCGCACCCCAAAAGCCGCACGCCCCCGCTTCCCGTACTGTTTCCAGGGTGGTCGACATGTCAATCACGTCCACCAGCACCACAAAACGCCCGGCGCGAACCGCTTCTACCGCGCCCGACAGGTTATAGGCGATCGCTACCTTCGATTCGTCCATAGATTCCTCCCGCGCCCGGGGTCGTTTGGAGCTCACCCCTTCGTCCCTTCACAAGCAGAGACGCTAATTTTTCGCCAACCACTTCCTTTAAGGCGCCTTCTTCTGCATGATGCAAGATATTCATTTCCGTATGAAAGCTCCGAAAGAGTTTTTCCTTGGTCTTTTTCCCCAAACCGGGGATAAACTCCAAAGGCACCTGATAACAATAGGAAGTGTTTTCGGCATCAGCGGAGGTATTGGGCGCAGCCTTCCTCGCGTTTGGGTGAGCACCGTTTTTAGCATTACCCTGCATTAAGGTGCTTATCCAAACAATCCGGTCCAACACCCCGACCACAAAATCTGTACCTTCCCCACAAACGGGACAACTCATTACGGGAGGAACGTGGGCGGAAGCCGCCATGCCACAACGATGGCAAAAACTGCGATGATACTTCCCTAAGCGGGGGTTCAGGCCATAATTGGCGATAATCTTCCCTTTCCGGCCCTTTAAGAGTTTTACCAACTCTTCAAAGCAGGGTGCTTCCATCACCACTTCGTTATACTCCCGCCCGATTTTGTCCAAGGAATGAGCGTCGGAGTTCGCCAAAAACAACCGCTCCTTTAGTTCGGGAATCCGTAACGCCATCTTTTGGTCGGCCGATAAACCAAGTTCTATGGTCGTGATGTCGGCAGCGGCTTCCCCAAAGACCTCTTCCAGGCTTGGGGCACAGTTACCGTAAATGCCTTTATAAGGGGTAAAAGCATGGGCGGGGATTAATATCCCGTCTCTTTTTTTGACCTCACCATAAAGTTGATGGGCCGACAAATAACACACCTGACTGCTCAAGCGGTTATTTTTCACCTTCTGCCAGATAAAACGGGCAAAATCCTCCAGCTTGCTAAGGCTGGGGAAAAAACAAAGCTGATGGGCCCTGCCCCCATTGGCCTCCACGGTTTCTAACTCGGCACCGGCAAACAGCGTAAGTCTTTCCTGATAACGCCAACCGCCCCGGCTTAACTCGACCAACTCTCCTTGCGCCTGCAAAGCTTTGAGATCGTTGAGGACACCGTAGGCACCGCAATCAACGATCCCCACCAGGTCGATGCCCTTTCTTTCCACACATTCCCTCAAGATATTGGCCAAAGTAAGCCGGGAACTGGCCGTTACTTTTACCGCCTTCCCTTCACCGTCCCGCCCGATATGGACATGCAAATCCAAAAACAAGCTACCGGTCATTTCCCGTCAACTTCCTCTCTCCAAAATACGCCCTTTCCCCAATCCTCTTTTCGAAAAAGCTTTTTCCCAAAATAACTTATCACTCTGAAATACTCTCGCTCCCCAAAAGCCGCGCTTAATCCGTTATCATTTGCTCAATCCATAGAATGGCCAGAATCGTTTTGCCATCCTTAATTTGGCCTGTTCTAATCATTTCCCAGGCTTTCCTGAGGGGGATTTTCTCATAGGTAATGATTTCGTCCGGATCGGGATGGGCTTCTTCCGCCCTTAAGCCGGTGGCATAAAAAAGGTGCATGGTTTCGTTACTAAAGCCGGGGGCGGTATAAAAAGTGCCGAGTTTTTCCCACTTTTCCGCCAAAAAACCGGTTTCTTCCGCTAATTCCCGCGGCGCGCAAACCGCCGGGTCTTCCCCCGGTTCCAGTTTCCCGGCCGGGATTTCATAAAGCACTTCTTTTACCGGATAGCGGTATTGTTTTACCAGAATCACTTCTTTTTCCGCCGTGACAGCAATAACAGCCACAGCCCCGGGATGCAGGACCATTTCCCTGGTGGAAATGTGCCCGTTGGATAAGGTCACCTCATCGACACAAAAATGCAAGAACCTCCCCTTGGCTTCGCGTAAACGCTTATTGAATTTCTCCTCCACTTGACATGCCTCCAATCATATTTCCCTTGCCCCAACATATATTAAGTTAAATCCAGGTCAAACATGGCAATGCTAATAGCTAATACAATGTAAGGAGGGGTTGAAAAGTGATTATTATGACGCCCCACGGCTTCCTCTTATGCGGCAAACCCCGGGA
>DGEB01000058.1:7838-23427 GCA_002385735.1 Peptococcaceae bacterium UBA3937
CCAGAAAAAAAGCCGGGTCTTCGGCATAACTTCTTCCCATCGAAGCAAGCGGCAAAGTCAACTCTTGCGCCAGGCGAATCCCTGCCTGCCCCTGCCCCCAAACCAACCGGTATTTCGCGGGATTAAGCTTTTGCAGTTGCTTTTGGAAATATGCTTTTGTCGGTCCGTCTAAGGTGGGCAGCACCAGCCGGGTCACCGCCAGGGATACCTCGTTCAGCGCGGTAATGGTATGGTGACTTATGCCGTGATGCCGCTTTCGCCCGTCCGCCAAGCTTAAGCGGGGAATGGTATAGGGTATTCCGCCTAAGGCGTGCACCGCATTAATAATCTGCCCCAGCTCCAGGGCCGTGGTTCCCCATTTTGTATTGGTCCCTACCACCCCAGGCCCCATCAGGACCACAACCACATCGGCCTGTAATACTACCTGCGCGGCCAAAAGCCCGCTGTATAAATTTACAGCCTCCAGGTCGCCGCCATAGGCGTGTCCCACTGTTATTGTACCACAAAGCAGGCCCATTTGACGGAGACTTCGTACCGCTTCACTCATAGCAAGCGGCAATGCCCCTCCGTCGGTCATTACATAGGCTACCCTTAATTCCTCGCGGACCGCTTTGATCCCGCAAACACAGGGAACAAGCATACTGTGCAAAGAACCGGCAATCACCGGCAGCCCTTGTAAACGGTCGGCCTTTTTTAACTGCTGATGAGCTGGGCTGTCCTCTTCCTCCACCGCACAAACCTTTAGCTGGTATGGAGTATAGCGCAATTTCATAATATGGCCCGGAGCAGCCTTTTTCTGCTCCTTAACAATATCTCCTGCAACATTAATCCCCGCAGCACAATGTTCCGCTGTGCTTTGCGCTGGGGCAAGGGGACAGCTCCCAATGACAAAGTGGTAGCCACCGCTGCCCAAACCCAAATCAACGGCGGTCGTATTCAGAAGAACCCAATCCCCTACCTGCAGGGGACCGCATTCTTTGGGAAAAGCATAGGCTTTTTGCGGCTCCGGTTCTCCCTCGATGGTAACCAACAGCTTAAGCAGATCCGGATAGGCAACCAGAATTGCCACGACTTGTCCCAGGGTCCGGTTAATCATCCTCATCGAGCCCTTTCGTCACCAACTCCCGTCCCCTTCCCCAGTGGTCGATTTTCCGTAAGGCCGGTGTTTGGTCGATCCAAACCGACAAAGAGCTCCTTTCCGCCACCACATGAATAAACAGAAAGAAAACGAGAAAAACCATCCTGCTCCAGAAAGGAGTGCCCAACAACAATAACCCGGCAATCATTCCAAGCACATTGGACCCGGTATCGCCCAACATGACTTTTCCAGGGAGGTCATAAGGGGCATAGGCTAACATAATGCCCAAAGTAGAAGCCAACAGCCCTTGCCCGGGCGCTTGCATAAGAGCCGGCCAAAGCAAGAGAAAAGCCGTCCCTTTGAGAGCTCTGCCCGGCCTCAAATCCAACAAGTTCACGAAATTAACCGTTAAAACAAGCAGGAGCCAATTTAAAAACAGTTCCCCAAGGAACAAGGGCGAGCTTTCCCCAAATTGCCGGGGACTTAAGTCGAAAAGCGTCACCACCCACAGGGCAAGCAGGCTAACGACAATTGCTTTGACCAGCCCGGTACTGAGCTTTTTTTCGAATAAAAAGTAACGGAGATGTTGGCTTAAACCCCGGGGCGTGTTTTTCCCCAGCACATCATCCAGCAAACCGACCACGGCCGCCCCTTGAATAGCCAGCACAAATACTAATACGCCGCCTTTTTCCCTGGTCCAAAGATAAGGAAGCATCGTAAAACTCAAAACCAGCGGAAAAACGATGCCGCTGATCGCCGGAATCACCCTTCCCTGCCAGTTCACTTTCAGCATGCCCCCGCGGGCAATCATGGAGATGAGGTAGGGCAAGGCCAACGAAGCAAGCAAATATGAAACTAGCAATACGCTTAAATGAACGAAGACATCCCCCAACGGCGCTTCCCACCTTTCTCGCTTTTGCATCCGCCTTTCTTCTTTCAAGAGCCATCTAGCCTATTGGCATTAACTTGCCGCAACCAGAATAGGGCATAGCTTGGTTACCCTCCTTGGGGGTTACTTTCCTTCCTCCTGGGGCGTAAACCGTGTTTTGGACTGCAGCAGGCGGGTGCTTAAGGCAAGGCAAATCTGACTGAACTGCTTTCCCCGGTGTAAAAACCCGGCCCAATCTCTTCCCGGAGGACAATGACTAACCAGCAGCGGGATTTCCATAATCCGATAGCCTTTTCTTAAGGCATCGATATACATGCCAACCTCGATCCCAAAGCCTCCGGAAAAAGGAAGCAGATTCTGGAATACCTCTTTTTTGGCCGCCCGTTGTCCGGAAAGCGGGGCATGGACCACCGTCCCCGTCAGGTATTTTATCCCTAACTGGGCGGTTTTACGCGCCAGACCAAAGCCTTTTCCTGCTTCCTGACGAGGAAAGACGGCAATCGCTAAATCGGCCTCCCCCTGCCTGATTGGTTCCAACAGTCGAATGGTCTGAGCCGCGCTTTCCTGCAAATCCGCATCCACCAATAACACGCTTTCCCCGCGGGTGAAAGCTAAACCAACCGAGAGAGCCCTCCCCTTCCCTTGATTATGCTCGAAGCGGATTACCTTGGCGCCCCAAGCTTCAGCAATTACGCCGGTTTGGTCTTGCGAACCGTCATCGACTACGATGATTTCGTCAACCTTTCCGGTGGACCACAAAGCTTGCAGCGTGGACGGCAGCCGCGCCCTTTCGTTGTAGGCGGGAATCAGCACGCTGACAAGATGATGGTGTTTTACCAAGCTCCAACCTCCCTCCTCGTTCTTTCGGGGCGTTTCACAAGCTCACGATCAAAGACCGGTCCTGGCTCCTTCCTGCGCCATCTGAAATACAAGCTCTACTAAGGCCGAGATTCTTGCGCAGGCATCGTCCTTGTTTTTATCCGGTTCGGCCTGATAGGTATAAACCGGGATACGGCATTCCTTAATTTTCGTAAGGAATTCTTCATCCTCTTTCCCCTGACCACACAAAACAATCGTTTCTAATTCAGCAACGCTATAAGCATCATCAAGGCTATAAGCACTACTCGTGTTGAGCTCCTTTGCTTCGAGCCCTGCGCACACTTCGGCGAGACTCAAATCAAGGATCAAATTAGCCCCGGCCAGTTCCAGCCCATTACGAAGTAACTCGGCGCCGGACTTCTCCGCAAAGGGATGGACGACAAAAGCAATTTTTTTCCCTTTCAGCCGGTTTTTTACTAAATGGGGCAACGTTTTTTCCGCATAGCGCCGATAATCTTCAATCACCTTTTGATGCTTTTTCAACTCCTGCCGCGATGCGTTCAACTCCGCCTTTAAGCCTGCATAATCCTCCTCCAAACGGCTGACCAGCAGTTCCTGCTCCGCGACAATATTGCGGACCAAACTTTCGCCCAAAACGGTACTGCCCATAATGATCCCTACCCCCAGGGCCATAAAAACAGCCACTAAGGAGGCAATATGGTATTTAAAATCAACGATCATTTTCCCTCCTCCTCGTCTTACAAGCGGGAGTATTCCAATCAGAGCTTTCAACCCTTAAAGCATAAAAAGAGAAAAAGCTTAAAAGCTGAACAGCAATTTCACCTTGAGCCACAGTAAACGGGTGAAATGGGAAAGCAAAGATGATGTCGAAGCAATAATAATCAAGGGCAGGCAGGCCGCCAGGATAACCTTCAGGACCGCTTTTAAGTCCGGTTTTCCCGGATACAGTTTGCTGACCCCCTTGGCATCAACCAGGATGGCGCCCACTTTAATCCTCGTCAAAACGGTACTGGCCATCCCCGGACGACCCTTTTCCAAAAAATCAATCATGCTGGTATGGGTCCCGACCGCCACCAGTAAAGCTGCTCCCGCCTGATGGGCCAAAAGCATCGCCGCATCCTCACTGGTTCCCGGGGCGGCAAAGATTTTGGCCTCCAGCCCTAATTTTTTGATGCGGTCAAGCCCGGGGGCATGGCCGTTCGCATAAGCATGCACGACCAGTTCGGAACCGCCTAAAAGTGCCTCATCACTGACACTGTCCATATCGCCCATAATCAGGTGCGGGAAATAGCCCAATTCCCTTAAAGCGTCGGCCCCCCCATCCACGCCGATTAAAACCGGCTTTAAATCATTGATGTATGATTTGATCGCGGCCAGGTCCTCAAGATAACCCTGTCCTCTCACCACAATCAAAACATGACGGTCTTTCATCTGGGTAGTTAAGGGCGGCAAGGACAGATTTTCGATGATCAGGCTTCGTTCTAAGTCCGCATTCAAAATGGTATTTTCGATAAAGCGGTTTAAACTCCGGGCCAGGTTCCTTTTACTTTTTTCCAGGGCCGCTTTGATTTTCTCTTTGGTTTGTCGTTCGCCACCGGCGATTTTTTGCTTGTCAATATAAATCTCGTTATGTTTGATTTCTAAATACTGATGGTCTTTTAGATTCATCACGGCCGGGCCGACATTGTCCAGCAAAGGGATACCGTGATTCAACAAGGTTAACGGCCCCGTATTCGGGTAATTCCCGGTCATGGAAGGGCTGGCATTCACCACGGCCTTCACTTTCGCTTTCACCAAAGACAGTGCCGACAGTTCATCGAGGTCGGCGTGGTCAATGACGGCAATTTCCTGTGGCTTAATGCGTTTAACCAGATTTTTTGTTCTTTTGTCCACGCGGATTTTCCCAGTAATTACCATGATAAAACCTCAAATCGCTCTCTTTTATACTTAGTATGTTCATCTTGAACGAAAAAACATCAACCGGCGGCTGGCAACAAGAAAAAAGCCCTACCGGCACTGGAGCAAGAAATAAGGCACCAACCATTTTATGAATGATTGATGCCTGACGATACTCCTGTTACCAATATCAATTTAAACATGCCCCAAGATTGTAAGATGGGCGCCTTATCGCTTCACCCGGTGGAAACCGGAACAACTGATGATCTCCATCCCTTCCTTTTCCAATTCATCCAGCAGGAGATTAAGGCCGAGGGAATCACTGGCCATATGCCCCCCGATCAGCACATTGATATGGTGCTTTTCGGCTTCCTTCCGGTGCTTTTCGCCCATATGCATGCCTACGATGGTCCCTACGCCGGCAATGGCCAGCTTGGCAAAAGCGTCTTCCGAGCCGCTGGTGCCACCCGTCATGTCGACAAAGATTTTCCCGGCCCGGTTGGACTCCTTCCCGACAAAACACTTGGGACCGGCGTTGAGCGCTTTGGAGGCCTGGTATTCCGGAAGGGTCAACAAGACCTGCACTACGTCCCCCACCGTTTCCGGCTGCTTTTCGTCAAACAGCTTCGTTAGGAAGGTATTCACCATATTATCAGCGGGGGTATGCACACACATAAAGGGAATGTTCAAAAGCCGCGCCGCATCCACCGCCCGGTTGTGATTGAGAGGCATCATGCCCCGCTCCACTTCGCTAATCCGGGAGCTCAAAATTCCTTCCGCCACATTAATCGGCACGCCCAACTGGGCCAGCACATCCTCCTGTAAGGCCATCACCTGATAAAGATTGGCCATGGCCTTTCCTTCCGGATGATGGGCCAGCACCAAATCGATGGATTCCCCTTTTTCCCGCAAACGGTCGGCCAGAAGAATTTCCGGCACTTCCATATCGATGCCGGCCAAAATCTTCTTTACTTCCGTATCCGGTTCTCCGTGGAGAATCCGAGTATCACTATAGGGGTTGGTCAACCTTTCCTGATCAAAATAGCCCCTTTCTTCATCCTGCAGCTTTTCGTACTCTTTGGCCGCCCGCGCCAGGTATTTTTCCACTTCTTCTTTCGGGCGGGGATCGTTTTCTTTGCCCAGGTTAATCAATCGTTGATAAATCTCAATCAGACGCAATTACAAGGACCTCCTCCAACTTTAATGGGAAGCAAAAGCCATTCTGCCCATAGCATCCCAAAACCCATCCGTATTTATTCCCTACCAGTGAAGACAACACCTTGTGATGGCACGCCGCACACCGGTTAATGCCACGCTCGCCACAAGGCTTGTCGCTGCGGCCTCGCCTTGTCGCTGCTGCGCCGCCTTTTTGGCAACACCGGCTTAAAGCGACCCCTGATGAAACGCAGCGTCTTCCGGCCACTCATCATCATTTTGCCTTCCCTATCTATCATTTATCCGCTTCGTCTAATAGTTTGATCAAATCATCATAGTTTGTCCTTAATACTAATAATTCATCGGTAACGTTGATGGCCGTTAACACGGCTAATTGTTTGGGGGAAAGACCAGGATTTTTCTGGGAAATTTGTTTCATCATCCGATCGACATAAGTAGACACCTTTTCAATATGGGACCGATCGGCTTGCCCTTTCACCACATATTCTTCATTGAAGATGGTTACAGTGCACTTATTCATTTTTTCTCTTTCCCTATCTTTTTGCTTCATTGCAAAACCTCCTGAGAAAACTCCTATCTTTCCTTTCGTGAATTATACAAAAAGTCCTGCTTTTTCACAGAAAATTTTTTTCTTCGCTGCTTTTTTACAGATCTCGAGCCTTATTCTGTCTTTTAGCGACGGAGTCCCGCGCCAAACCTGGCGGCTAAAGCTTCCTCGATCTTTTGGTGGAAAATGTTTACCTCTTCATCGGTCAGCGTCTTATCCGGCGCTTGCCAGGTGAGAGAAAAGGCCAGGCTCTTCCAGTTTTCCTGAATCTGCTGTCCCCGGTATAAATCGAAGAGCCGCACCTCCTTGAGCCATTCATTGGCCTGTTCCCTGATTAATTTTTCCACTTCCGCCGCCGTTATTTCTTCCGGAACCAGGATCGCCAAATCCCTGGATATGGCCGGGAATTTGGTCACCGGCACCAGCAGAACTTTCCGGGACACTTCCTCGTCTGCCCATAATTGCGGCAAATCAATACTGAAGGTCACCACCCGCTGGTCAATCTCGAATTCCTCCAGCACTAAGGGATGGACCTCCCCCAATACGCCGATCGGCCGCCCTTTGAGCAGAATGGTCGCCGCACGGCCCGGATGTAGACCGGGATAATCCTGCACCGCCGCCAAAGCAAAATCCTCTGCCCCATAGCCCAGCCCGGTGAGGAGGTTGGCGATGACTCCTTTCAGATAATAGAAATCATATTCCTCAGCACCATAGGCCCAGGACTTTTCTCTTTTACCGGTGGCCACCGCTCCTAAGCACCATTCTTCTTCCGGCAGTTTCCTTTGTTCCGGGAAGCCTTCGGCCCGGAATATTTTACCCACCTCAAAAAAGCGGAGGTTTTTGTTCCGTTTATTGAGGTTTCTTTTCACCGTGTCCAAAAGCCCCGGCAAGAGGCAGGTGCGCATCACCGCCTGTTCTTCGGAAAGGGGGTTCTTCACCACCACCATATCTCCGAAAGGATGCCCGGCCGGATAACCAAGCCGCTCTAGCCTGGCCTTGTTGATGAAGCTATAGTTGATAACTTCCATTAACCCTTGCGCCACCATGTTCTTTCTTACCCGGTAGCGGATTTGCTGTTCCGTGTTGCGCTGGCCCTGGGTGGTGACCCCTTCCGGCAGAGTGGTCGGGATCCGCTCATAGGAATAGAGGCGGGCGATTTCCTCCACCAGGTCAACTTCCCTTTCCAAATCCCGGCGGTAAGAAGGCGGGGCTACCCACCAACCTTCCCGGTCTTTTTCCAGGAAGGTAATCTGGAGCGCCTGAAGAATCGTCTCCATTTCCACAGGCTTGATCTTCGTGCCTAAAATCTCGTTGACCCGCCTGAACCGTAAGCGAATGACCGGTCTTCCCCGGAACCAAAGCTCCTGCGGCATTTGCTCCTCGGGAAACTCCTCGGAAAGCTCCTTTATTTCAAATTCGCCTTCCTGAGCGAACGGAGGTCTTTCCCCCTGTTGGCCGGAAAGCCCCTGTTCCGCCCCCGCAAAGGGAGTGTCAATATTATCGGCCCAGGAAAAAGCCTTCGGCAGATGGGATTTGGCCAAATAGAACTTCGGCGCCTGGAAATGGAGCGGCTCTTCCTGCGGCGGACGGCCGGGGTAACAATCCACACAACCATCTACGGCCATTCCAGCCCCGATTTGGCTCAAAAGCTGCACGGCCCGGTCCGCGGCCCAACGTACCAGCTGCACATCCACGGTTTTTTCGAAACGCAGGGAAGATTCGGAGCGCAAGCCTAAAGCATGCGAAGTTCTCCGGATACTAGGTCCGTTAAAGGAAGCCGACTCTAACAAAATCGTTTTGGTTTGCTCCGTAACTTCGGTTTCCTGCCCGCCCATCACCCCGGCAAGGGCTACGGGTCTTTCGGCATCGGCAATCACCAGCATCTCCGGGTTCAACTGCCGCCGTTGCCCGTCCAGGGTCACGATTTCCTCGCCTTCCCGGGCACGGCGCACCACAATCCTGTTTTCCCGCAGCCGGTCATAATCAAAAGAATGCAAGGGTTGCCCGGTCTCCATCATCACGTAGTTGGTCACATCGACCACATTGTTAATCGGTCGCACGCCCGCCGCCATCAGCCGCTGCTGCATCCACAGCGGGGAAGGGGCAATCCGCACGTCCTTGACAATTCTGGCCACATAGCGGTTACACAGTTCTTCGTTCTGAATCTCCACCCGGGTCATGCCGGCACAAGTTCCCTCTTCTGTCGAGCCTTCCACCTCCGGCAAACGCAGTTTTCCTCCGGTTAAAGCGGCCACTTCCCGGGCTACATTCCACATTCCTAAACAATCTGCCCGGTTGGGCGTCAGGTCAAGTTCCAGAACCAAATCGTCCAGGTTTAAGACCTGAACCACATCGGCCCCCACCGTCACATCATCCGGCAGCAGGTAGATGCCCTCCTTCTGTTCAGGGGAAAGCTTATCCTCGTCCATGCCCAGTTCCCGGGCGGAACAAAGCATGCCGTCGGACTGGATGCCCCGGAGCTCGGCGCTTTCGATGCTTTTTCCCCCGGTCAGCACGGCGCCCGGCAGAGCCACCGGCACCTTGTGTCCGGCCTGCACATTCTGGGCCCCGGTCACTATTGTCCTTTTCTCCCCTTCCCCGATGTCCACACGGCAAATCAAAAGCTTATCCGCATTGGGATGGGGGCTAATTTCTTCGATTAAACCCACTTTCAAGTTACGCAACTCGATTGAAGGATATATGATTCCATCCACCGCAACACCCGACATGGTCAGCAAATCGGCCAGTTCTTCAGGTGTCTTCTCTATTTCTACTAATTCCTTGAGCCATTTCCATGATACAAGCATCTACCCGACACCTCCTAAAATTGGCGTAAAAACCGCACATCGTTTTCGAATAAAAGCCGCATATCGTCAATCCCGTATTTCAGCATCGCTACCCTTTCGACCCCCATGCCGAAGGCAAAACCGGTGACCTCTTCCGGATTATAGCCGCCCATTTCCAGCACCCGCGGATGAACCATTCCGGCGCCCAGGATTTCCAGCCAGCCGGTCTGGCTGCAGGTGCGGCAGCCGACTCCTTTACACATCACACAGGAAATATCCACCTCCGCGCTAGGTTCGGTAAAGGGGAAGAAACTGGGCCTCAGCCGGATTTTCTGGTCCGCGCCGAACATCTGCCGGGCAAAATTCAACAGGACCCCTTTTAAATCACTGAAGCGGATGTTTTTATCGATCATTAACCCTTCCACCTGGTGAAACATCGGGGAATGGGTGGCATCATCGTCACGACGATACACCTTCCCCGGCACGATAATCTTCACCGGCACGTGTGGTTTTGTTTTTTCCATGGTCCGCGCCTGGACCGGAGAGGTGTGGGTCCTGAGCAGTACCTCCGGCGTAAGGTAAAAGGAATCCTGCATATCCCGGGCTGGATGGTCTTTAGGAATATTTAAGGCTTCGAAATTATAGTAGTCCAGTTCGATTTCCGGACCTTCCTCAATGGTAAAGCCCATACCCATAAAGATTTCTTCGATTTCCTCGATCACCATACTTAAAGGATGCTGCCGGCCGATTTCCGCCGCCGTCCCCGGCAAAGTAATATCAATGGATTCCGAAAGCAACCGCTGCTCAAGTTCCTTAACTTTCAGGGTTTCCAGCAGTTGGGCGATTTTCCCCTCCAGGCTGTCCCGGACTTCATTGGCCAATTGCCCTACGACTGGACGCTCCTCGGGGGAGAGTTGACCCATCCCGCGCAAAATCTGGGTTAGCTCGCCTTTCTTTCCCAGGTATCTTACTCTAAACTCCTGGACATCCTCCACTTTCTGGCACGCTTGCAATTCCTGTTCGGCTTTTTCCTTCAAAGCACGCAATTGTTCCTGCATTTTCCGCCCTCCTATACTCTTCTTCCTGATTCCAAACGGTTTCCGATCATTTTCCTTCTTTATGTACAATCTTTCACCCTACTCTTTACATACTATCATTTTTACCCATCTTTTTCATCCTATCAATAAGCTGATCATAACAAAAAAGCTTTCATCCCCAAGGGACGAAAGCTCATCTTCCGCGGTACCACCCTGCTTAATTCTCCTCTCGCCGCCATCCCGTCTTAGCCCGAGCGGGAAACAATAAATCAGCGCAAGGAAATTCACTTGACACCCATAACGGAGGTAACCGGCCAAGCCTACTTGATGCTGCCGAAACCGGCAAACCATCCCTTCAACCTGGCAACTCCCGGGCGAAACCGCTTTCAGCATCTTAATGGGGCTCTCAGTCCCGGCCCCACTTCCTGTCTAAGATCCCTTATCGGCTCCCGTTCATCGTTATTCTGTCGCCATTCTCTTGTAAAGAAGGTAAAACATAACCGAACCCGTTGCCATAAACATATTCCAGCATAAGTCACTTAAAGATTGCACGGACGTTCACCTCTCTGGCTATGTTCTCGATTGCATTATACCATATTCCATGGAAAGGTGACAACAAGCAGTTTGTTCGCTGTTTTGGCCGGCGGGGGGCAATTTTTCCTTACTGCCGCCTCTGCCGGATGACTTCATAAAGAAGAATGCCGCAGGCCACCGCCGCGTTGAGGGACTCGGCCCCTTTTTGCAAGGGAATCTTCACCCGTTCGTCTAAATCGGCAACCGGAACGGTAAGGAGCCCCTGGGCCTCGTTTCCAATCACCAGTGCCACCCGCTCCCGGAAAGCCACCTCATAGTGCTTTTTACGGGCGCCCAGGTCGCCGGCCACCAGTTGATAATCCCGCTCGGCACACCAGTGGCGCAGCATGGACCAGGTGATTTCCGGACCTGCCAGGACCGGAACATGAAAGATCCCCCCCATCGTGGCACGCACCGTCTTACTGTTATAAGGGTCAACCGTCCCGGGCAGGCAAAAAATCCCGTCCACCCCGGCGCCCCAGGCGGTGCGCCAGATGGTCCCGAGATTGCCGGGGTCCTGGATGCCGTCTAAAATCAGCAACAAGCCGTGTTCAAGCGGCAAGGCGGTCAGGTCAACCCTGGTTTGCCGGGCAACCCCCACCATACCTTGCGGCGATTCAGTCTCCGCTAAGGCACGCAATATCTCCCGCTTCACCTGATAGCAGGCCACCGCCCTTTGCCCGCTTTGCTGCAGAAGCTTTAGGCCGCGGTCCGTATCGCCGGCGGACTCATCAACAAATACTTCCGCAAGACTACCTGCGGCCAGCGCCTCCTCCACCAGCCGGAGCCCTTCCACCAGGAAAAGACCGGTTTTCTGGCGGTACTTTTTCTGTTGTAGTTTGATGCGCTCTTTGATTAACGCATTCTGCCGGGATTGAATGATCTCCACCCTACATCGATCCTTTATCATCAGAATTGAATCCTTGCCAAAACAGGAATTAGCTAATCGAATTGGGCCGTACCTCTATTAGAGGTACAAAATAAGAAAGATGACTTTTTCCAGTCATCTTTGCTTCGCAATTCAATTACCTTTCGCCACTTCGACCAATTGGTTGAAAGCGTTTAAATCGTTTACAGCCATGTCCGCCAATACTTTCCGGTTGATATTGACCCCGGCTCTTCTTAAACCGGAAATGAAGGTGCTGTAGGACATGCCGTAAAGACGGGAAGCGGCATTGATTCTGGTAATCCAGAGCCTGCGGAAATCACCTTTCCGTTTTTTGCGATGCGCGTACGCATACGCTAATGATTTCATCACCTGTTGATTGGCCGCTCTAAAGAGCTTCGATTTAGCTCCATAATAGCCCTTCGCCAATTTTAAAACTTTTTTATGTTTTTTATGGGCGGCAGGCCCATGCTTCACCCTTGGCATAGTAATACCTCCTTATCTTCTGCTTACCTTCTGCTTTTCTTCAGTACATTTTTACTTGTAGGGAATGAGCTTAATCACGCGTTTGGCGTCAGCAGCGCTCATAATCGCTGCCTTCCTTAAATTACGTTTCCTTTTAGCCGTTTTCTTCGTTAAAATATGGCTCGTGAAGGCATGGCTTCTTTTAATCTTGCCGGTGGCTGTTAAACCAAAGCGTTTGGCTGCTCCACGATGTGTTTTCATCTTTGGCATAAGATTTGTGTCCTCCTCTCATTGCAATGAGCAATTTTTGTTAATGGTAAGACTAATTTTGTTTTGGTGATAAGAACATAATCATGTTTCTGCCTTCCAATTTGGGGTCCTTTTCCACCACAGCATAATCACTGACCATGATGGCCACTTTCTTTAAAAGTTCCCGTCCTAATTCCGGATGGGACACTTCCCGGCCTCTGAACATAATGGTTACTTTAACCTTATCTCCACTTTCCAGAAAGCGGATGGCATTTCTCGTTTTGACCTGAAAATCATGTTCCTCAATGGTCGGTCGAAGCTTTACTTCTTTAATGTTGATGATGCGCTGCTTTTTCCGGGCTTCTCTTTCCTTCTTGCTTTGCTCATACTTAAACTTCCCGTGGTCCATAATTTTGCACACGGGAGGATTGGCAGAAGGCGCGACCTCAACCAGGTCAAGCCCTTTGTCATAAGCAATTTTCAGAGCCTCTCTAGGTGGCATAATCCCCAATTGTTCTCCTGTCTCACTGACCAGACGAACCTCTCTGCATCTGATCTCCTCATTAACACGCAACTCTTCTTTACTGATAGTTCTACACCTCCAAAATTTTGCCTTACATAGAAAAAAGGCGAAATGTTACCATCCGCCTTTAAATTGCCTATTCTTCATAAACAAAAATGAACAAATAAGCTAATTATTAACCTTACTGGCACTTACGCCGCAAGGTGAGAAGCGGACGGCTTCTGCTTTCTTCTTTCTATTTGCTTATTTATTATAGCAACCAAACCGGGGGCTGTCAATTTTTACTTGAAAAAATTTTTTTAACTACTTCTTCTGTCGAATCTCTTCGTGCAGGAGTTTCTTGAATTCGTCAAAATCCATCGTGCCCCGGTCTCCTTCTTTACGGGTACGCAAAGCCACGGCACCGCTTGCTAACTCCTTATCGCCGACAACCAGCATATAGGGAACCTTTTCCATCTGCGCTTCCCTGATTTTGTAACCGACTTTTTCACTGCGCTCGTCCACTTCCACCCTGATTCCCTCGGCGAACAGCTCTTCCCCGAGCTTTTGAGCATATTCAAGCTGCCGTTCCGTGATTGGAATCACTTTTACCTGCACCGGGGCCAACCAGGTGGGAAACGCCCCTGCGTAGTGTTCCGTCAGAATCCCGATAAAACGCTCAATGCTGCCAAAGACGACCCGGTGAATCATGACCGGGCGATGCTTTTGCCCGTCCTCCCCGATATAACTGATCTCGAATTTTTCCGGCATCTGAAAATCTAATTGAATGGTCCCGCACTGCCAGGTGCGGCCAAGGGAATCCTGCAAATGAAAGTCGATCTTCGGGCCGTAAAAAGCGCCGTCGCCAGGATTAATCTTGTATTCCATCCCTTTCTCCCGCAAGGCATTTTCCAACGCGGAAGTGGCCGTTTCCCAAGCCTCATCGGAACCCATGTATTTTTCCGGTTTAGTGGAAAGCTCCACATGGTACGGGAAGCCAAACATTTTATAAACGCTATCGACCAGGTCAATGACACCTTTAATCTCATCGGTAATCTGTTCGGGCAAACAGAAGATGTGGGCGTCGTCCTGGGTAAAACTCCGCACCCGCATCAAACCATGCAGGGCGCCGGATAGTTCATGCCGGTGCACCAGCCCCAATTCGGCAATCCGAATCGGCAAATCCCGGTAGCTGTGCAACTCTGAACTGTAGACCAGAATCGCACCGGGACAGTTCATCGGTTTAATCGCGTAAGCTTCCTCATCAATGGTGGTGGTATACATATTCTCCTTGTAATGGTTCCAGTGGCCGGATCGTTTCCAGAGCTCCTGGTTTAGAATAATCGGGGTCTTGATTTCGTTATACCGCCATTCCCGGTGAATCTGCCGCCAGTAGTTCTCCAACTCATTCCGAAGCACCATTCCTTTGGGAAAAAAGAAGGGGAATCCTGGCCCTTCGTCCATTACCGCAAACAGCTTCAATTCCTGACCTAATTTGCGGTGATCCCGTTTCTTCGCTTCTTCGAGGCGGTACAAATACTCATCCAAATCCGCTTTTTTGGCGAAAGAGGTGCCGTAAATCCTCTGCAGCATCTTATTCTTTTCACTGCCGCGCCAGTATGCGCCGGCTACACTCATCAGCTTGAAGGCTTTGATTTTTCCGGTGCTGGGGACATGGGGCCCCGCGCAAAGGTCAATGAAATCGCCCTGCTGATAAACGGAAATCCCGGCGTCCTCCGGCAAGTCTTCGATTAGTTCCACTTTATAGTTTTCCCCTTTTTCCTTAAAAAACGCGATGGCCTCTTCCCGGCTGATTTCTTTTCGGACTAAAGGCAAATCCTCTTTGATGATCTTTTCCATTTCGGCTTCGATTTTGGCCAAATCATCGGGCGTAAAAGTTACTTCCGTATCGAAGTCATAATAGAAGCCATCGTCGATGGCCGGCCCGATGGCCAGCTTCGTCCCGGGGAATAGCCGCTGTACCGCCTGAGCAAGGACATGAGAGGAAGTGTGACGGTAGGCGTCTCTCCCTTGCTCCGACTCAAAAGTGAGGATTTCCAACGTTCCGTTCTCCTCCACCGGGAACGATAAATCCACCACCCTGTCGTTAAATCTGCCCACCAGCGCGTTTTTGGCCAAGCCCTTGCTGATGTCTTCCGCAATCTGCATAACCGTTGTGCCGGCTTCGTATTGTTTCACCGAGCCGTCTTTTAAAGTAATATTGACCATAGTGTTCATCCCTCCATTTAAACCTGAAATACGCTGCAAAACTCAAACGCTTTTATTCCTGAAATGCTGGGCAAACCATAAAAAATCCCGCCCCTGATAGGGGCGGGATCGATTAACCCGCGGTTCCACCCTGCTTGGAAGCAATATAAAACGGGCACACATCCTTCACCTATTGCTTCCCGCTCGACCCGGTTAACGCCCGGTAACGTCTTCCCTTACTCAAACAGGATACTGGAAACTGAAACTGACCCTGTTTTTCGGGGAAGCAGCTCACAGGTGGTCTTTTTACACCCTCGCCTGGTGATACTCGCAGCCCAGGTATCACCTCTCTGCAGGTGGTTGCGTAAAAAGTTATCCTGCTCCACGCTTCTTAACGTCATTCATGATTTGTATATAGTCAAGAATACACCGAATAAAAATTTTATGCAAGTCCCGG
>DGEB01000058.1:23665-59377 GCA_002385735.1 Peptococcaceae bacterium UBA3937
GTTTTACACCAGTTAAAACCTCGGGATACTTCTTGGCTGTTGCCCCTGTACTTGTATGAATTTTTCTAAACTCGGAGCAGATAAATTACCGTTTTTACCCTGAAGCACAATGCGATATACATATCTCGTACCCGGCTGTACACCATAATCTGTATATCTAGTGGCAATTCCTTTAAGATCAATAACTTGACGATTAATCCTTAAAACAACACACAACTATATTGTATGTAATGATTAGTCTGAATTCAAGTAAAGATTGTATAAAAATCTCCCACTTTAAATTGCAAGTTAGCCGTATGACCGCAAAGTTCTTCAAAAGGTTCTATGAATATTTCTAATAATTTAATCTATAAATGAGCCTTTTCCCTTGTCCAGTATGCTATAATGCCTATTAGGTGGACGAATCTATAATCCATGTGTCTGTAAATATTATGATGAAGGAGTCGAAAAACCGTGCGTTTCTACCTTGATTGCATCCCATGTATCATGCGCTATGCCGTGTCCACAGTACGACTGGCCACAGATAATCCTGAAAAGCAGGGAAATACGATCCGGCAGGTTCTGCAGGAATTGGCTAAAATCGATTATGAGAATTATGCCCCTGCTGTGATGAGGACCATCGAAAAGATTATTAAACAAGAGTGCCATTGTGCCGACCCATACAAAGACATGAAAAAACAGTTCAACCAGGGAATGCTGGAGCTTTATCCCTACCTAGAAAAAGCCGTGCAGGAAAGCCCCAATCCCTTCGAACAGGCCATTCGCTATGCGGCCTCCGCCAATATCATCGATTTTGGCATTATCAACAACCTTACCCTGGAACTGGCCAAAAAAACCTTGGCGGAAAATGCCCGGATGCCCCTCCGCTTTAATACGGCCGAAGAATTGGCCGAAGACGTCCAAAAGGCTCAAAAGATCCTCTACCTGGCCGATAATTCCGGGGAAATCGTGGTGGACAAGCTGCTCCTTTCCAGACTGCCCCGGGAAAAGATCACTTTCGCGGTAAAAGGCTCGCCCATTTGTAACGATGCCACCATGGAAGACGCAGAGATGGCCGGGATTACAAAACTGGTGCGGGTCATCGATACAGGCTACGCTTTGCCGGGAACCATCCCGGAATTCTGCTCTCCCGAATTCCAACAGGAGTTTGCGGAAGCCGACCTGGTTATTGCTAAGGGACAAGGCAATTTTGAAACCTTGAGCGAACTTAAGAATAAAAAAATCTACTTCATCTTCAAGGCGAAATGTAATGTGGTCACCAGTTATCTGAACTGTGACCTGAATGATATTATTCTGAAGAAATCTTCGGTTTAAAAATCATCGTAAGAAGTAGCTTCTATTCATAACTTACATCGTGACAAGGGTTATCAGCCCTTGTACCAAACCGATGAAAAAGCCCAGCACGCCACCGAGCAATTCAATATGCCGCAATTCCGTGCGCGCTAAAAAATAAATTAATTCCTCCAGTTTGGCCATTTCCAAAGCCATGACGTTCTCGGCTACGATCCTTTTGATTTCCTGCCTTATTTCGGCCAGCTCTTCCTTTCCGAAAAAAGCGCCGGGGTTTTGCAAAAGCTGCTCTACCTCCTGCCCCAACGAATGAGCGAGGAAATCGGCCAAAGCTTTCTGGAGTTTGCCGGGAATCACAAAAGGCAAGCGTAAAAAAACCTGTTCCTTCACATATGACTCGACCTTTTGCCGTAACAGGCCCTGAATGTCTTGCCGGCCCAGGCTGGCCATCAGGTCACTACCGGTAATCAACTGGGTGCTGACAACCTCCCCCAAGCCTTCGGCAATCTCTCTCTGTTTTTTCGGAATCAGCCCCTGTAGCTTCCACCCCAAAAGCGGAACCCGGTACTCACGATAGGGCCGAAAAAGCAGCCGGATGGCCACCAGGTTGGTCACCCAGCCGATTAGCGCGCCAATTAAGCCCATCACGGGTATGTATAGTAACTCCATTGCTTCTTTTCACCTTACCTTCTCAACCTGCAAATTATCACAAACCGCCCTAAGAAGCAAGCAATAAAAAACATCTATTGGCGAATCCTTTTCCCAATAGATGTCTGTTTTTTTACTGTTCCTTCTGGTCTATTCCTTATTGCCGCCGCACTTGGAGCAACCCGGACAATTGGTGACTCGTTCTTTAAAGACCAGCCGGATGGTTTTGATGGCATCACTGTCCTTCACGCCAGCTTCTACATGCAATAATAGCTCCTGCGGAGCTAAAGTGATTAAAGCGCTGATCAAAAGGTCTTCGAAATTGATATCATTAGCCAGCATGTCATTCATCAAGCCCTCCAGGGATTCATGGTGCAAGGGCTGATCATGCTCGTTCAACAGGGCAAAGTTCCCTTTCTTTTTAAAAACGATTTGGACCTTTTGCACCCGGGGCTCTTGAATTTCCACAAAGTAGGTCAATAACCTGATGAATTCCGCATACTCTTTTTCCAGCAAAAATTCATCCACGGCCGCGCTGACCACGTTTTCCAATTCCTTTTGGTAATCCTTCAGGCGGAAATTCACAAAGCCTTCCAGAATCAGGTCCCGGTTTAAATCCAGGTATTCCAGGAGCCTTTCCATCACTTTTTCCTTCCGTTCCCGCTGCCGGTAAACATTTAACCCCCGCGGATTGAGGATCTCTTTGGTTTTCTGGAAAATGACCTGCTTCTCCTCTTCGTTGTAATAGTAATAGTTGTCGCGCACAATTTTCTTAATAATCAGGGTTTCCCATTCCTCCACGATCACCTGGGCTAAGCAATTCGCCACGCTATTCTTAATTGACTCCCAGGAGTCATCCTCGCTCAAAACCCCTTTGGACCGGGGAAAACAATCCAGGAAAGTAAATTCCCCAATCTGATCTATGTCAACCTCTACCGGAATGCCTTCCTGTTGTAACAAACGGAGTTCGCTGTGCAAGCGTTCCATTAACGAACTGGGATTCGTGTAGGTTCCAATGGAAATAGGTTCCGGCACCCGTCTCACTCCCTTCGTAAAAATATTATATGAGTCTTAATTTTTAATATACGACAGCAGCGCATCCAACTTCTGTTGATGCCGTCCGTCGGTAATGTCGCGAAACAAATCCTGCTTTTTCTTGAGCCGTTCCGGAACCGTTTTCATCGTAAAATCAAGGGGATGCACCTCGTGCTCCAGTTCTTCCCAAGCGATGGGAGTAGACACCGGCGCTCCCACCCGCGCCCTGACCGAATAAGGCGCCGGCAAAGTCCGGCCGCGCCACAATTGCAGGTAATCAAAATACAAAAGCTTGCCTCTTTTCCGGACCGCTCGCTCCAAGGTAACCTTGTCCGGGTATTTGGCCGCCAGGTAACGGGCGACCAACTCATTGACCTTTCTGGTTTCTTCATAGGTGTAAACAGGAGCCAGCGGAACGTAAATTTGCAAACCCGTTGCTCCGGATGTTTTCACCACACTAAAGAGACCAAAGGAATCCAATACTTCTTTCGTCCGGAGCGCGATTTCAATGACCAAAGCAAAATTCGTTTCGTCCATCGGGTCCAAATCCAGCACCAGTTCGGAAGGACACTCCTCCTGCCCTGCTTTGTTAAAGGGCAGATGCAATTCCAGGGCCGCTTGATTGGCCACCCATACCAGAGTGGCCAGGTCGTTGAGCAAAATCCACTGCTTATCCCCTGCCCTATGGCGGGGAATCCAGTCTGGCGCATACCGTGGGATTTCCTTCTGGAAAAAGGATTTGCCGCTGATCCCGTCCGGATAGCGAATCATGGTCAATAAACGGTCTTGGGTATAGGGCAAAAGATACGGCGCCACTTCCACCAGATACCGGATGTATTCCAATTTGGTGATGGGCGGCCGCTGCCAAAGGAGCTTTTCCGGATTGGTGATCTCCAGCTTCTTCCCCTCAACCGTCAGGACAATTGATTCCATGAAAAATACTCCCGCCGTCCTTTTTTACTAGTATCCCACGGAAACAAAAAAATTGGCGCGCAAATATTTGTCAAAGTATAAGCAGTCAAGAAAAACGTCAAAAAAAATTCAAAAAAAGTATCGGAAGAAGGAATTCCTTCCCTCCGATACTTTTTCCTTTCTGGCCTAACTTTATCCCTTAAGGTTTTTGGGTTGATAATGTAGTTTATGCCTGGCCTTTTGTTTAACCGGCCTTGCAGCCAATCCGTAATTTATCGGCAATCATCGCAATAAACTCGGAGTTGGTCGGTTTGCCCCGTTCCACATTAATGGTGTAACCAAAGAACTTGTTCATCATCTCTACGTTTCCACGGTCCCAGGCCAGTTCAATGGCGTGGCGGATCGCTCTTTCCACCCGGCTGGGTGTCGTATGGTATTTCTCCGCAATATTGGGGTACAACTCCTTGGTGACCGCTCCTAAGTAGTTTATTTCGTTGATTACCAATAAGATCGCATCGCGCAGGTACTGATAACCTTTGATATGGGCGGGAACCCCCATCTGATGGATAATGTTCGTAACCTCCAAATCAAGGTTTTTGGAACGGGCCAAAGGCTGTTGATAACCAATAATGGGCTGGGATGAATTAAGTTTGGCTACAGGTGTATTCGTGTCCATCAACTGCCGGATTCGATTCCCTAAAGTATCCAGGTCAAAAGGCTTTAAGATAAAATAATCAGCGCCTAATTCAATTGCTTTCTGAATCATGTTTTCCTGTCCAAAGGCCGTAAGCAGGATGATTTTCGGTCTTTCGGAGTAATCGCCTTCATTCATCCGTTCGATGACCCCCAGTCCGTCTAAATGCGGCATAATAATGTCCAGGATTAAAACATCGGGGGATTCACTGGAGATCAATTCCAACGCCTCTAAACCGTTGCTTGCCGTGCCGACAACAGTAATATCGTTTTGTCTTGCAAAATAGTCCTGTAAAATATCTACAAAGTCCTTGTTATCATCGGCAATTAGTACCCTGATTTCCTTTAACATACTGTACCTCCCTTATATTTTCTTTCTTAATTACCAATAATTACATTTCGACAATTGACTTTTATTTCCTGCTAAAAAAATATATTTAAACTAAAGTTTTTTCCTACATTATACGCAATATTTAACGCAAATCTGAGTTTAATATTAACTATTTCCGGTAATTGCCCGATATTTTTAGGTTCTTCGAGTAATTCGAGGATTTTCACGCCATATGTAAACAAATCTCGAGGCGCAAACCCCAAGATTTGTTTCGACGAATCCAAAAGTCCGGCTTCAAACAACATGTTTTCAATAAACACACCATAGCCCCGGGGCGGGTCGTTTACAAACACGTGGGTTACCGCACCGACAATCCTCCCGTCTTGAATAATCGGACTCCCACTCATACCCTGCACAATCCCGCCGGTTATTTGCAGCAATTCAGGGTCGGTGATGCGGATGATCATGTTTTTCCCGTCCCGTTTTCCAAACAGGATCTTTTCGATCTGGATCTCGTACTTTCTAATTTGTTGCCCCTTTACCACGGTCAGGATTTCCGCTTTTCCGGTGCGGAGCTGATTGGAAAAGCCAATGGGAAGCGGGTAAGAATAGTGTTCATTGGTTAAATCCTGATGCATCGTTCCGTAAATACCGCATGTTTCGTTTTTTTCGATACTCCCAAACTCTGTGTCTTCCAGGAAGATTCCTATTTTTTCGCCCGGACTGCCGGACTCACCCTTTTGGATACTTTCCACGGAAACCGCTAGGATTTTTCCTTGCCGGATATTGAGCTTCTGATTGGTTTCACTGTCCGTGATTACATGCCCCAAAGCCCCGAATTTTTTGGTGCGAGGATCAAAAAAAGTAAGGGTTCCCACCCCGCCCGCGTTATCTCTGACAAACAAGCCAATTCGATAGGTCTTGGTATCTTCGCAAAACTGCGGATAGACCACCCGTTGTAGGATTTTCCCTTCCCGGCTGATTTTTAAGGTAATCCCTTTCTCCGGGTGCCTGGTCTCCGCAATGATCCGGCCAACCTGGTCATCGGACAAGACCTTGATCCCGTTTACTTCAAGAATTACGTCCCCGATGCGCACATCCGCCTGCCGGGCAGGAAAACAAGCCTCGTTTTGCCGGTTCAAAACCGGCGAATAACCAATCACCATGACCCCTTCCGTTCGCAACAGAACGCCGATGGAATGGCCGCCCGGGATTAATTGAATATCCGGCAGCACATCCACATTGATTTTTTTCAGGGGGATAACGCCAAAAAGCTTTAATTCCAGGCTGACCTTGCCGGGTTCCACACCCACCGGCGCATTTACTCCTAATAAATACCTGGCTCCCTGATTGTTCTGCCCCTCTAAGGCCAACAGCCTTTCCCCGTCCCGTATATAAACATCGATGGCTTTCTGGAGCACAGGGGGCAACTTAAGCGGTATTTCCAAAGGCTGTCCAACGGTAAAACGTTGTTTTTCCTGGAGATAATAAAAACTTTGCAACTGAGGAGTCATTAATAACAACAGAAGCGAGCATACTAAAAACACTGCGGTGATTTGTCTTTTCTTAAACGCCCTCAATTTATTGCCTCCTATCCTCCGGTCCATCCCTCCTCAAGATAATTTTTTATCTGGCAATTTCTTCTTTTGGAAAGTTTTCGACTTGTTGTTTTGCTTTGAGTTGCTGTTCCTTTCATTAAATTAACCCTAAAGTGCTGTTTTTATGTTGTCACTTCGAAGATAAATAGTGCCTTGAACGACAAGAAAACCCTTTTTGCCGGCGGACAAAAACAAAAAGAGCATCAGTTTTCGTGATGCTCTTTTTTAATCCTGGCAATCTTTTCTTTAAATGCCGACAATTGATTAATTTCTTTTTAAAATTTTTTCCGCGTACTTTTTCAAATCCCCGGATGGATTTTCCCCGCCGAACATTCTAGCCAGTTCATCGATTCTTTCCTTCTCCCGAAGCTCGAAAACCTTGGTTAAGGTCCGGCCGGCCGGGGTTACCTCTTTTTGGATCACCAGATGATGGTCGGCTAATGCCGCAATTAAAGGCGAATGGGTCACGCAAATCACTTGTTGGCTTGCGCTGATTTCCGCCAGCTTTTCCGCCACCTTTTGCGCCGCTTGCCCGCCGATCCCGGCGTCAATCTCGTCAAACACCATCGTGCCTACGCCGTCGATTTTGGCCAAAATTGTTTTCAACGCCAGCATGATGCGGGACAGTTCGCCACCGGAAGCAATTTTCGCCACCGGCAACAAAGGCTCGCCGGGATTGGGACAAATTAAAAAGGCCACCTGTTCCAACCCGTAAGCAGCCGGGGGTGTGGGAATCGTGCTCACCGCAAACCGCACGTGGGGCATGGCTAACTCAATTAATTGGGCGGTCACCTGCTCTTCCAGCTTCCTTCCTAATTCTTTTCTCTTGCTTGATAAAGACTCGGCTTGCGCCTGGTACTCCGCCTGCTTTTTCTCGCAATTCAAAGCCAACTGCCCGCCCCGTTCGGAACTGGAATGCAGTTGTTCCAATTCGGCAGATATTTTTTCGGCATAGGCCAAAACTTCTTCTAAATCAGCGCCGTATTTTTTACATAAATCCTGCAGGAAATGCAGGCGTTTTTCGCTTTCCTCCAGCCGCTCCGGCGAATAATCCATTTCCTCCAGGTAGTTCTTAATTTGGGAAGCACCGTCTTCCAGCATATACAAAACGGGCTCCAACTGGCTAAGCAACTGCTTAAAGGAGCCATCCAGGTGCTCAATCTCCCGCAAATTGCTTATCGCTTTGCCGACCAAATCATAGGCTGAGTTGCCCCGGTCCCCACTAAACAGAGCTTCGTAGGCTTTTGCAAGACTAGCGCTGATTTTTTCGGCATTGGCCAGGATATTCACTTCCCGGGCCAGCTCTTCCATTTCTCCTTTTTGGATACGGGCCCCTTTAATCTCGTTAAGCTGGTATTGCAGGAAATCAATCTTTTGCAAGCGCTCTTTTTCGGAAAGCTTTAAAGCTTCCCATTCCTTCTGTAAAGCCACATACTCCTGATAGAGCTCCTTTACTTTTGAAAGAAACTGCAGATGTTCCGGACCACCAAAGGAATCCAACAACTGCCGGTGTTTATCCTCCTGCAAAAGGCTTTGATGGGCATGCTGCCCATGAATATCCACCAAGGCCAGCCCAATCTGCCGGTACTGGGCCAAAGTAAGAATCCGGCCGTTAATGCGACAGATATTCCGGCCGTTTAAACTAATCTCCCGGCTTAAGATTAAAGTGCGGTCTTCATTCCTTAAATCCCATTCATCAATTTGCTTCCAAAACGGATCGCCGGCAGGCAGGGAAAATACACCCTCCACCAGGGCTTTTTCCGTGCCGGTGCGGATGTATTCCGCTTGGGCCCGTCCACCCAACAGCAGCGACAAGGCATCAATGATGATGGACTTTCCGGTGCCGGTTTCTCCGGTAAGCACGTTAAAATTACTTGAAAAATGGATCTGCAAATCTTCGATTAAGGCAAAATTTTTGATCGAGAGATATTCCAGCATCTCCAGCACCTACTCCATTAAACTTTTCAGCATCCCTAAGATCACTTTCAGTTTGGACCGTGGTTTGATAGCGCAAAAAATCGTATCATCACCGGCTAAAGTGCCAATCACGCCCGGCCACTTAAAGCCGTCAATCAAAGAAGCGATGCCATGGGCATTGCCGGGATGTGTCTTAATAATCAGCAAGTTTTCACTATAATTAATCTCCGTCACCAGTTCCCGCATCATCATCCGAATGCGTTCCTCATTGTGCACCCGCTCCGGTTCCACCGGCAAACCATACACATAAGTATGGTCTTTTTTGGCGATTTTGGTGAGTTGCAATTCTTTAATATCCCGTGAGATCGTGGCCTGTGTAACATGAAAACCCTCTTTTTTCAAGGCCTCCGCCAATTCCTCCTGGGTGGATATATTTTGGTTTTTGACGATTTCTTTGATTTTTCTTTGTCTCGCCGCTTTCAAGGAATAATCCCACCTTAATCAATAATAATCAGGATGTTCCGTTGGTTTTAGATTGATTCCAATATACACATTCCCCAAGGGTAGTGTCAAGAATATTTCAAGGCTGCTGCCATCTTACTCATAAAAGACATAATTCTCATTCTTGATTTTTTGCCGCAGAACGGAAAAGAACCTTTTCTCCTTTATGCGAATCATTTTTACATTGTGTTCCGCTTTGGCAATGATGATTTCATCTTCCTTCTCCAAAGGGAAGCCATTCTGCCCGTCAATGGTCAGCATGGACTCCGCCTGGTTGACAATCCGCACTTGCACCGTTTTATACGAGGGCAACACGATAGGCCTTGCCCCCAAAGTATGGGGACAAATGGGCGTAAGGATGGTTACTTCCAGTTCCGGATAGACAATCGGCCCTCCCGCCGATAAAGAATAGGCTGTGGAGCCGGTGGGGGAGGAAATAATCACCCCGTCCGCTTTATAGGTCGTAACATACTCTTCGCCGACAATAATCTCCAAAGTAATCAAACGGGCTAAGGGCCCTTTGTTGATGACAAAATCGTTGAGCGCGGAAAACTGCTTGATTGTTTCCCCCTGGCGTTTTACCTCCGCCTGTATCATCATCCTGTTTTCAATCCAATAGCTGCCGGCCATCAGCTTTTCCAGGGCGTTGTCGATTTCGCTCACTTCAACCTCGGTTAAAAAGCCGAGGGTACCCATATTGATCCCGAGCAGAGGAATGTTTTGCGACGCAAAATAACGGGCCGCCCGCAAAATAGTCCCGTCTCCGCCGAGCGTTAGTACACAATGCACCTTATGTCCCTCTTCAGGAGTTAGATAAGGTCCCCCGATATTTAAAGCATCAGCGTCTTTTTGCGGCGCATAAACCTTAATCCCTTTTTCCTTAAACTTTTCCACCAGTTGTTTCCCCATCAAAACCGGTTGTTTTTTCCGATAATTAAGGATTATTCCTACGGCCTCAATCATCTCTCGTCTGCCTCCTCCTGCGTTAATTCCGGCTCCGCAAAAGCGCGGTGGGCTAACGCGACAACTTCCTGGACGGCTTTCTGCAGTTCAACGCCCAAAGCGGCCGCCTGCGCACTTTCCGGCAGATGCTTCTGCTCGTCGCGATGCCTGTTGAGCTCAGTTCCGTCCGCCCGCTCTTTCTTTTGCAAAAGAATTAAAAATTCGATGTTTCCTTCCGGTCCGCGAATCGGGGAAAAGGTCAAACCCTTAACCTCCAAAGCTTGCCGTTGACAAAAGGCCACGATATCCGTAATGACCTGCTGATGCACCAACGGGTCTTTGACCACCCCTTTTTTGCCCACCAGTTCCCTTCCGGCTTCGAACTGTGGTTTGATGAGAGCAATGATAACCCCTTCTTCCTTTAGAAAATCAATTAACGGAGGGAGGATTTTTTTCAGAGAAATAAAGGAAGCATCGATCGTGATAATATCGACAAACTCTTTAATTTGTTCCCTGGTCAAATAACGGGCATTGGTCCGTTCCAGAACAACGACCCGCTCGTCCTGGCGCAAAGACCAGGCCAGTTGACCGTAGCCTACGTCCACTGCGTAGACCTTGCGAGCACCATTTTGCAGCGCGCAATCGGTAAAACCGCCGGTGGAGGCTCCGATATCGAGCACAATTTTCCCGGAAAAGTTTAAATGAAATACCTCAATGGCTTTGGCCAGTTTCAGCCCGCCCCTGCTCACATAGGGCAACAACTCCCCCCGGATGTGAATCCGGTCTTCATCGCTTACCGGCGTACCTGCCTTTTCCACTTTCACACCATTCACATATACTTGCCCGGCCATGATTAGAGCACGCCCTTTTTCACGGCTGGGCACCATCCCTTTCTTCACCAAAAGCTGATCGAGACGAATTTTTTCCATGCTCTGTTCTTCCCATCCTTAACCGCAACCCTCGGCTCAACTGCATTGGGCAACGATATAAAAACCGCACTCACGCATTTTTAGATGCTTCTTACCTGCCGGAGATTTGCTTGCCGAAAATCTTGAGGCGCGGGATTATTTTGGCTTTGGATTTTAAAGCAAAGTGCTGCATAATCTGCTCGGTCATGGCTTGCGGAGTTAAGCCAACCAACTCCAACAAGATTTCCGGCTTGCCGTGGGTGATATATTCATCCGGCAAGGTAAACAGCAGGACATTTTTATGATTAAGCCCGTTCCGGCTCAGCAGTTCCAATACCCCACTGCCAAAACCGCCGGCGGCCACGTTTTCCTCCATCGTCACCAGGTAGGGATACTTTACCGCAAGCTTTAAAAGCAATTCTTCATCCAACGGTTTCACGAACCGCGCATTAACGACCGCGCTTTTTACCCCATGTTCCAGTAAAAGGTCGTGGGTTTTTAAAGCCGGATGAACCATGGAGCCTACCGCAAGCAAAAGAACGTTCGCCCCTTTTTCCTCCAGGAGGATTTCGGCTTTTCCCCAGGGGAGTAGCCGGTATTCTTCCGATAAGGGCACCCCCAGCCCTTTCCCGCGGGGATAACGAATGGCGGTGGGGCCATGTTCCTCCTTTAAAGCCGTGTAAAGCATGTGCCGCAATTCGTCTTCGTCTTTGGGGGCCAGAACGCTGATGCCCGGCAGATGCCGCAAGTAGGAAAGGTCAAAGCTGCCGTGATGGGTCGCACCGTCCGCTCCCACCAGACCCGCCCGGTCGATCGCAAAGACTACCGGCAGTTTTTGCTGGCAAACATCATGGGAAATCTGGTCATAAGCCCGCTGCAGAAAGCTGGAATAAATAGCCACCACCGGGCGCAAGCCTTGCGCCGCCATGGCCGCCGCCATGGTCACGGCACTCTGTTCGGCAATGCCGATATCAAAAAACCGCTCCGGAAAGGCCTTGGCAAATTTCTTTAAACCGGTCCCTTCCGGCATGGCTGCTGTAATCGCCATAATCCGCATATCACTTGCGCCCAGGTCCACGATGGTATCGCCAAAAACCCCGGTGTAGTCGGGAAGCTCGGGATTATTGTTAATGAGCTCTCCGGTCTTTAGGTTGAAAGGTCCCACCCCGTGAAAAACCGCGGGATTTTTCTCGGCCGGCGCATAGCCCCGTCCTTTTTGCGTAAGAACGTGTAACAAGACCGGTCCTTTTAAGCTTTTGGCCTTCTTTAACATCACCAGGAGGTTTGCCAAATTATGGCCGTCAATGGGCCCCAGATAAGTCAGACCCAGTTCTTCAAAGATCATCCCCGGCACCAGGAGGTATTTTAAACTGTCCTTCAGCCTTTCCGCCGCTTTGGCTACCGAATGCCCGATCGCCGGAACCTTCTGCAACAAAAGCTCAATATCCTTCTTACGGCGCGTATAAAAGGGGTCGGATCTTAAACGGCTAAGGTAAGATGACATTGCGCCCACGTTTTCCGCGATGGACATTTCGTTATCGTTTAAGATCACCAGCAGATTGGTTTTAAACTGCCCGGCCTGATTCAAAGCCTCGTAGGCTTCGCCACCGGTCATGGAGCCGTCCCCGATGACCGCGATGACATGATGATCCTCACCCATCCTGTCCCGGGCCAGCGCAAAACCCAGCGCCGCCGCAATAGACGTGCTGCTGTGGCCGGTATTAAAAGCATCGTGGATGCTTTCTTCCCGCTTGGGAAAACCGGAGAGCCCGCCATACTGGCGCAAACTGGAGAATTGTTCCCTGCGGCCGGTCAAAATCTTGTGGACATAGGATTGGTGGCCAACGTCCCAAACCAACCGGTCTTTACTAGTATCAAAAACACGGTGCAAAGCCAGGGTCAACTCCACCACGCCTAAATTGGGCGCTAAGTGTCCCCCGGTCTCCGCTACCGTTTGCAAGATAAAGGTCCTGATTTCTTCAGCCAGCTTCTGCAACTCCGTAAGTTTAAGCTTTTGCAAATCCTGCGGTGCATTAATCTGCTTTAAGATTTCCAAACTATCACACCTTACCTTAAGAAACTCGTTTTTCCAACGAACGTACCAGCAATTCGAGAGGCATGGTTTGTCCGGGCAAATTGGTCAAAGCCCACACCGCGGCTTCGATGGTTTTCTTCGCCAGGCTCCTTGATTCCTCAAGGCCATAAAGCGCCGGATAAGTAATTTTTTGATTCTTGACATCACTGCCCACCGGTTTGCCTAAACACTTTTCATCCCCGGTGATGTCTAATAAATCATCGGTGATTTGAAAAGCCAGCCCAAATTGCTCTGCGTATTCCGTTAAAGCGGCTACTTCCGCGTCATTGGCCCCCGCCAGGATCGCACCGGCGCGAATGGCGGCGCGGAACAGGGCTCCCGTTTTGTGGGTATGGATGTAACTTAAGAGCTCTTCCCGATTAAAAAGACCACTTTTTCCCTCTGACTCCAAATCAACGACCTGCCCGCCAATCATCCCTTGCGTGCCCAGGGCGACCGCAATTTCTTCCAGCACCTGCAAGGCCCTGGTCTGGTCCGGGCACTTGCGGGCAAAGCGCAGTAAAACTTCAAAGGCGTAGGTAAGCAGAGCATCGCCGGCCAAGATGGCCAGCCCTTCCCCAAAAACCATATGATTAGTTAATTTACCCCGGCGATAGTCGTCGTTATCCATCGCGGGAAGGTCATCATGGATTAATGAGTAGGTGTGGGCCATTTCCAGGGCACAGGCCACGGGAAGCAGAGTGTTACCTTCCTCCCCCCGGCCCACGGCCTCGGCCGCCGCCAGGCAGAGAATCGGCCTTAACCTTTTCCCGCCGGCAAAGATGCTGTAACGCATGGCTTCATGAATAACCGGCGGATAAAGATCCGACGGCAACAAGCGCTCCAACTCTTGATTGACCAGTGCTGCTTTTTCTTGTAGATATTGTTTTAAGTCCATTGGTTATTTCACTCCGTTTTCAGGTTTAAAATCGGCTAATTCCGCCAGTTCCCCTTCTTGCAGGACCTGCACCTTTTCGGCCGCCCGGTCCAGTAAACTTTGGCATTTCCTAATCAGGGCAATCCCTTCTTCAAAATAGGACAAGCCTTGCTCAAGGGTGATTTCCCCTTTTTCCAGGCGGGCAATAATCTCTTCCAGCTTTTTGATACTGGCTTCATAACTATCTTTATGCTCTTTATCTACCTGAGGCATCTTCACAATCCTCCTTTGTCAACACACTGCAATTCAAGCTTCCGGAACATAGCTGCACATAGATGCGGTCATTGACGGCCACTTTTCTGCTGTCGGTCAGGATATGCCCGTCGGGCCCCTTACAGATACTGTAGCCCCGTGCCAAAGTAGACAAGGGACTGAGCGAATTCAACTTGGCCGCCGCCACGGACAAATTGTAATTGGCTTGCTTAAGAAGAATGTGCATGCTATTGGACAGTTTTTCTTCCTTCTGACCCAGTTCTTCCCGGAATTGATCCAGCCAGCGCTCCGGATTTCTGATCATCCGGGTTTCGGTAAGATAAGACAGGCGCATTTTCTCCCGGTTAATCCGCTGATCGAGCAGGTGAAAAAGGTGTTCCTTCTGTTTATGCAGCATCTGAATCAGCTCGGCTTTCACCGGCACAACCAATTCCCCGGCCATGGAAGGTGTCGCCGCCCGGACATCGGCCACTAAATCGGTAATCGTAAAATCAATCTCATGCCCAATCGCCGAAACAACCGGCTTGGTGGACTGAAAAATCGCATCCGCCACGATTTCCTCGTTAAAGACTGATAAATCTTCCGCTGATCCGCCGCCCCTGGCCACAATAATCACATCTAAATCGGAACGGGTGCACAGGATCCGGATTCCTTCGGCGACACTTTCCGCCGCTTTTTCGCCTTGCACCAGGCTGGGATAAAGAATGATGGGCATCCCCGGGTATCTCCTTTGAATCACCCGGCTGATATCCCGGATGGCGGCCCCGGTGGGCGAACTGACCACCCCTACCCCCTGGGGCAGGATGGGCAATGACCTTTTGCGCTCGGGCGCAAAGTAGCCTTTTTTCTGGAGCTTTTCTTTTAATTCGGCCAGGGCGATACTTTGCAACCCCAGACCCGCCGGCACCAGTTCTTCCGCATAAAATTGCAAAGCGGTTTCTTTCGCGTAAAGGGAAACATAACCCCGCACGAGACAATCCAGCCCGTCCCGGGGCGTAAACTTTAAACCGGCGGCCCGGCTTCTGAACATCACCGCCCGGATCGTGCTGCTTTCGTCTTTTAAGGAAAAATAGAGATGGCCGGAAGTGTGTCTTTTGAAATTGGTGATTTCACCCCGCAGCCAAAAACCGGCCAACTGTTGATCCTGATCAATGAGACCTTTGAGATAAAGGCTTAATTCACTAACGGAGTATATTTTTCTGTCCATAAACGGCCTCCAGCGTGTTTTGCATCAGCATGGCGATGGTCATCGGCCCAACCCCGCCCGGCACCGGCGTAAGCCAGCCGGCTCGTTCGGAAGCGGAGGCAAAATCCACGTCCCCGGTAATTTTGCCCTCAATCCGGTTAATCCCTACATCGATGACCACGGCGCCGGGTTTAATCATCTCACCCTTAACGTAACCGGGCTTGCCGATGGCCACCACCAAAATATCGGCCGAACGGGTAATGCCCGGCAGGTTCTGGGTATAGGAATGGCAAAGGGTCACCGTTGCGTTTTCCTGGAGCAATAAAGCAGCCATCGGTTTTCCCACCAGAATGCTGCGGCCAATGACGACTGCTTTCTTACCCCGCAGATCGGGTACGGTCCTTTTAAGCAACTCCATACAACCATAAGGCGTACATGGTTTTAAATAGGCGTTGCCGGTCCACAGTTTCCCGATGTTTTCCGGATGAATGCCGTCCACATCTTTTAAGGGCGAGATCGCTTCGATAATCGCTCTTTCCCTGATTTGCAAGGGCAAGGGAAGTTGCACCAAAATCCCGTGAATCTCCGGATCGTAATTTAACTGTTTCACTAACAGTAACAGTTCGTCTTCCGGTGTTTTTTGTGGCAAACGAATTACTTTGGAATTAATGCCACATTCCTCACAGGCTTTTGCCTTATTGTTCACATAAAGTTCGGAGGCAGGATCATTCCCCACCAAAATAACCGCTAAACCGGGGATTGTTCCGCTCTCCCGCAATTTCTGCACTTCCGCCGCCACTTTTTTCCGGATTTCTTGAGCAACGGCTTTGCCATCAATAATTTGACTCAGCATTTTCCAAGATACCTCCATATTAAGTTTACTCTTGCCCAGTTTTCTCTTACAAAAAATCCCCTTGCGCCCGGTCACCAAGGATAGAAAAGGCTTCGGGCGACTAAAGCAACCCCTGCCGCATTATCACTGCTGTACGCCGGATCGGCAAAAAACAGCCTGGCTCCCACCGCCGGATGTTCCAGGCGTTTCCGCAGGCGATGGCGCAGGTACTGGTTGGACATTACGCCACCCACGAACAAGACCTTGGTGAGCCCCGTTTCACTAATTCCCTTGCGCGCCACCTTTTCCACCGTCGCGGCAAGACAATTCTCGACAGCCCGGGCAATTTTCCAGGGAGCGATGCCCTTTTTAATCATGTCTTTGGCCCGGGTTTCCGCTCCGGAAAAACTCATCTGATAGCCCTTTACCGACGAGGGGATCAATACCTCTATTTTCAGTTCGTTTTTTTCACTATCTTTTTTCATTTCGCTATGGCCGGCGCTTTTTCCTGCTCTTTCCGGCAAGGCTTGTGCCGCCAGGTTTTCCAGAAATCGTCCGGCCGGAAAAGGAAAGCCCAAGGCCACCCCCACCCGGTCCACGAGCTGACCGGCGTGGATATCCTGAGAAGCCCCCAGTATTTTAATCTCAAAGCGTAAAGGTTGCACGTGATGCAAACGAACCAACAGGAGCTCGGTGGTCCCTCCGGAAAGATGAAAAGCCAGAAATTCTTTACCCAGAGCTTCCCCGCAATGCCATATCCCGGCGGCCAGATGTCCTTCCTGGTGACTAGTTTTCACTAAAGGCACACCCAGACAGGCACTAATGCTTTCCGCAACGGAAAGTCCCGCCCGGAAGACCGGCAAGTAGGCATCGACCCGTGGTGACGGTGCGGCGCTTACAGCAATGGCTTTAATCTTTTCCTCTCTTTTTTGCGCCGCAAAAAGCTCATGAAAAGCTACCGGAAGGTTCTGTAAATGATAAAAGAGGGCTGTGGATTGCCGCAGCCCTTGGGTTCCAATCGCGACGGGAAGAACCATCCTCTTTTCGTCGATTAAGTTTTTTTCATCGTCGACTAACGCAAGCGAAGTGGTATAACAGCTTGTATCAATACCCAAAAACACTTACAACACGAACCTTTACTTATATTAAAATTATCTATGTAATCATCATCGATGTAACCAGACGATTCCTTTCGGGACGAAATACTAAGTAGCTTAGTATTTAAGCCCGGTTAAAGCTCATGATCTGCTCATGACAAGCTCAGTCGGTGCCCTTAAGGTCTTCCCGCAACTGAGGCAAACCCTGGGAAACCTTTCCTAAGATCCCGTTAATAAAGCGGGGGGACTCGTCTCCTCCATACAGCTTGGCAATCTCAATCGCTTCGTTAATCACAACCGGGGGCGGCGTTTCCGGCAGGTAAAGCATCTCATAAAGGGCAATGCGCAAAATATTTTTTTCCACCGCCGCAATTCTTTCCAGGCGCCACTCAATGGCATAACGGTCGATCGCCTCGTCCAGCAGCTTTTGGTTTTCTTCGACCCCCTTAACCAACTGGCCACTGAATGCTCTCGCTTCATCACTGATCTTTACTTCTTCATATAGCCTTGCCAGAAGCTCCATGGGTTCATTGTTTCCCACATCCCGGGCAAATAATGCTTTCATGGCTAATTCACGCGCTAAACGTCTGCCCAAAAAGGCTCCCCCTTTTTCTTAATTGTCCTATCTCTATAATCCCCAAATCGGTGGAGTTAAGCTATTTTTCTTTCACAATTCTATCGATTACTTCCTTGAGACTCTCGTTATCATCAACCCGCTTGCCGATGGCATAACCCACCGCAAGACAGAAAGTCACAAACAGTGTCTGCCAGAAACCCATGTTAATCACCATCAGGCCAAAAACTAGGCCGATTGACATCCCAATGACTTTACCACGATGCTTGATAATGACCGCAATGATTTGTTCAAGCATTAAGCTCCCTGCCTCCTATTCGACACGGCTGATTTTGGGTAATCGAGCGGCTTCCATGCTGACTTTCGTAACCTGTACCTTAATCTCGTGCAGACTTGTCCCCGATGTTTTCAAAAGATAATCCCTTACTATACGCTGCAATTCACTGGTCGTTTGTGGAATATTGATATCAGGTAGGACGTGCACCTTCAAGAGCAGGGTGATGCCTCTTCCTGTTAATTTAAGGGTCGGTTTCACTTCCCTTACTCCCGAAACGGCGCTGGCGCCTTTTATAACCAACTGTTCCAAAGCTGACATGGTGATATTAACCTGGCCTAATTCGGTTTCCTGCAGGATGGAAAATTTAACCGGACGTCTACCGAAGCTGCGCCCCAAAAGGACCAGCGAGAGCAGGAAAACGACCAGTGCGCTTACACCCACTGTCCAGCGCACATTGAGATTGGCCAAAAAACTCTCCAGGCTGCCGATCCCCAACGGCCAGCTAAAAAGTAACATGGTTAGCAATATTATGGATAGGCACAAATAACCTAATGATAAGATGCCAATAATCAGTCGCGCTCCGGTATTCGTCATCGTCATCCTCCTACCTAATCAACACTCGGCTCTATTAGCCTTCTTTGTTCTCCTGGGCTTCTTTGGTTTCTTTCGCCTCTTTGGCCTCTTTGCTCTCCTTCGCATTACTGGGCAAAGCCACGCCCTGCACATGCACGTTGATTTCCACGACCTTTAATCCGGTCATGCTTTCAATTGCCTTTTTCACATTACGCTGGATCTCGTGGGCAACTTCCGGAATTCTCATCCCGAACTCGATAATCACGAAAACGTCCACCGCGGCTTCTTTCTCCCCGACCTGCACCTTGATGCCCCGGGAAGGATTCTTTTTCCCGACAAACTCGGCAATACCGCCCACAATCCCACCGCTCATGCCCGCCACGCCCTTTACTTCGGAAACGGCCAGACCGGCGATAATTGACACCACTTCTTCCGAAATCTTAACGGTACCTTCTTCCGTTTGAATGGTTTGTTCCGGCACTTCATGCTCTACATTATCTACCATTTTCTGTTCCCCTCCTATTATACAATGAATATTATAACAGAATCACTATGATTTAACAAACATTGACAGGTATGAATTTAGAAAAAGATTACTTGGTTTTCGGGATGATAATCACATCCTCCCACCGGCATTCGGCAATTTTCGTCACCAGATCGGCAATCCGGGCGATTTCGTCCTGGCGAAAGCCCTCGGAAGGAACAATCACCATGACAGAGGGTTCCTGAATGACGGCAATCGCTTCCGAAAACCCTTTGGCCATGAGCGCATTTTCGATGCGTGATTCCCGCCCCATTTTTTCGGTAAAGGCAATCAATTTTTGCTGGGCGTCGGTACGTACTTGCGCACTGGAATCAGGATGATGAATGATTTCGTTTAGTATTTCGATTTGTTCGCTCAAGGTTCTTTCCCGCTCAATCCGGTATTCGTGAAAGAAATCTCCCCCCTGTTCCCCTAAAGCTTTCTCTTCCTCTGGCCCGTTTCCCTCCTTCCTTATCGCAATCGTTGTTTCGGCCTGGCCGGCCTCTTTTGAACCGGCTTCCGCAGCGTGCCCGGCGCCGCCCTGGGCACCGTTTTTTTCAAGAGCGCTTTCTTCGTTCACGATGCCGCTTGTTGCATCTTTGCGCATCTGGTTTTCCTGCCACAGGGAAGTAATCGAAAACCAGACAAAAGATACGCCAAACAACACTAAACCAAAGGTTAAAAGACTTTTAAAACGGATGAAAATGGTGGTGATGTTCTTGATGGGCATGTTCTTTACCTACCTTTCATGGGAAGTATCATGACACGATGTGCCGGTAAATCAAAAAGCGATTGCACCGCTTCACTCAACTGGTGTTTGATCGCGGAATCTGCCGCTCCTTCCGCAATTACCAGCACTCCTTTGATTTGCGCGCTTTTTTCGCGCAGCACCAGCGGATCCCCTCGCCCCTGGGCAAAAACATATTCAACCTCCTCCTGGGATTCACTGGTAATTCTTTGCGCTCCACCGGGGTCACTTTCTTCCACCACCGATTGCCGGTTTTGGATATTGCGGGCAAAATCCTGTTCCGGTCCCGCTTCTAAAGTCACCGCCACACTTACCTTGCCGAAGTGCGCCCCCTGGTTTAATATTTTTTCGGCTTGCCGGGCGTACTGCTCTTCCAGTTGCAGCAAAGAATCGTCGGCAAGCTGCTCCCTTTCCCCAGGATGCTGCCGCGCCTGCCCGCCGGGCGGGTTTCCCTTCGGCTCCAGTAAAAAGCCCGGCACAACCATGAGCAGAATTCCCAGCACAATAAAGGCTGCGATTCCCCAGACTCCATATTTCCCCTTTACATTAAACAAGGCCTTCCAATTCTCGTTCATCCTTGCCGTCCTCCATAGTTTTGATCATTTTCGATTTTCTGAACATTTTCGTGTTGTAACCAACAGCTATCTAAATTGTACGTTCACCTGACTTGCTTTCAGCCCAAAATACCGGCAGACCGTAGCGACCAGTTCCTGTTCCATGGCCCGTTCCGCTTCCGCTGTCGCCTCCTGCCGGGTCGCACCTGGCAGCGCCGCCCCCTCCTGCCGGGTCGCACCTGGCAGCGCCGCCCCCTTCTGCCAGGTTGCACCGCTTGAGCTGGCTCTCCGCTCTTGCCCGGTCGTACCGCTTGGCATCATTGACCCTTCTGGCCCGGGCTCCGGTTGAGGCCGCGCTTTTAGCGCAGCGATCCCCCTTTCCGCCGGCAGTTTTTCCTTCTCGATTGTCACAATAACCTCGGCAATCGATTCACGCTTCACCTTGCTGCCACTTTGCTTTAAGCGCACCTCTACCTCTACTTCCGGCACGGCATTAACCAATTTAATTAAAGAGGCAATTTGTTGCTCCGTACGCTGTTGGAAGTTTTCTTCAAAAAGCATTAAACCCGTTTCTTGGCCTTTCAACTCCTTAGGCTGAGAAAAGGCAAAAGCCGCAATGCTTTCGTTACGCGCTGTGTTCACTAGTTGCATCAAAGGATTGAGCAGCGTAATCAGCACAAAAAGCCCCATCGCCACCTTGAGAAAACGCCGCAGATTATAGGAAGGAAGCAGCATTTGCAATAAAGTGGTTAAAAGCAGAATGACTACTATATCGCGGACAATTTCCGTTAAGACGCGCATTCTTCAGTCACCTCTTTCATCCTGGCTCATTTTATTTAGCAGGCTTTTTCCCCCATTACCGGCAAGCCTCCAACAGTGTCTCTCCGCCTACCGCAACATGACCGTAAAATTAGCCGCTCCTACAATAATCGCAATGGTCATAAAAAACATCATCGCCACGGCGGCCACCACGGCAAAAGTGAGAAACAAGCAGCCGGCAAAATCCTCCAGCGTATTGGCCAACAGGGAATCGCCCAAGGGCTGCATTAAAGCGGAGGCTAAACGGTAGAGCACGGCAAGAGCCAGGATTTTAAGTACAGGAAACAGAACAATTGCCCCCAGCACCAAGACCCCGGCTAAACCAAGGGCATTTTTAAGAATCAAGGAACCCCCGATCACGGCATCCAGCGCGTCGGCAAACATCCCGCCCGCAACCGGCACAAAGGCGCCGGTCATATATTTGGCCGTGCGCAAGGTAACCCCGTCCAACACGCTGCCCGCAACCCCTTCCACGGTGATTACCCCGATAAAGAGGGTTAACACCAAACCAAGGCCCACTTTCGTAAATTGTTTAAAAAGGCTGACCAGTTGCGAGATTTTAAAGGTCTCCGAAAGATGATTGACGATGGCCAGCACGGCGGCAAGCCCGATCAAAGGGAAAACGACACTCTGGCAGAAGGTGGACATAAAGCTGAGAAAGACCAGGAGAAAAGGTTGCAGCAGCGATACGGTGGTTAAGCCTCCTAAAGTAGTCAGTAATACCAACAAGATTGGTAAGAGGACTTGCATGAAACCGACCATTTTTTCGATCGCGGCTAACCCTGTGCCCATGGCCAGCTTAAAAGAACCTGCCGCGAGGGTAATCACCACCAAAAAGCAGACAAAGTGCGCCAGTTTGGCCACGGTGCCCTGTTCAAAAGCCGACTGTAAAGACTGCAAAAGCGCGCAAATTACCGCAATTAACAGCAGCTTGCCCAGGACAGAAAGGTTGACAATGAGCTCCCGCCAAAAAAAGGTCATGATGCTGGAAAGAAGCTCCTCAGGCGCGATCTGCAACTCGCCTGCCGCAATTTTTTTGACCAATTGCCGAAGCGACCCTGCAGGGAGCAGATCCCCTATCTCCCGATCCACTTCGTGCAAAAAACGCTCCAGCTCTTCCCAGTCAATATTTTTCTGCTGTTCGGCCAGGATTTCTTCCGGGGTCAAAAGGGAAGGCAGCGCTTCCCCCAGCTTCCCCGCTTCCCCCGCTTCCACAGCTTCCGCTGCTTCCACTGCTTCCCCCGCTTCCACAGCTTCCGCTGCTTCCACTGCTTCCCCCACTTCCGCAGCTTCCGCTGCTTTTCCGATGGGCGCTGCCGATAGGAGGCTTACGACAAATAATTGCCAAAAACATAGGAGGACGATAACCAGTTTTTTTTCCCTGTTCATTTTTTTACACCTCAAGAGGGAATCAGCCGCAGAATCGATTCCAAAATCGCCGTGATAATCGGCAGGGCAAGTGCCAATACTAAAATTTTGGCCGCCAGTTCTATTTTGGTGGCAATGGAACCTTCTCCCGCATCCTTGCACACCTGGGCGCCAAATTCGGCAATATAGGCGATACCCATGATTTTTAAGACGGTGGTCAGATAAAACATATTGATCTGCGCCCGGGCCGCCAATTCATTCATCACCTCAAGGACGGTACCCATTTTGCTTAGGGCAAAAATAAACAGGATTAGGCCGGTGGCCAGACTGATAAAAACCGCCATCTCCTTATTGCTCTCTTTCACATAAACGGCCAGAATCGTGCCGGTAAGGCCGATTCCCACCACCTGAAAAACCTCCATTTTCTCGTGTTTCACCTGCCTTAAGCCTTAAAGATATCCGGAAAACTTACAAAAAGAAAACCCCTTTCACCGTTTCCAATAATTCCGCCAGGAGTTGCACCACCATCAATAATGCAATGGACACCCCGGCTAAGGTAGCGATGAACGCATATTCTTCTTTTTCCGCCTGCTTCAAAATCGTATGAAAAATGGCCGTTAAAATCCCGATTCCCGCAATTTGAAAAATCAATTCAATATTCATCAATTCCAGTCCCTTCTACTTACTCTGTGTTTAGCTCCGCGCTTCATTTCCCGGTTACTGTTGGTTTATTTTAGATTAAAAGCAGTACCAGCACGGCTCCCAAACAAAAACTTAGATATTGACACAGCTTTTGCTTCTTTCCTTGCTCTTCCTCCGCTTTCTTTTGTACGATAAACAGTTGTTTTTTGGTCAAGGCGATATTTTTTAATTGCTCTTCCTTATCCGATCCTCCCAAACTATATCCGAAAAGCTGCAGGATTTCGCTTTCCTCTTTGGACAGAGGGACTTCGGCGGCTAATGCGGCAATTCCCGTCTGCCACGCTTCCCCCGCCGAAACAGTCTTTTGGGCTTGCAAGATATGCGCCGCTTGTAAAAATAAAGCTTGGCAAAACCGGTTACTTTTCCGCCCTACCCTTTCCAAAGCCAGCGGCAATGGGGTAGCTGTATAATTAATCTCTGCTTCGAGCATGGTTAAGCCGTTTTGCAAAAAACGAAACAGTTCCGTCCTTTTGCGGTAGAGGCTGGAAATCTTCCAGCCCCAATAGCTGCAGCCAAGCAAAATTAAGATCGCTCCCAGCAATTTGCACACCCTAATTCACCCTTTCCATCGTTCTCCCGTCCAGGATTTTTTCAATGGTGCCCACCCCTTGGCGACGACTTAAAATGATGATCCGCTCAAAAAAATGCCACTGCAAAAGGGTTTGCAGGTTGGGCCGTTGCTTCAGCTCATCCACATTATCCCCATGGACGGTTGTAATGACCGTCACTCCGGCTTGCAAGGCTTGATACATGGCCTCCAAATCCTCATGTTTGCCTATTTCATCGGTAATCAACACTTGCGGCGACATGGACCGGATTAACATCATCATACCCTGGGCCTTGGGACAAGCATCCAACACATCTGTTCTCATCCCAATCTGAAATTGCGGTTCCCCCTGGTACATCCCGGCGATTTCGGACCGTTCATCCACAAGACCCACATTGACGCCGGGAAAATCGAAGGCCTCGACCCCATTGCTCAATTGCCTGGCGATGTCCCTGAGCAGGGTGGTTTTGCCGCATTGCGGCGGTGAAACCAGTAAAGTATGATAAAGCTGCCGGTTATTTTTTAAAAGGAAAGGCAATACCTTGTCGGCACACCCGAGAATCTGCCGGCCAATCCGGTAATTAATCCCGGAAATCTCCTTCAAAGTCTTCACCATTCCTTTTGCGATGACCGCTCTTCCTACAATTCCCACCCGGTGCCCACCCGGGATCGTTAGATAGCCGTTCTTAAACTCGTCTTCCCAGGCATAAAGGGAATGCTGACTCAGGATCTGAAGGGTTTGGTCCAAGTCTTCTCTGGAAACAAGTTGTCCCTCCTCCAGCCGCCTGGTAATTTTTCTGTCCTTGCTAACAGTAAGTTCAAGGTCGCCGAGACGAAAAAGCAGTGGTCTTTTGATGCGTAAACGGATTTCCTCGATTTCGCTTAAATAGGGCTGCAATCCATCGACCACCAGTTGTTGGATGGAGGGCGCAAGAACCTGAAACCAGCTTAAAGAAGTAACGGTTAACGGTGCCTGGCCCTCGCCGTTATTCTTTGCGCGGTTATGGCCGGTGCTATCACCGGTATCCTTATGGCACTCCTCGCTCTTTTGTTCGTTGTTATTGCTGTAATTGCTATTGCTACTATTGCTAAAAAACACCTTGGCCACACTTTTTCACCTCTTCGGATAACTTGGACAATACTAATATATTGTCCAAGCGGAAAAGATATGCAAAAAAAATAGAACCTTTTTCAGGTTCTAAAAAGTCTGTCCTCAAAATCTGTCCTCCCTTAACTGTCCAACTCCTTCATAAATGGGCGGATGGCCCGCTCCAGGATGCCGTGCAGGTAAGCGATTAAGACACCGTAGTTGACAATGGGCACACCGGCGGCCTGCGCCTCTCTGATCCTGTAAAGCATCGCCCGCTCATTTAACATACAGCCGGCACAATGAACGATTAAGGCATATTCGTGCAAATTAGCGGGAAAGGATAAACCACTGGAATACTCAATGACTAATTTTTTCCCGGTTTTCTCCCCCAGCCAGCGGGGGATTTTCACCGTCCCGATATCATCATCCTGACGGTGGTGGGTACAAGCTTCGGCAATCAGCACTTTGTCCCCGTCCCGGAGTTTTTCCACCGCCCTGGCCCCCTTTACCAATTCTTTTAAATCCCCTTTATACCGCGCAAAAAGGATGGAAAAAGAGGTTAGGGGTATGTCCGGGGGCGTATCGGTGGCCACTTTTTGAAAAACCTGCGAATCGGTAATCACCAACCGTGGTTTTTCCTTTAGCTTTTGTAAAGTTTCCCGCAACTTGGTTTCCCGGCAGACCACCGCCGTTATATGATGGTCGAGCATCTCGCGCAAGGTCTGCTGCTGAGGAAGAATCAACCGGCCCTTGGGGGCCGAAGCGTCAATGGGAACAACCAGCAGCCCGATTTCCCCTGGTTGAAACAAATCGGCCACAATCGGGCGTTCCTCTTTCCCAGCCGGGGCCAACTGCACCAAAGCCCTTTTCAGTTCGGGCAAGCCTTCTCCCCTTTGGGCGCTGACCGGGATTATTTTGATGCCTAACTCTTTTTGGAGGGCGGCCCCCTTTTCCCGGGCTTCCTCCACCCCGTCGCTTTTATTGAGCACGCCCAACACCGGGATTTTTTTCTCTTTCAGGAGGGCTAAAAGTTCTCGGTCATCTGCCGTGGCGCCTTGCGTGGCGTCAAGAACCAGGAGAGCCACATCCGTTTTATTTAAAACCTCCACGGTTTTGCTTTTCCGCAGTGCCCCCAGTTCGCTCTTGTCGTCCAAGCCGGCCGTATCGATGAAAACAACCGGCCCCAGCGGCAACAGTTCCATCGCCTTGTAAACCGGGTCCGTGGTGGTACCTCTTACCGCGGAAACCAGGGCTATCTCCTGCCCGGTAAGAGCGTTGATTAAACTGGATTTTCCGGCGTTGGTCACGCCAAAAAGCGCTATATGCAAACGGTTGGACCGTGGTGTCTCATTTAGACTGCTCATTTTTATCTTCATCCCATTTCCAATTCTTTTTCCAGCATTGTTTATCTTTTCGTCATTACATATATTCATTACATATATATGGTTAGAAAAAATCCCCGTATCTGTTTGGTCACGGGGATACCCTACTCACCTTCATTATCTCTAAAGTTTATCTTCTCATTTGCACCCTGATTTACGGTTCGGGTTGTTGGTCAGCATTGTCGCTCATTTGCAGATTGCTGTTTTCGTTGACATGGAGAAGCTCATCACAGTTGGGGCAGGTTATTTCGGTAACATTGTCATCTTCCAGCATACAGGAATCAAGATTGACGATTTCATGACATTTCGGACAGGCTACTTCGATATATTTGCCCTGGCAATTTCCCCGGGCATAATCAGCTTCGTCATAATCCTCATCGCCCTCCTCGCCGTACAGATCGTCTTCTACCAACCCTAAGTCTTCGTCAAGGGCTTCCACATAGCTTTCCAGGTCCTCGATGGAACTGGCCATTTCCGCAAGCACTTCAATAATTGAATTGCATAATTTGGCTTCTTTACTGTCTTCATCCAGCTCCAATCCATCGGCCAGACCTTGCAAATAAGCAACTTTTTCTTTTAAGTCACTCAATTAATTTACCTCCTATCTTCGTTTACCCGAGCATCAAGCAGTTCTGTCCAATGCCAAGGATCTTACCAGGTAGTTCGCTTCTCTATTTTCTCCAACTGTCGGCCCTTTCTATACTCCCTTATGCCCTGCTGACATATTCCCCGGTGCGGGTGTCAATGATTAAAACATCGTTTTCGTTTACAAAAAAAGGCACTTGCACGACTAACCCCGTTTCCAACGTGGCCGGTTTGCTGCCACCGGTGGCCGTATCCCCTTTCACGCCAGGTTCGGTAGCCACGACCTTTAGTTCAACTTGTTTCGGCAGATCGATGCCAATGACCTGCCCCTGGTAAAACAAGATACCGGTAGTCATGTTTTCTTTCAGATACTTGGGCGCATCTTCCAACAGGCTTTCCAGGATGGAGACCTGTTCGTAGGTTTCCGTATCCATGAAGACCCAGGTGTCTCCTTCTTTATACAGGTACTGCATCTCTTTCCGGTCAATATGGGCCTTGGGGAATTTCTCGCCGGGACGGAAGGTTTTCTCAATTACCGCGCCGGTTTTCACACTGCGTAATTTGCAACGAACGAAGGCCGCTCCTTTTCCGGGTTTGACATGCTGGAATTCTAGAAGTTGAACCACATCTCCTTCTAATTCAAAAGTAATCCCTGTTCGAAAATCTGTCGTTGAAATCATGTTGTACCTCCTCAAATCAAAGTAAATTAATTATGTAGTTGCAATACTTTGGGGGACTTGGTTAAGATCTCACAGCCACCGGGAGTTATCACCACCATATCTTCGATGCGGATCCCACCCCACCGTGGCAAATAAATGCCTGGTTCCACCGTTACAACCATCCCGGGCTCAAGAACCGTCTCGTCCCGTGGAGACAAACTTGGTTTTTCATGGATTTCCAAGCCTACGCCATGCCCCAGCCCGTGGCCGAATTCCGCCCCATAGCCGGCTTCGGCGATCATCTTCCTGGCAATGGCATCCAACTCGTTCGCCTTCATTCCCGGCTGAATCTGCGCTAGAACCGCTTCTTGCGCCCTAAGGACCAGTTGATATATTTCCCGCGCCTTTCCATCAGGTTCGCCGATATAAAGGGTTCGCGTCAGATCCGAATGATAACCCTGATAGACGGTTCCAAAATCCAGGAGCACCAGATCACCGTCTTGCAGAATCCTGTTGGAGGCTACTCCATGGGGCAAAGCCGAGCGCTCACCGGAAGCGACGATGGTTTCAAAAGCGTTTTTCGTCCCGCCCAAACGGCGCATGAAAAATTCCAACTCCAGGGCAATTTCTTTTTCGCTTAACCCGGGGCGCACATAATCCAAGAGATGCAGAAAAGCTTTATCGGCGATTTCCACCGCTTTTTTGATGAACTGCAGCTCTTGGGAATTTTTTCGCTTGCGAATCTCCGTGGCCGGATTGGCCGAAGGAAGCAAGGTGACCTGTGGCATGGCTTCCTTCAACTGAGCATAGACCGCCAAGGTCACCTTTTCCTGGTCCAGCCCGATGGTTTTTAAACCACATTGCTGAGCCAACTCGCTGATTGTGGTTACGGCGGAAGCACCCTGCAGCTCAATCCGCAAGCCGGTCACTTGCTCCGCCGCCTGCTCCTGATAGCGAAAATCGGTAACCAGATAATCCTGCTCCTGTGCCGCCGTAATCAAGAGCCAGCCGTTGGTCCCGGTAAACCCACTTAAATAAAAACAGTGCACCGCATCGGTAATGAGAAAAGCATCCAAACCTTGTGTCTGTAGTGCTGCTTTAAACTGAGCAAGATGCTCCAGATGGTCATTACTCAATTTTATCCGGTTCCTTTTCCCCCAGGAAATATGCAGCTGCTTCCAACGCCAGGCGGTAGCCTGGAACCCCCAATCCGGTGATTTGTCCTTGGACCACATCTGACAACAAGGAATGTTGACGGAAACTTTCCCGTTTATAAATATTGCTGATATGTACCTCCATCGCCGGCTTATTCACTGCTTTGATGGCATCCCGAATGGCGACACTGGTATGGGAATAGGCCGCCGGGTTAATAATTAAATAATCATATTGTTCAGCTTCTTGAATTTTATCGACTATATCCCCTTCATGGTTAGACTGGAATGTGTCAACCTCCATCCCTAGCTCCTTTCCGTACTCCACCAATTGTTTGTTCAATTCATTCATGGTCATGTTCCCATACACCTCGGGCTCCCTTTTGCCCAATAAATTAATATTGGGACCGTGAATCACACAAACTCTTGGCATCTTTGACCACCTTCTCATTAAATTTTCATTAAAATTTTTTCCACTTGCATTTTATCACAAAAAAGCCAGTTTTCCCAGTACTTTTTCATGTTTTTGCCAAACAAGAGGCTGTTTTTGTGAATTTTTATTAATTACCGCTGACGGTAATCCCTTCCACCCCCACGGTAGGTGCTCCTTTCCCGATAAAAAAGGTTAAATCATCGGCCACGGCCACAATCCCTTTGAGAAGGGTACGCAAATTGCCGGCAATGACCACTCCTTTCACCGGTCTGGTCAGCTCACCTCCTTCAATTAATAATCCCGCCGCACCTAAGGAAAAATCCCCGGAAATGGGGTTAACCGTATGTAAACCCATTGCTTGCGTTACATAAAAACCTTTTTGAATCTCCTGTAATAAGGCCTGACGCGTACTTGCGCCTTTGTCCAGATAAAAGTTGGTAATCCCCACCTCCGGTGTCGACTTAAAACTGTGCCTTACGGCGTTTCCGGTGGAATCAACCCCACTTTTTTGCGCGGTATAAAGGTTATGCAAAAAGCCTTGCAAATAGCCCTTTTGCACCAGCACCGTTTCCCCGGTAGACACCCCTTCCCCGTCAAAGGGAGCAGAACCCAGGTGTCCCGGAAGAGCGCCGTGATCATAAAGATTTACCAGGGGACTGGCGATTGGCTTACCTTCCTGTCCCGCTAAAAATGATTTTCCTTTCAATACCGCCTCCCCGGAAAAAGCCGTCTGCAATACGCCTAAAATCCCGGTCATCACATAAGGCTCAAACACCACCGGCAGCTTCCCCGACGGGATAGCCTGCGCCCCCAGCATCCGCACCGCCTTTTCTCCTACTTCCCTTCCCACTTCCTGCGGATCCAGTTCGCGATAACGGAGAGTGTACTTCATGCCCCAGCCGGTTTCCGCGCTGTCCCCATCCCGCCCGATGGCTACCCCGTATAAGCCGCAATAGGAGCCACGGTAACTTTGGGCTACACCATGGCTGTTGTAGAGGCCGACCTGGTACTCCACATCCTGATAGGCCGCCTTTTCCACCCGGCTAACCCGCGTATCATACCGGAGCGCCGCCGTTTCCAACTGTTTGGCCAACTGGATTTTTTCCTCCAAAGAATACCGGCCGATTTTTTGGTCATAAAGCTTTAAGGACTGCGCCAACTTTTCCTGGGCCAGTTCCGCCGTCGCCAGTTGCCAAGCCTCATCTTCCTCCGCCAATTTGGCGTTTTGGAACGCTCGCTCCACGGTTTTTTGCAGGGCCGGCGCCGCTAAATCCGCACTGTAAGCATAACCCATTTTCTGCCCGACAATCACCCGCAAGCCTAGTCCTCGCTGCTTGGCCAGGTGCAAATTATCCACTTTTTGTTCGGATACTTCGATGGTCATTTCCCGCGAGTCCATCAGAAAAACTTCCGCCTGTCCGCTGCCTTGTTTTTGCGCAAGCTCCAAAACTTTTTCGGCGATCTCGTTCATGAATAGCCCGTCCCTTTCTTCCCATCCTTTTCTTTACCACACGCTTTTTCCCCACTGCACCATATCCTATGTGCTTTATCTCCTGTGCCACTATATCCTGAGCACTATCTCCTGAGCACACTATAGCTTCCCTGTGCCCTATCTTGTGTGCACTATAACCGCCGGATTTGCGGTAAATGCCTTGGCGCTTGCCCTTGTTGCTGCCTTTGTTTTTCGTCCTGCTTCCGGCCTCCGCCTTTTTTCCCGACTGCTGCTTCGTCTTCTTCCTCTTCCGCCCCGGTTCCGCCGACAATCAACTCCCGGATGGCGATAGTCGGTTGCCCGTCGGAAACCGGCACTCCTTGTCCTTCTTTGCCGCATACCCCAATGTTAAAATGCAAATCCTTCCCCACCATCTCCACCTGTTTCAAGGTGGCCGGGCCGTTCCCGGTCAAGGTGGCCCCACGCACCGGGTGGGTGATTTTCCCGTCCTTGATTAAATAAGCTTCCGGCACATCAAAAACAAAGTCCCCGTTTAAGGTATTGACCTGTCCTCCGCCCATGGCGGTCACCAACAGTCCCTCCCGGGTTTCCCGGATAATTTTTTCCGGTTCCATGGTGCCGGGGACAATATAGGTGTTGCTCATGCGGGGAAGCGGGCAATGCTGGTAGGATTCCCGGCGCCCGTTTCCAGTGGATTGGACCTGGTCCAGCCGGGCGCTTTTTAAATCATACAAGAAATTTTCCAGGATGCCGTTTTTGATTAAAACTCTTTTCCGGCATAAGGTCCCCTCATCGTCATAACGGGTGCTGCCAAACTTGTGCCTTAAGGTGCCGTCATCCACCACCGAAATCAAAGGAGAAGCTACCTCCTGCCCTTTCTTTCCGGCATAAACGGAGAGCCCCTTCTGGACAAGGTCGGCCTCCAGCCCGTGCCCACACGCTTCGTGAATCATTGTTCCCCCGGCTTTTCCAGCCAGGACCACCGGCATTTTACCGGAAGGAGCCGGTTTAGCAGTCAGCATTAAGACCGCCCTTTGCGCCGCCTTTTCCGCCACTTGCAAGGGGTCGTTTTCCGCAAACAATTCAAAACCGGTACTGCCCCCAACCGATTGAAAGCCCGTTTGCAATAAGTTTCTTTCCGTCGCTATCGCCTGAACCGAAAGCCGCGTTCGCAGCCGCAAATCCTCCACATAAGTCCCTTCCGAGTTGGCGATCACCACTTTTTGGGTTACATCGCCATAATGGACCGTGACCTGCCGGATTCGTTGGTCAACCTTGCGGGCCGCTTGATTCGCCGCAAGGACAATCTTTGCTTTATCCTCAATTTTGATCTCGGCAGGCGCTTTTTTTAGCTCCAGCCTGAGAGAAGCAGGCGGTGGACAGAACGCTTGCTGCTTCATGTTAATGTTTCCCTGCCCTCGGGCGGCTCCCTTCCCAGCTGTTTCCGCCGCTTCCAGCAAACGGGGAAGCGAGGTTTCGTTCAGATAAGCATAGGAAACATGGGCTCCAGACATAACCCGGATACCGACGCCTTCGTCAATCCCGGAAATGATCCTTTCCAACCGGTTCGACTCACAATTCAAGGCCGTAGTTTCTTTGTGCTCCCAGAATAATTCGGCGAAATCAGCACCAAAACTCAGGGCCTTTTTTAATATCTCTTGAATCTGCTTTCTTTCCATTCTGCTTCCTCATCCTTATTAAAAAACGTCCGTCTCCGGCTTATTCCTAATCTTTCAGTTTTCCACCCGAAATATACCGCAAAAGCCCCAGAATTCCGCCGTTTTTATGGCCCAATCAAGGAAAAATACCAGGCCAGGATTTCTTCCTGAAAAAAGAAAACCGCCAAAAATCCTAACACCAAAAAAGGCCCGAACGGAATAGGATCTTTGCGCGTTTTTAGCTTAAACAGTAGAAGAAAAATGCTCACGATAGCGGCGACTAAAGCACCAAGGAACATGGCGTAAAGGATGGCCGGATATCCCAACCAGGCTCCCATCGCCGCGCATAGTTTGATATCACCCCCACCCATACCTCCCTTACTAAAGAAGGCAATCAGGGCGGGGACACCAAAGCCAATGATGATCCCCATCACCAACTCCATGATCTTCAGCTCTCCCCAGAAAAACTGATAAATGAGCCCACTCACCAAAAGACAGGCGACCAGCACATTAGGGATGAGCAGGTGTTTTAAATCGATCATGGTAATTACTAAAAACACGGAGAAAAGGAAACCCCCGGCGATGTTCCTTGAAGTGATTTCCCAGCCCCCAAGGGCCAGAATGCCCAGCCAGCCCAGGGCATTGCTTAACTCAATCAGAGGATACCGTAACGAAATTTTTTCACCGCAAAAGCGGCATTTCCCCCGTAAAAAGAGATAACTGAACAAGGGAATAAGATCCCGCGCCTGTAGCTTTTGCTGACAGGACGGGCAATGGGACCCGGGAAAGATGATGCTTTCCTTCCGCGGGATCCGGTAGATACAGACATTCAGAAAACTCCCCACCACTAGACCCAACAGGAAAACAAAGAACGCTAAACATTTCACGCTTAATAACATAAGCTAGCTCCTTTATCGACGCTATTGTCGATTTCGATTTCTTAATTATGCTTATTCGCTCATGAAGCGCATGAAATTTTCCCTATCAAAACAGAATTGCAAAGCCGTGTCCAGGGTGATCTTATCGGAATGCACCAATTCCCGCAAGGACTGGTCCATCGTTTGCATCCCCCAACGGCCGCCCGTTTGCAGGACGGTGGGAATCTGGTGGATGCGGCCTTCTCTGATCAGGTTCCGAATAGCCGGAATGGCAAGCATGACCTCGCAAGCCAAAACACGCTTTGTCCCACTTACGTGCGGCAAGAGCTGTTGGGTGACAATCGCCTGCAAAGTGGTGGAAAGCTGGATTTTGATCATTTCCTGCTGACTGGGTGGGAAGACGTCGATGATCCGCTCAATGGATTGCGCCGTGTTAATTGTATGTAAAGTGGAAAAGACCAAATGGCCGGTTTCCGCAGCGGTAATGGCCGTGGAAATGGTGTCCAGGTCACGCATCTCCCCGATGAGGATGACGTCCGGGTCTTGTCGCAGGCAGGCCCGCAAAGCCCCGGCAAAGGAATAGGTGTCGGCACCCAATTCCCGTTGGTCAATCAGCCCCTTCTTATGATAGTGCAGGTATTCGATGGGATCCTCTATGGTAATGATATGTTTTTCTTTATTGCTATTGATCAAATCGATAACCGCCGCCAAAGTGGTGGATTTCCCGCAGCCGGTCGGTCCGGTGACCAGCACCAGGCCGCTGTTTTTTTCCGACAGTTCCGCCACTGCCTTGGGGATTCCCAAGGATTCAATCGACGGGATCTCGTGGGGAACAGGACGGATGGCCAAACTGGGGCAACCCCGCTGCCGGAAGGTATTGATCCTGAAACGGCCTACCCCGGAAAGAGAATAGGAAAAGTCAACTTCGCCCTTTTCCTGCCAAGTAATGAACTGCTCTTCATCCATCAAAGCACGGACGGCTTCCATGGTATCATGACGGCTTAACGGTTCAATCTTCCCATTATCCGTCCAACGGATTAACTTGCCGGTGATCCGAAAAACAGGCGGTGATCCTACGGAAAGATGAATATCTGATGCGCCCATTTTTGTAGCAGTTTTTAATATTGAAAAAACATCCATTTTTACTACGCTCCTTCCGGACAATTTTTTATTTTAGTAAATATTTCTATTATATCTTTATTCGACATTCTTTTTTATCTTCCTGCACCTGCCACGATTACAAATCTTCCGCGTCCATTCTATCCTCTCTTGCTTTAGTCGGCCTAATTCTCGTTAATCCCTTTTTCTTTTAGGAAGATTATGATTTTATCTATAATTTCCTGAAAATCCTGGTCCGATGTATCCACACAATAATCGGCGCATTGATAGAGCTCTTCCCGTTCTTTCATCAGTTGCACGATGGTGGTATACAAATCCCCTTTTTTTAACAAAGGACGGGTATTGCGCTTTTTCACCCGTTCCATAATGATTTCCGGCCGCGCCGTTAAACAAATCATGACACTGTTATTGGCCAGTAGTTTAATATTTTCTTCGTCTAAAATAACGCCGCCTCCCGTAGCAATGATACAGTTTTCCTTCTCGGCCAGGCGCCGGATAACCAGTTTTTCTTCCGAACGGAAACGCACTTCCCCGTATTTATTAAACAACTGGCTTATCGTCATGCCGGTGACTTTTTCAACTTCATTATCGCTGTCAAAAAATTCACGATTTAAAAGGGCAGCTAATCTTTTCCCCACGGCCGTTTTCCCTGTACCCATAAAACCGATTAAAACGATGTTTTTCCCCAAGCCTGCTCACCACCTTACTCAGAACGCACCCCAGCGCCGTTCCTGTTAATCTCCTCTTATCAGTATATCCCATATATTATATTCATCCTTACTTGCGATAAGTAATATCGGTTTTAACGAGGTTTTCAAAAAGCCGCATAACCTTTGTCCCGACAAATTCTTTTTTGGAAAGAGCCGGCACCAGAACCGTAAAGCAGCCCGCCCGGTTGCCGCCCAAAACATCCGTAAAAACCTGATCACCGATTACCAAGACCTGATGGGCCGGCAAGCCCATTAAGGCCAGCGCCTTAAGGAAGGCCCTTTTTCTGGGTTTTAAAGCAAAGGGAAGGCAATGGATCGAATATTTCCGCACCAACTTTTCCGACCGCTTTTTACGGGCGTTTGTTAACAGGCAAACCTGATATCCTAATGCCAAAGCCTCCCGCAAAAAACAATCGGCCTCTGCGGAGATATAGTTCGCTTTCCAAGGAGAAATAGTATTATCTAAATCGATAATGATGCCGCGCATCTCTTTCTGTCGGAATTCTTGCAAATTAATATCGGCCAACGACGTTACCATTAAATCCGGTTTTAGAATTTCCATCTTGCTCTCCCAACATTTTACTATCATTATCTTACCATAAAAAAAGGATAAAATCATTCCATGTTATCAACTTCATACTTTTCAACAACCCAATTCTGCCCTACACTCTTCTCAGTTTCATCTTAATGGGCTTAAACAGCATTTCTACGTGATAGTGTACTTGCCGCCAATGACCTCTCCTGAAGCGAACCCTTCCGGTGTTTCTATCTCAAATTCACACTTAGGCATATCTT
>DGEB01000035.1 GCA_002385735.1 Peptococcaceae bacterium UBA3937
TTTGCGGTACATTTTCTCCTCCAAGTGCAAGATTTTAAGGGGTTTTATCTCTATTCCCTTACACCTATATTCGCAAAAAGTACCGTCAAACCCTTGCTATTACTAAGATATTCTCGTTTATTAGCAAGCCCTAAATAAGGGACGGTTGCTCAATTAGCGATAAGAGAAGGAACGAAAGACGTAGCTACAGTAATGAAACGAATTACCGTAAGTTACGTCTTTGTTATGATGAGCATTCTCAATGTGATTTTTTTCAGGTCATTACGGGTTATTACGGTGGGATAATGAAAGCGAGTGATTGAATTGAACAGGTATATTATCGCTTTTTTCCTTTTCGGTTTTTTGGGCTGGGTCTGGGAAAGCATCTATTGCACCATCCGGGAACGAAAATGGGCCAACCGGGGCTTCCTTTATGGCCCGATTTGTCCGATTTACGGCTTTGGAACGCTGATAGGTCTTTGCATCTATGACCTGGTTAAAGCCGGTTACCTCCAGAAGATGGAATGGGGGATGATCTTTTTCATTGGTTGTGTGATCAGCATGGTTTTGGAATATCCTACCTCATGGGCGCTGGAAAAACTGTTCAAGGCAAGATGGTGGGATTATAGCGATTTTCCGCTAAATATCAACGGAAGAACGAGCGTCCCTACGTCCGTTGCTTTCGGTTTTGCCGCTATCCTCGTAATGGAATTCCTGATTCCTCCGGTCGATCGAGGACTTAGCTTTTTATCCGAACCGGTCCTAAATATTCTGGCTCTTATCCTCATTTCCATCGTGTCGGTTGATGTCACCTTAACCATATCGTCCCTGACCAATTTCCGGAATTACGTTGCTTTCCTGGATGAAGAATTCCAGAATCATATGACCAATATTGTGGATCAAATTTACGAAAACCAAAAGGCCTTTTACAATAAAGCCATTCAACGGATTGCGGTTTTTAAACTAACCGGACGCAAAAACCGGATTGCAAAGCGGCTTCGGGAAAAGCAGTTTCTCGAATTGCTTAAAGAGTATTATCAATCCGATGTGGTAAAACAAATGGATCAGTATATCCAGCATGGCAAAACCACCACCCTGGAGCACTGTGAAAATGTGGCCTGGATCAGTTACCTGATTAATGAAAAATTGCACCTTAACGCGGACGAAAAAGAGCTCATCGAAGCGGCCATGCTGCACGATTTGTATCTCTATGACTGGCATGATGATGATCCATCCCACAAAAACCATGGTTTTACTCATTCCGAGATTGCTTGTACCAACGCCGAAAAACATTTTGGGATTTCAGAAAAAGAGCAGGAAGCGATCCGGAGTCACATGTGGCCGTTGAATATTACCAAAATACCAAAGAGCAAAGAGGCTCTGATCATCTGTTTAGCGGATAAGTATTGTGCTTTGATTGAGACTATTCGGTTAAATAAACGCTTAGGATTAAGAAAGTGAAATAGCAATGAAGGGGAGCGGTTTTCTTCCAAAGGAAAGCGAAAGCACTGGCCGAATAGTGAAACGCTAGAGGTATTGGACCGGGATGCCCCGGTCATTTTCTTTTATGGTGATTAGGTTGTCATACAGGCAAATTAGGCTATTTTAATAGGTGATATTAATTTAGCCCAAATAGTCATATTTAATCAAGTCAAAGTATGTTGCACTTTTTATGGCACACCGTTGGTTTGGGGTGGGTCGCGAACCAAGATCTATTGACAAAAATACCATAACTGTATATACTGTATATATACAGAATGACACCTATACACAGTTTGTTGGGGAGGGGTAGAAACTATAAATGAATATTATCATTTCTAATTCCTCGCAGGAGCCGATTTATGAACAGATTGTCAAGCAGATTAAAAATATCATTATCAGGGGAGAACTCGCCGAGAATGAGATGCTTCCTTCCATACGGAGCCTGGCCAGGGATCTGCAGATAAGCGTCATTACCACGAAGAAGGCATATGAGGAATTAGAAAAAGACGGCTATATAGTAACAGTACAAGGCAAGGGTTCTTTTGTCGCAGCCCAGAACAAAGAACTGCTCAAAGAAATGCGCCTGAAAATTGTTGAAGAAAAACTGGCCGAAGCGGTTGATGCGGGCAGGTCTATTGAGTTGTCTCTCGAGGAAATGCAAAAAATGTTAACAATACTTTATGAGGAGGAATAGTATGGCACCTGTTTTAGAAGTACGGGATTTAAAAAAGAGCTTTAAGGATTTTGCGATAAATAATATTAGTTTTACTTTGGAAAAAGGATATATTATGGGTTTTATTGGCCCCAACGGGGCAGGAAAAAGTACAACCATCAAGCTTATTTTGAATTTGCTTAAAAAAAATGATGGGGAAATTAAAATATTTGGACTGGATAATATCAAGTATGAAAAAGAGGTAAAGAATAGAATCGGGTTTGTGTTTGATGAAAATTATTTTTATGAAGAACTAACTGTGATGGAAATGAAAAGACTGATCGCCTCATTCTATAAAAACTGGGATGATCGTGTTTTCAATAAATACATTAAGGAATTCTCATTACCTCCTAAGGCTAAGATAAAAGAACTATCCAAAGGAATGAAAATGAAGTTTTCCATCGCTATTGCCTTATCCCATGATGCGGAATTATTAATAATGGATGAACCGACTTCCGGGCTTGACCCCATCATACGCAGCGAATTGCTGGATATACTGACTTTTCTTATCCAGGATGAGAATAAAAGTGTATTTTTCTCAACCCATATTACCTCCGACCTTGATAAGATCGCGGATTATATAACATTCATCAACCATGGAAGTATTGTGTTTTCCTGCGCCAAAGATGATATCGTTGAAAAGCACGGATTGGTCAAAGGACCAAAGGAAATACTTAATGCCGATGTACGGAAGCATTTTATCGGAATAAAGGAAACCCCGTATGGATTTGAGGGGCTGGCCGGAGACAGGCAGCAGGTAAAAAGGATCTTAGGAGACAAGGCCATTATTGATAAACCTTCTCTTGATGATATAATGCTCTATTATGCAAAGGAGGTACAAAATGTTTAATCTGATTTTAAAAGATATACTGATCCAAAAAAGAAATTTACTTTTTGGGGTGTTCTATATATTGATCATGATCTTTGCTTTGCAACAGGCTGGGAGTGCTATGTTTGCAGCGAGTGTAATGGTGTTTTCATATATTATGGTTCAGTCGGCCTGTGCTTTTGATGAAAAAAACAAAGCAGATGTTCTTTTAAACAGTCTGCCGTTAAGCAGAAGTACCATAGTAACTGCGAGATATATTTCGACATTTGTTTTTGCGGCAATTTCGATGGGATATTATCTTTTGTTTTTAGGCATCGTAAAAGTATTTGAGCTGCCGATTAAAGTATATATCGTATCCCTGGAAGGCATTATGGGAGCGTTATTTGCTTTGGTTCTTGTAACCGGAATCTTTTTTCCCGTGTATTTTAAATTAGGATATATAAAATCGAAGTCAATAAATTTTGTTTTGTTTTTTGGGATTTTTTTTGGAGGAACGATACTTTTGCAAGAATTGATGAGTGATAAAGACAACGCCTCTATTCAAGCAATCCAGCAGTTTTTGAGCAAACAATCCGATATCCTGATAGCAGTTGAAATATTTGCTGTAATGATTTTGCTGCTAGTGATTTCATACCTCTTTTCTTTGCATAATTACAAAAAACGGGAGTTCTAACAGGAACCTTTTGCTTTCACTTCAGAAATTACGAAGTTAGGCTGTAGGCTGTTTATTAAAAGGTGTAAAGTAAAATAACATAAATATCACGGTAGAACTTCTTTCTGCATATGATAACATATGCCAATATCACACCGGAATTCAAAGATGTAGTTACGCCTAATGTTGACACTGTTTATTGTGCAGCCTTTCTGGAGCTTTCCCAAAAACCTGTGGTGCTTAGTGTTCCTGATACCGATGATCGGTACTATGAAGTGCAAATGATGGATGCCTATACCAATACCTTTGCCAGCGTAGGGCGCCGCACTACCGGAACCAAAGCCGGGCAGTTTGCCATCGTGGGGCCGGACTGGAAGGGGGTATTGCCTTCAGGGTTAAAAGCAATTAAATCCCCCACCAACACCGCATGGCTGGTTGGCCGTGTCCTCTCGAAGGGTTCGCATGACGAAGAAGAAGCAAGAAGAATCCTCAGGCAAATTACGCTGACTGCACTGGGGCACGAGCCCGCATATCGTAAAACCGGCTAATATGTTGCTTTTGGAAAACAAGGTGGAAGACCTCAGCGCCATGGATTTCTTTAAAACGAGTATAACGATGAGGACGATTCCCTGGACATCTATATTCAACACTGTCGGCCGCCGGAAGACCGTATCTCCAACTGGCTGCCGGCGCCGGATGGTGATTTCAATCTGGTGTTAAGAATGTATCAACCCTCGGCGGAAGTATTAAACGGCACCTATGAAGTGCCGGGAGTAAAACGGGTCAGCAAATAAACTTTGATTTGCTAACGCTCTTAATATTCATTAAGATTAGATTTAGGTAATGCCGGACACCTGCGAAAGATTTGTAGAGTGCCCTGTTTATAGCAAAGAAGTGGGACAAGATGCCTTCGACAAGAGGGTGTTTGAAATTAGATAGCGGTGTAAGATGATAACAAAGTTATTACTCGAGGAGGAAGGCAAAATGTTTAATCTAAACTATGTTTGGCCAATCGCCCTGGTCGTATTATCGAATGTAGCTTATCAAATCTGTGCAAAAGCTGTTCCCAATAACATGGCTCCCCTTGCTTCTGTAACGGTAACCTATTTGGTCTCAGCAGCAGTGTCCCTGCTTTTGTTTTTTGTATTAAACAATGATACGAATATGATTATAGAGTTGAGTAAAATAAACTGGGCTCCCTTTGTCTTTGGAGTTGTACTGGTCGGTCTGGAGGTCGGATGGATTTATGCCTACCGGGCCGGATGGCCAATAAGTACGGCCCAGATTGTGCACAGCTCTTTTCTTGCTGTAGCGTTAATCCTGGTGGGGGTACTGCTCTACAAAGAAGCACTGACCTGGAATAAACTGGTCGGTATTGTGATCTGTTTGATTGGCCTTGTGTTCATTAATTACAAGTAGTATTGAAAAGGGAGAATAACATGGAGTACAAAATATTAGGTAAGAAAAACGATATTGCACTGGTTATTACTGATGAGATCGTGCTCAAAGATGCCCAGTCCGCATTGGATTTGATTGCAACCGTACAATACGAAACCGATTTTGACAAACTTATCGTATCCAAGTCATGCGTCGCCGATGATTTCTTTGTTTTAAGTACAGGCATTGCCGGTGAAATCTTGCAAAAATTTATCAACTATCGTACAAAACTGGCCATTGTCGGAGATTATTCAAAACACACCAGCAAACCGCTGAAAGACTTTATCTATGAAAGCAATAAGGGGAATAGCATCTTTTTTGTCCCAAGCGTAGAGGATGCCGTGCTTAAGCTGGATAGCGCTGAGCTTTAGCATTTCTGTCCGCAGTAGGGACAATAATTAAATTCCGGTTCGACTTTGCGGTGGCAGTGGGGACAGGTTTTGAAAGGCTCGAACTGAACGAGCGGGTGTAAATGTTCCGCCCGGATGTCCGGATTAAAGCCCTTTTCATATTGCGCCCCAATGGTGGGGTCAAGTTCAAAAATACTGTCACAGCAGCCGCTTTTGGCATAATATTGGAGATTCCACTTGAAGGTGGGGATAAAGAAAAGATGGAAATAGGTATACCTTTTATATAGTTCTAAACGGGTCAGGGCGCCACAATTAGGACAAATCGTATTATTGTAGGTGCCGATGGGTTTTTCGGTTTGATTGACGCCGAAGATTCCGATGAAAAACATGGTTGATGCTCACACTCCTTAAAAACAACAAGAAAGTTAACAGGATCGCTGGTTGAATTATCTTCTCCAAATATATTTTGTTTAAAATATAACTTAATAAAATCTGGCTGTAAAGACGAAGCTTGGCGAAAAGAGAAGCTCATGACGATAAGTTCTAAACAAAAAGTACTCAAAGAGAAGTTCTGCTGGATGTGCTGTCGCCCTTTGCAGGGCATCCGGGGAATATGGCCCTTCCCCGCAAGTATGAAATCGCCGGGACTTTAAACCGGTTCCGGAACTTGAAAATCAAGAACTAAAAGGGCACGAGCTAAGGCACCGGGCCAGGCGCATGGTCGCCGAAACATAATCCGATGCCTTTTTTGGTCCCATCAAGTGCAAAAAGCGGTCAACTATGGTATTTTAATGTTGTACATAACCCCAAAACAATTATCCGGAAGGAGGAGGGCCGCCCGATGCGCCATCGAATCCAAACCACAAAAACCCAGCAGTTCATTGATATAACCGACCAGGTTGCCGCTGCGGTCAGAAACAGCGAGGTACGGGACGGGATTGCCGTCATCTATGTGCCTCACACTACAGCCGGGGTCACCATTAACGAAAATGCCGACCCGGATGTGGTGCGGGACATGCTTTTTGCCCTGGACAAAACCTATCCTGTACGGGGAGAATACTTGCATTCGGAAGGGAATTCCCACGCTCATATCAAGGCCTCGCTCATGGGCTCTTCCTGCACGGTGATCATCGAGGAAGGAAGTTTGCTGCTCGGCACCTGGCAGGGGATTTACTTTTGCGAATTTGACGGGCCAAGAAACAGGGAATATTATGTGAAGATTATTCGTGGCTAATCTTTTCGTTGGGCAGATTGATACGCAAGATAGCCCAATCTACAAAGGAAAACTAATGGAAGAAAGAAGGAGGTATATTTATGCTTTTTGTATGTTATCCCCAATGAACCACTTGCCAGAAGACAAGAAAGTGGCTGGAAGCCAAAGCGAAACAGCAACTTATTTTAAGAAAGGCAGGATCATTGCTGTAGGTACTTCAATTGATGAGGAGAAAGTTGTTATTAAGGATAGAGAGATTACAGGGATTTCGGACCCGGATAGTAATGGTAACGTAACAATTACTGTGGACGGGGATCCCTTTACTACTGAAGTAGGCTATGTCATTTATCATGTCGGCCAAAAGACAGGTGGCTGTGATGACTTAGGTAATGCCTCCGGCAGTAAAGATGCAGATGATCCTACAGTACCGGTCAGCTATCGGGGAATCGAAGACCCGTGGGGCAATGTGTGGGAGTTTGTGGATGGGATGAACATACTCGATGAGGACAGGCGGACTTATATCACCGATGATCCTAAAAACTTTGCTGATAATGTGTTTGATGGGCAATATAAAGCAATCGGTATACCGTTACCTACCGACGAAGCCTATTGGCGAAATTTTGCCTATTCCGATGATGCGGATTGGCTTCTGGTGCCTTCCGAAACAGGCGGAGAAGGTACTGGCCCCAATACCTACATTCCTGATTATTTCTATGAAAAGTGGGGCGGGTGGACGGATGAAAAGGTAGCTCTGGTGGGAGGCACATGGGATGTTGGAGATCTTGCCGGGATGTTCCGTTTATTCTCTTGTAGCTCCTCTTTTGCTTCAGACCGGTTTGTGGGCGCCCGCCTCCTTCACATTCCTCAATAGGCGGGGACCGGGAATGTTTATCCGCGGTGGAATAAGCCCGGTAGAGTAACCAATAAAAATGCTACCGCCAGGGAAATCTGGCGGTAGCATTTTTCAATCTGTTTTAACTGTTCTTTTGGTAATCCTTGTAGAGGTTCTCAATTGACCGGTCATAAGTCTTTTCAGCGGCTGCGGAGAAGAAGCAGCCCGGCACTTCGCCGCTTCGGCGGTGATAGGCAACGCATTCGCAGCATTTGCCACGACGGGAACATGGATATGTGCAAGGGCATTTAACTGTATTGTTACAAGTCATTTCAGACCCTCCAGAATATTATATTAACAAAATCATTATAGTAAACATACTCTTTTGTTTCAACAAAAAGTGTCTTGAAGAGACTTGCAGAGACTTATGGAGATGAAAGACGAAGTCCCTGCCAAAAGCTAAGTATTTATGGCTGTAGAGGATTCCTTTATAACTTTTAAGCTGACGAAAAATAGGGAAGAAAAGCGATTATGGTCTGACCTTTGCCAAAGGGTTTAAGGTATAATGATATAATGATGAAAAAGTCAATTTCAGGGCGCGTAAGATGGGAAAGTAGCAAGTGGAAAAAGAGGAGGGGTATTCTTGAAGTTTATTTCCTGGAACATTGATTCCTTAAATGCGGCAATAGTAGGAAATTCGGTACGGAGCGAATTGTCTCGCCAGGTTCTGTTGAAAATCGGGGAACACGATCCGGATGCGATTGCTTTGCAAGAAACGAAACTGCCCGGTGACGGTCCTGGGAAAAAACATATGGAGTTCTTTGAAAGCCACTTCCCGAATTATGCAATTGTTTGGAATTGCTCTGTGGAACCGGCCCGGAAGAGTTATGCCGGCACGATGTTTTTGTATAAAAAAGACCTCGATCCGACCGTCACCTTCCCCATAATTGGCGCGCCCAGCACCATGGACGTTGAAGGTCGCATCATCACCCTGGAATTTGACCGTTTTTTCCTAAGCCAGGTCTATACGCCCAATGCGGGGGAAAACCTTAATCGTTTGTCGGAACGCCAGATCTGGGATAGAAAATTTGCCGATTACCTGGCCGAATTGGATCAACAAAAGCCGGTGATTGCTACCGGGGATTTTAACGTGGCCCATCGCGAAATCGACCTGGCGCATCCTGGTACGAACCATCATACCGCCGGCTTTACCGATGAAGAGCGGGAGGGTTTCACCAATTTGTTGGCCAGGGGCTTTACGGACACTTTTCGTTACCTGCACGGGGACGTGACCGGGGTCTATACCTGGTGGTCCCAGCGGGCGAGAACCAGTAAAATCAATAATTCCGGCTGGAGGATTGATTACTGGCTGGTCAGCAATCGGATTGCCGACAAGGTAATTCGGTCCGAAATCCTTGATTCCGGGCCCCGGCAAGACCACACCCCCATCCTTTTGGAAATTGATTTGTAACCTGGCGGGTGTTTTTGCGGAAAAGTTGGCATTAATAATCTTAAGCGGTGTGTTGGGACAATTTTAAGCAGCAATTCTAAGCAGTTATCGAAAGAAGGGGTGGAACTGATGGTAGATGAAATCCTTAAAGCTGTGACCGAGCGCTTGTCCGCTCTGCCTTGCATAGAAGGGATTGTTTTAGGCGGTTCCCGGGCCAGGGGCACCCACCGGGAGGATTCGGATATCGATATCGGCATCTATTACAATCCGGCCTCTTTTGACCTTGCGGTGTTCAATCGATTGGCATCGGAGCTTGATGACGAGCATCGCCCTGACCTGGTTGTGCCGCCGGGAGCCTGGGGGGATTGGATTAACGCCGGCGGCTGGCTGGTCATTAACGGCTATCATGTGGACTTGATTTTGCGGGATCTAAAGCGGGTGGAGCAAGTCATCCGGGACACGGAGCAGGGAATCGTTACCACCAATTATCAGACCGGGCATCCCCATGGCTATATCAGCGCAATGTACCGGGGGGAACTGGCGATCAGTCAAATCCTGTACGCCCGGAAGGAAAGCTTCTGCGCGCTCAAAAGGCAGGCGGGAACTTATCCCCCTGCCTTGCGGGAAAACCTGGTCAACTTTTTCCTGTTTGAAGCGGAATTCTCTTTAATGTTCACCAAGGCGAGTTTAAAGGCAGGCGATAAGTATTATCTGGCTGGCCACCTGTTTCGTACCATCTCCTGTTTGAACCAGGCATTGTTTGCCTACAATAATATATACTGCATCAACGAAAAAAAGGCGGTCAAGCTGATTGAAACCTTTTCCCGGAAACCCGCCCAATATGCCGAAAGGGTCAACCGGGTTTTCGAACTGCTGGGTATTTCGCCCGAAGAAGCTTACCACCTGGCGGAACAGCTTTGTAATGAGGTAAAACAGCTCGCCTTTATTAGCTAATAAGTCCGGCATGACAGGATGTTGCGGTGAAAAGAAAAATTGCAGGTAGATACTCTGTCTATAATACAGGGTATCTTTACTTATTTAATAAGTTCTGTGAAATATGATATGATTTAGTTGTATTCAGGACGCTCAAAAGTCTAAATAGTATTAAGACGAAATTTAAGAGAAATAGACAGAGCATTATTCACTTATGACATAATTATAAATATAAAAAAAGAGCCTGAAAAAAGTGGATCAATATCATGGGTATAGGAGCGGAAAAGGTGATCAAAAGTGGAAAATAACATAAAAGACAGAGAAGACAAAATGATCGAGTCATTTCAGTCGCTTCCTGGGAAAGACGAACTGCTGACCAAGGTCATTGAGTTTTTTCCCTATCCGATTCAGATCTTTAATCTGGACGGAACATCCGTGATGGTGAATAAGGCTCTGCAGGCGGAATATGGTGTTAATGATCCGGACCTGGTGGTTGGGAAATACAATGTTTTTCAGGATCCTGACATCATCGCCACAGGACTGGTTGAGGAGTTAAAGCGGGCCTTTCGGGGCGAAACCGTCTATTTTTACGATGTTCGAGTGCCTTTGGAAGAGATCGCGCAGCGTTACGGCCTTCAAGAGTTAGATGTGGAGGCCGTATACCAGGACATCACGGTTTTCCCTATTTTCGATGACGAAAAACTGGTGATTTATGTGGCGGCAATTTTAATCAACAGGAGGGTTTATCGCGGCAAGGACGGAATTGAAAAGGCGAAAGAATACATAGAGACCCACTGGAAGGAAAAATTTAACCTGGGCGAAGCGGCAAAGGCGGCTTGTCTCAGCAAGGCGCATTTCACCAAGCTGTTCAAGAGGCATACCGGCGTCACACCCTTAGAGTATTATACGAAGTATAAAATCGGGAAAGTGAAGGAGAAGCTTTTGGATCCCAACCTTTCCATCGCCGAGGCGTTTGCCGCCTGCAATATGGACTACAACGGTCATTCCGCCAGGGTATTTAAAGAAAAAACCGGCGTTTCTCCCACTGCTTATCGGAAAATGCTAGTTTAAGAAGAAACGAGGGTAAAGCTATGGAAAGTAAGATTGAAGATACAGGGAGCTTGTCTGAATCACTCCAGTGTCTTTTGAAAGAACAAAAATTGTTTGCCAAAGTGATCGAATGCTTTCCTTATCCGATCCAGATTTTTTCCCGTGATGGGACGGCGCAGTTAATTAACAAGGCGGCTCTGGATATGATCGGTATCAAAAGCGTCGAAGACCACGTGGGAAATTACAATGTTTTTGAGGATCCCATTGTGCGCGACCTTGGTTTTTTGGACAAGGTGAAGCAAGTACTGGAAGGGGAAATAACTGCGATAGCTCTGCTGGATCGTCTTACAGTTTGGCGCTCAAAGCAGATGGTACGGTCTTGGCGTGGGGATATAACACGAGTGGACAATTGGGAGACGGGACAAACACAGATAGGAATACGCCGGTACCAGTGAGTGGCTTAAGCGATGTGATTGCGATAGCTGCTGGATCGTCTCACAGTTTGGCGTTCGATCGAGATGGCAATGTCTTGGCGTGGGGATATAACTTTTTTGGACAATTGGGAGATGGGATAAATGATGATAGCCCTGTACCTGTAGAAGTTCAATTTAGTGACGAATTGAGCTCGGATAAAGCAATCACCAGTTTCAGCTTTGCGGGGTTTGATCCGGAAGTAGTTGGTGAAATCGACGAAGGAGAAAAGACAATCATCGTGGAAGAGCCCTCTGACCGTAGCGGTTGGCACGAAGACAGGGGCTTGGGCTTAATCATAGTCTAGTCCCCAAAGGCGCGGCGAACCGTGCGAAAGTACCGGCGATGCGGCATCGGTTTAAAATCTTCATTAGAAATTTTTTAACTGATGTGTTAAAAAAGCGGAGGTGAGCTCATGCCATTCTACATCGTCCGGCAGGACATTACCAAAATGGAAGTTGACGCAATCGTTAATGCCGCCAATACCGCCTTGCAAATGGGCGGCGGTGTTTGCGGAGCCATCTTCAAAGCAGCGGGAGCCCGTGAACTCCAAGCCGCCTGTGACAAGCTCGCTCCGATTAAGACCGGGGAGGCGGTGATCACGCCGGGCTTTGCTTTGAAGGCAAAGTACATTATCCATACGGCGGGACCTGTCTATAATCCGAATAACAAGGAGCAATGCGAGCAGTTGCTGCGCTCGGCTTACCTCAATTCACTAAAGCTGGCCGTCGAGCACAAATGCGAAAGTATCGCTTTCCCGTTGATCTCAAGCGGGATATACGGATACCCCAAGGATGAGGCCCTGAAAGTGGCTACTTCGGCCATCCAGGATTTCCTTGCCGACCACGATTTGGAAGTGTATCTGGCGGTGTTCGACAAGGCGGCCTTTGTCATCGGCGCAAAACTGCTGGGTGCCGTGGCCAGCTATATCGACGAACATTATGTGGAAGAACACGAGGAAAAACGGCGTGAACTGCTGGATGTGGAGCGCATGGCCCTTGAAGAAGCCGACATTAGAAGTTATGGCGCTCCCATGGCCGACCTGGTAAGACCAGTTGGCGCCGTCGTAACGGGAAAAAGGCTGGAGGATTTGGTAGGCAATCTGGACGAGCCGTTTTCGACTACGCTCCTGCGGCTGATTGACGCCAAAGGCAAAACGGACGTGGAGGTCTACAAACGGGCCAATATCGACCGTAAGCTGTTCTCCAAAATCAGGACGGGGAAAGGATATATGCCGAGCAAGCGCACGATCATCGCCCTGGCGATTGCCTTGGAACTCACTTTGGAAGAAACCAACGACCTGTTGAAACGGGCGGGGTACGCTTTATCCCATAGTCAGAAGTTTGATGTGATTGTGGAGTATTTCATCGTTAGCGGCAAGTACGATATTTTCGAGATTAACGAGGTGTTGTTCAAATACGACCTGCCCTTGTTGGGAGGGTAAGGACCTTTGTCGCTTTTCAAGCGACCTTGCGCCAGCCGGAAAGTGTTATCCTTAAGTCACAGTAAACTTGTCACAAATAAAACTTAAGGAGGACACTGCCATGAAAAAAGGATTAACCGAACTGGTCTTTATTCTCGACAAGAGCGGCTCGATGGCCGGGCTGGAAGCCGACACCATCGGCGGTTTTAATTCTATGCTGGCCAAGCAGCAGGCAGTAGAGGGCGAATGCTACATAACTACGGTGCTGTTTGACAATAACTACAGATTGCTGCATGACCGTATTGACATCAGAGCGGTAAGTCCCATAACGGAAAAAGAGTATCAGGTGGGCGGCTCGACGGCACTCCTGGACGCCATCGGAAGGACAATCCACAAGATTGCTAACGCTCAAAAGCACACCGCCGAGGATTACCGAGCGGAAAAAGTGTTGTTCGTCATCATCACCGACGGGGAGGAGAACTCCAGTCGGGAGTATTCGGCGGAGATAATCAAGAAACTCATCGAGCAGCAAAAGAAAGAATACGGCTGGGAGTTTATTTTTCTCGGCGCCAACATCGATGCCATTGCAACGGCAGGGCGCTTCGGGATTGCCCCCGACCGGGCCCAGGACTTCCTTGCCGACGAAAAAGGATTTGAACTGAACTTTCAGGTAATGAGCGGAGTAGTCACTGCGCTTCGGGAATGTGCCGAGATTCCTGAAGCATGGAACGAGGAGATTCAAAAGGACTATCTGGCGCGGGGAGGGCGGAAGAAAAGCTAATTGTTATTTTCCGCAAACGTAAAACACTAATAAGATAATACACATAGCTATTATAAAGACCCCTGGTGTAGCCGTTGAGCACGAAGAACGGTTATCATTCTTCGTGTTATGTAGGTGGACGAAATATTGACAGGCAACTGAATGAACAATAATGCGAAATGCTTTTCAAAGAACTGGGAAATCGGTTCTTTTTTCGCATAAATTTGTGATACAATGGTAAAAATATATTTTTTAAAGGCAATCTGCGAGAGACCTTTCTAAATAATAAAAATCAAATAAAGGAGGTTAGGTCATGGCGAAATACGTTTGTTCCGTTTGCGGATACGTTTATGACGAAGCAGCCGGAATTCCGGAAGATGGTATTGCAGCGGGTACCAAATGGGGAGATCTGCCGGATGATTGGGTTTGCCCGGTCTGTGGGGCGGAAAAATCAGCATTTGAAAGACAGGATTAAAGCTACATTCGTTTTCAGGGCATTAAGAAAAACCAAATGCGGTAAAGAAATTGCAAAAACTAATCAAGCTTTTCAATGAAAAGAAGGAGGACCAATCAATGAGTAAAGACAAAACCCTTGAAAATCTGATGGAAGCATTTGCCGGGGAATCCCAGGCCAATAGGAAGTATTTGGCTTACGCCAAGCAAGCGGAAAAAGAAGGAAAGCTCAATGCGGAAAAATTGTTCAGGGCTGCTGCTGATGCGGAGACATTACATGCCCTAAAAGAATTTGAGGTGGCCGGGAAAATCGGTTCCACCACGGATAACCTGAAAGATGCCATCGCAGGTGAAACCCACGAGTATAAAGAGATGTATCCTGAATTTGTAAAGGAAGCGGAAGCAGCGGGCAACAAAGCTGCTGCCATGGCCTTTACCTTTGCCATGAAAGCGGAAGAGGTCCACGCCAAGCTTTATAAGGAAGCCTTAGAAAGCCTTGATCAAACCGAAGAGGTATTTTACTATCTCTGTCCGGTCTGTGGGAATATCGAAAAAGCCGTTCCCGAAAAATGCCCGATCTGTGGCGTTCCGGGTTCCAAGTTTATCAAGTATTAAAAAATCAACCCAGATGAAATATTAATAGGGCATCTTAAAAGGCAACAAGGCAACCTGCGGCGATTTCGCAGGTTGCCTTGTTTGTTTTGGTGCAAGGAATAACAAATAAAATTCTTATATAATTTTTCGATAGGTTTGATATAATGATTGAGTAGTGGTTAAATCTTGATAGAAAGGAAGCTTTTAATGCAGTATTTACTTATCGGCATTATCTTTATCCTTGCCCTTTTTGCCATCCATTTTTCCAGTAAGCGGGGGATACCTGCCTTATTGCTGTTTATTGTGCTTGGCATGACCTTTGGTGCGCTCGGTATTGAATTTCGTAATTTGGAGTTTTCCTATAACTTTTCTACTTTTGCCCTCATGGTCATCATGTTTTATGGGGGCTTCGGCACCAATTGGAATATGGCAAAGCCGGTGGCGAAAGAAGCGATTATCCTTAGTTCACTTGGCGTTGTGGTAACTGCCTTGCTCACCGGTTTGTTTTTGCATTATGCTTTAGGTATTAATTTGTTAGAAAGCATGTTGATTGGTTCTATTGTGGGTTCGACCGATTATGCCAGTGTATCCAATATCTTGCGTTCGAAAAACCTGAACTTGAAATACAACACAGCGCCGTTACTTGAGCTGGAAAGCGGCTCTAACGACCCTACTGCTTATACAATGACGATGGTCTTCTTATCTTTAATTATCGGCTCGAAAGGGTCTGCTCCGATGATGATTTTATCCCAGATAACCCTTGGAGTTGCTTTGGGATTTATCTTTGCTTATGTTATTGGAAAGTTATTAATAAAGCTTCCCATGGAAGCGGATGGACTTTATGCGGTTTTTATGGTTTCGGCGGTGCTTATTACATATTCGGCAACGGATTTTCTCGGCGGCAACGGTTATCTCGCCCTCTATATTTTGGGTATTTATCTTGGTAATATGGAATTCCGCGGTAAGCGCGATATTGTTTTCTTCTTTGACGGTTTTACCCAAATTATCCAGATCGGTCTGTTTTTCATCCTGGGTCTGTTATCGGATATTACAAGATTCGTTTATGCAATACCAATGGCCTTTGCTACCTTTGCCTTTATGGCCATCATTGCCCGTCCGGCAGCTGTTTATGGTCTCATGTTGCCCTTTCGTCTCAAACTCAATCAACTGAACATCATTTCCCTGGCGGGAATTCGTGGTGCTGCTGCGATTGCTTTTGCGATTATGGTTATAAGCAGCAATACAACTTTCTCCGTGGATATTTATCATATCGTCTTTGGGATCTGCGTGTTTTCTTCGCTGATTCAAGGGTCTTTAATGCCGCCGGCAGCAAAAAGGGGGGACATCTTGGATCCCCATGATACGGTTTTAAAGACCTTTAACTATTACCAAAACAAAGCGGCGATTGGTTTTTTGGAAACCAGAATTCACCCAGGTAGTAATTTAATCGGGAGAAAGGTAAAAGATTTGAACCTCGCCTTTAACTTTATCGTTGCGAAGATCGAGCGCAATGGTGAAACGATTGTCCCCAGGGGGCATGTAACGATAGAAGAAAATGACCTGATTGTCTTAGGTGGTAAAGTATACTTTGATAAAAGCGGACAAGATCTTATTGAATTCACCATTCCGAAAGGTCACCAATGGGCCAATAAAAACATCAAAGACTTAGACTTGCATGATGACCGCTTAATCGTAATGGTACAGCGTGAAGACGGTGAGGTCGTTGTTCCAACCGGAGAAACTTTACTTTTAGAAGCGGATCAGGTCATTATGCTGAAATTGGAGGGGCTCAACCCTTTGGCAAAAAACAAAGCCAGTTAATTTTGGGAGCCGCAAAACGCGGATATTCAATGGATGATGATATCGTGAAAAAGACGTAAAGCGGTTATGATAAAAAGAAACAGAAGGGAGAAAAGTGATGAGTAACTTAAGCTATAACGAGACGAAACAAAAGCATTTTCCCACATTAAAACAGTATGTGCCGATTGTGGAAAGAGTGCATGGCGGTACTCACCCGGAATTTCATACTATCCGCGAATTGTTTGATGCGATCGTGGAAAAAACAAAAGAAGCGGGGGATACAAAACCTGGATTAGATAAAGAGTTTGCCAGGCTGCGTGAAATAACCAATGATTACACAGTACCTGAAGACGTGTGCGAAAGCTATGCAGCGGTTTATAAGATGTTAGCTGAATTAGATCAGGCGTATCATGCTTAACAGGGGCGTTGAAACTCGCAGACCCATAGGTAAGAAAATTGTCCTACAATCGAAAAATTTATTACTGATGGGATAAAAGATCGAGGAAGGTGAGAATTTGCAGAGATTTATTCTGGGGAAGAAAAACCAGATCGCTTTGCTCGGCGCTGTTTTAATAGTCATTGGCTTTACCGGCGAATTGGGCTTCCAAAACGAAGCAGTGGCAGTGTGGTCTTTTGCCATTGCTTCAATCATAGGGGTTCTTCCTATTGCCATTCAAGCCTATCAGGCCTTAAAGGTCAAAGTAGTCAGTATCGAAGTGTTAGTGACTATCGCTGTTATGGGAGCGTTTTTTATTAAAAATCTCGAAGAATCCGCTATTGTCACCTTCTTGTTCTTGTTTGGCGCTTTTCTGGAACAGCGAACCTTAAACAAGACCCGCTCCGCCATTAAAGAACTGACGGAAATGGCTCCGGAAAGCGCTTTAAAACAAATGGAAAACGGCGAATTTGCAGAAGTTGATGTGGATGAAGTTGATGTGGGCGATATTTTACTGGTGAAAACCGGCGCGAAGATTCCCGTTGATGGAACCGTGCTCTCCGGGGAAGGGTATATTAATGAAGCCAGTATCACCGGCGAATCGGTTACGGTTGCTAAAGAGAAGGGGTCAGGCGTATATGCCGGCACCATTTTGGAAAACGGAACGTTACAAATTGTGGCCGATCGTGTCGGTGAAGATACCACTTTTGGCAAAATTATTGAGTTGGTTGAAGAAGCACAGGATTCAAAATCGGAAGCCGAACGCGTCATTGACCGCTTTTCCAAATACTACACTCCGGCCGTTTTGGTGTTCGCGATTGTTGTCTGGTTGTTCTCCCGGGATATTGAGCTGGCCATAACCTTATTAGTGCTTGGGTGTCCTGGTGCCCTGGTGATCGGTGTACCTGTTTCCAACGTTGCGGGAATTGGGAACGGGGCGCGGCATGGTATTCTCTTAAAAGGCAGTGAAGTTATTGGCGATTTCAGTAAAGTTGATACCATTGTTTTTGACAAAACGGGCACACTGACCATCGGTAATCCCAAAGTAGCGGGCCAGGCATTCTACACCGAAAACGTCGAAGAAAGCTTAGCTTACCTGGCCAGCGTGGAAAAAGAATCAGACCATCCCTTAGCCGATGCCGTTGTAGAACACATTGGAGCCCCTCCATTATATCCGGTGGAAAAAACGGACGTGGTAAAGGGTGGCGGAATAATCGCTCATGCCAACGGGCACCGGGTAGTGGTCGGCAATGTTGCGCTAATGGAGCGGGAGAAAGTTCATATATCGGAAAAAGCCCGCGCCGATATTGCTCGTTTTGAAGAGAACGATAGCTCACTTGTTTTAACAGCCGTCGATGGCGACTTGAAGGTACTGATGGGGATCCGTGACCAGATTCGCCCGGGGGTCAAAGAAGTTCTACAAAAATTAAAAAGATTGGGGGTTAAGAATTTAGTGGTTCTCTCGGGAGATAACCAGGGAACCGTGGATCTGGTGGCGCGTGAACTAGGGCTAACGGAAGCACACGGTCATATGTTACCGGAAGATAAGTCAGCATATATTGAAGAGTTGATCGCAAAAGGACATATTGTGGCTTTTGTTGGGGACGGCGTAAATGACAGCCCTTCCCTTGCCCTGGCTCAAATCGGTATTGCGATGGGTGGCGGTACTGATGTGGCCATTGAAACCTCGGATGTGGTTCTGATGAATTCGGATTTAAGCCGTTTGCCCCATGCACTGGGTTTAACAAAAGCAACTGCGAACAATATGCGCCAGAATATTTTTATTGCCGTAGGTGTTGTGTTAGTCCTGCTGGCCAGTGTATTTTTAAGTGAATGGATGAACATGTCGATAGGCATGCTTGCCCACGAAGCAAGCATATTAGTGGTAATTTTAAACGGAATGCGGCTTCTCCGTTTCAAATTAAGATATTAAAAGAAGGAGCGATGAAAATGCCTAAAGCAACGATCCAGTTGGAAACATTAATTTGCCCCTCATGTGTGCAAAAGATTGAAAACGCTACAAAATCTATGGACGGTGTGGACAAAGATAGTGTAAAGGTACTGTTTAACTCCAGTAAAGTAAAATTTGACTTTGATAAAGAGAAGGTATCCGTGGCCGACGTGGAGAAGGCCATCACTGCCTTAGGCTATGTGGTGATAAAATCGCAGGTAAAATAAATGAATTCTTATACGGCGGATGCAAGATACGCGTATCCTATTTGGTGATTTGCCGGAAGATGAAGAAGCGTGAAGAAAATACCCATATTATAAAAGCATGGGTATTTTCGTTATTTCGGAAGGGGGAGCAAAGATGAAAAAACGAAACATCAACAAAAGAATCTGTTGCTTTGTGCTGATGTTGCTTTTGTTGACCTTAAGCAGCGTCGCCTGTAAGAAAGGAGAGCCGGCCGCCACGACCGCCGATTCCGCCGTAACCGGGGAAAACCAGGCCGGGTCTGGAAACGAGGCGAACAAAGCCGGGGGAAGCGCTTATGCGGATGTCTATCAGGTCTATATAGAGGAGGCCAGGCAAAAGGTAGCCGAAATCACCATTGACGAGGAAATCCTCGACGAAATGGGGATGCTGGGGAAAGAGGAAGCCATAATTAAGGACAAAACGAAGTTGGCTTTTGATTTAAGCGATTTGGACCATAACGGTACTCCGGAATTAATCATGTTTAAAAAATACTATTTCCCCAATGAATATAGTTTGTCGAAAGAAAAAATCGCGGCGGCTTTGGAAGTAAGGATTATTACCTCTGCCCACGGAGCTGCCGAGGAAATCTTCCGTTATGCATTTTACGACGTGGATGATTTAATTGGGTTTAGCCCGGTCGCATGCCTCCAGTATTGTATGGACAAGGAAACCGGGGACAAGTTTATCCTCCGGGGAGGCATCATGTCCAATAACCATGGTGACAATTCCTTTTATTATATTGCCTTAGAACTTCAGGATGGCCAGGTTGTGGAAGAGGAGCTCTTTAGATTGTATGAGGCGCACGCCTATGCCTATATGGATGACCCTAACGCCGAGCATATTTACAAACATAAGGGAGAGGAAGTTTCGAAAGAAGCCATTGAACAAGCTTTAACCGATTTTGAAAAGTCCTTTGAAAGAATCGACATCTTTAATTACAAAATCAATAGGGCAGATCCTTTAGTGAACCTGCTGGACACTCAGGATTATGGGCGGAATGCGGAGCCCCTAGATGAAGAAAGGATGGCCAAAATCCTAAGTGGCAAGGACAATTTAACAAGCTTAGCGGGGGCATAAGGCCTCTTAAGGTTTGTCCTTTTTAGTAAAGAAATAGTGCGGTCCCGGGCCCAGCACAAAGAGGTCGGGACCGGCTTTTGTTTTTTCTTAAAATTAGTCCCGACCTGGTGTATAATTATATAAATATGAGAAAGACAGGATTTTGTCTATGGAATGGACAATTTGGCGGGTAAATTATTGGATAAGGATGGGATGAAATTGGTCAAGCTGGATAACGACTGGGATGAGCTGTTGAAGGAAGAATTTCAAAAGCCCTATTATTTAGAATTAAGGCAATTTCTTATCAAGGAGTACCGGACCAAAACCATCTATCCCGACATGTACAAGATTTACGAAGCTTTAAAGCTAACGTCCTACCAGGATACGAAAGTGGTCATTTTAGGGCAGGACCCTTACCACGGCGTAAACCAGGCCCACGGGCTGGCCTTTTCCGTGCAGAAAGAAGTGGCCATTCCGCCGTCGCTGCTAAATATTTATAAGGAACTGTCCGAGGACCTGGGCTGTTATATCCCCAACAACGGCTATCTGGTTCCCTGGGCCCGGCAAGGCGTGCTGCTTTTAAACACAAGCCTGACGGTGATCGCCAACTGGCCCAATTCCCACCGCAACAAGGGCTGGGAAATCCTCACGGATACCATTATTCAGCTTTTGAACGAGAAAGATGCTCCGGTGGTGTACTTGCTGTGGGGAAGGAACGCCAAAGAAAAGGTCATATACCTGACCAACCCCAGGCAGTTGGTGTTAACGGCGGCCCATCCGAGCCCCTTTTCGGCCAACAAAGGCTTTTTCGGCTGCCGGCATTTTTCCAGGGCAAACCGGTTCTTAAGGGAAAACGGGTTAAAAGAAATCGACTGGCAGATTCCGAACATCTAATGCAGTGGAGGGGGCACTCGGTTGTCTTCGGGACCGGTTATTTCGTTTGCGGAAAAGCAGGGAAAGCAAAGTGTGGTATAATGAAAAGTAATGTAAAAGTAAAAACTTGATAAACGGAATACAAAAAATTATTAAAAAGGGGGAATCAGGAGTGAAGAAGGATCATCAAAGGTTTTATTATTGCAAACATTGCGGGAATCTAATCGGTTTCATCCACAATAGCGGGGTGCCTATTATCTGCTGCGGCGAAGAAATGACCTTACTTGAGGCTAATACCACCGACGCTTCGGTGGAAAAACATGTGCCTGTGATTAAGGTTGACGGGAACAAGGTTACAGTGGAGATTGGCTCCACTCCTCATCCGATGATCGAACAGCATTATATTCAATGGATTTATATTCAGACGGAAAAAGGCGGCCAGCGGAAGATTCTCACTCCTAACGACCCACCGCGGGCGGAGTTCATGCTCACTGATGATGACAAGTTGGAAATCGCTTTTGAATATTGTAATTTGCACGGGCTTTGGAAAGCCGATTATGAAGGCTAACCGGCAGCGGGTAACATAAGGACAACAATTAAATGCATCAAGCAGAAACAGAAAGCTCCTCCACTTCAAGAAGATGGAGGAGCTTCACGTTGTCCGGCAGTATTAAAGGTTGTTATCGTTTTTTACCGTTTTTTTCGCACAGGAATCCAGATTTCACTATAGGCGTAATCCTTTTTCTGTTCATCCATTTTCGTAAAGGAAAAGGTAGGGGCATCGATTACCTCGTAATCAGAAGAAGGCAGCCATTCGGAATAGATTCTGGCCATGGTGTTTTGCAAGGTGGCAGGGAAAGGCCCTTCGTTCGGGAATACCGCCCAGGTACCTGCTGCTAGCGGCACTTTTTCCAGGCGCTCGCTTACTTCGTTCTTGGTGGTCAAAACACCGATCAGGTGAGTCAATTCCCCTTCTTCCTTTAAGAATTTGGCGTCGGCATCATAGGACGCATTGACAATTTCGTAAGGCTCGATGTCCTGCAGGGCGTGCATCTCATTTTTCTGCTCGTCGGTAATGCTCATGGCCAGCTTCACAATCTCGTTATTTACGCCTTCAAATTGCATCGGGACCCGCTTGCTTACCCCGACTAAATTAAACGCCGGTTTTTCTTCAATTCGATATTCCATTGGAATTCCTCCTTTGACGGTTATGATGAAAGATAGTTTGGGAAAAGATTTACTGGTGCCTTTTTTGGCTACGTCCGAGGGTAAAAACCCACTCCATTTTTTAAAGGCTCGCGTAAAGCCGTCGATGGAGCGATAGCCATATTTAAAAGCAACATCGGTTACTTTTTCTCCACGGAGCAAATCCTGATTTGCTTCGGACAGCTTCCGGTTTTTGATATATTCGTTGAGCGTCATGCCGGTCAGATAAAAGAAGATCTTTCTAAAATGATAGTCGGAAACCCCGGCGCATTCGGCAATTACTTCAGGGGGTAGGGCCTCCTCGGTTAAATGCTCTTCAATATAGTCAATGACCCGATTTAAACCTTCTAGCATTTTCGCCCTCCTTTCATATCTTCATGATACCAAAGCTGTTTTTTTTCTGCTCGACTTTTTTCGTACAATTATTATCGAACTGGCAAGAGAAAGCAAATTCTATGATTAATAGAAGGGAGAAGGGTTTTATAGCCTGTAGATAAAAAAGGTGCAGGAAAAGGAAAAACAAAAAAAGAATTCTAAAGGGAACATACTAACTACAAAGATGTTTGAAGACTAACCATGTATGCTAATATGTATGTATGCTGATTACAAATTGTCGGTAGTTGAAAAGAAGGGTTGTTGGACCAATGAAGGATGTTGCGGCAGCAGTCATTCTGCAAAACGGGAAGGTTCTCCTTGCCCGCCGGGCCCCGGGCGAAAACTGGGCTGGGGGCTGGGAGTTTCCGGGCGGCAAAGTCGAGCCGGGGGAAACCCCCAAGCAGTGTTTACAGCGGGAACTGCAGGAGGAATTTGGGGTTGATGCGTTGATTAAAGAATTTATCGCGGAAAGTGTCTATGAATATGCAAACGGTTCCATTCGCCTGTTGGCTTATGGGGCGGAGCTTGTGGCCGGAGAGATCACACTGCGTGTCCATGATAAATACGCCTGGGTCGAGCTTGATGATTTACTGGCGTATGATCTGTTACCGGCCGATATTCCGATTGCGTTGAAGCTGCAGAAAATACGGAGTGAAGGCTTTCTTTGTCATGACTGACAATAAAAATTCTGTTTTTCTTAATAATATTTTTATTTTTTAAAGGATTTTTTGAGAGCGGCAAGAATTTTTACATATGTAAGGAAACATTTTTGAGAAGCATAATAGATGAAAAAGGACAAAGATGGGTAAAACATTGATTAGAAAACAGGGAAGGAGCAGAGTAGTATAATGAAAAAGAAAACTATTGTTATAGGGTTATTAGTGCTTTTCATGCTTACTTTTGCCGGGTGCAATCCTAATGCAACCGAACCACGCAATGACCAAGGGGATAATGGTGAAATCACCGCCGATCCGAACACGAATACCGGCAGCGACAACGGGAACAAAATAGAACTGGAATACACCGAAGAAGGTGTAATTAAGCCTGAAATTGCCGAAAAAGTGATTAAGGATACTGCCACCAAGGTAATGACGACAATCAAAGAAAAGGATTTTGCGGCGCTGGCGGGTTTTGTGCATCCGGAGAAAGGGGTAAGATTCACTCCCTATACCTATGTGAATGTGGAGAACGATCTGGTCTTCAAAAGGGAAGAGCTGAAAGGCTTTTTCAATGACCAAAAAAAATACATGTGGGGCTATTATGACGGCACAGGGGACGAAATCACCTTAACTCCGACGGAGTACTACGCGAAATTTATTTACACCGCCGATTTTCTCAATGCGGAACAGGTGGGCTATAACGAAGTCCTCAGCTACGGGAACATGCTGGAAAATCAATTTGAAGTGTACCCGCAAGCCATTGTGGCCGAGTATTATTTTTCAGGCTTTAACCCTGATTATGCCGGGATGGATTGGCAAAGCCTGCGTCTAGTTTTTCAAGAACATAACGAGGCGTGGTATTTAGTGGGGATAATCCACAATCAATGGACGATTTAAGGGTGTAAATTTAGGGATATAAGAACGAAAGGCGCATCTTTTACGTTGCGCCTTTTTTTCGATTCATTAAATGATATTGGTGAGTACAATGCAATTCTAAGGGTTTAGATATCCCTTGCCGACGGCATCGCCTAGGAGCTCTTTTACATAATCCCAGAGCGCTTCGGAGCCTTTTGGAATGCGCGAGGAGCACCGGGCCAGGACCTTGTCGCTGGATACCTGATGTTTTTGCCATTGCTTCCCTTTCGTTTGATAGTTATGCAGAACAGGCATAAAACAGTCTAAGGCTTTGGCGAACTTAGCTTCTTCCGTTTCGTTTCGTTCAAATTCGTTCCAGAGCTCCATAAACTCCGCGGCCTGGTCTTCCGGTAACAGCCCGAAGATTCTTTGGGCCGCTTTTTGTTCCGCTTCGGCCACTCGAGGATAATCGAAAGTGCCGTAAACGTAAGTGTCGCCCGCATCGATTTCCACGATGTCATGGATGAGGACCATCTTTAACACTTTTAGAATATCCAGGTTTTTATCCTTGGCATACTCGGAAAAAATCAAAACGCTCATGGCCAGGTGCCACATATGTTCGGCGTCATTTTCCTGTCTGGAGGCATCCATCAAAATAGTCTCGCGCAGGATCTGTTTAGCTTTATCGATTTCGGTAATGAACGCAATCTGCTTTTCTAGTCTGTCTTTATCCATCTGTTGTTCTCCTTTATGCCATATTTATACAATCTGTTTTCATTCTAAAATAGTAATACAGATATATCAATAGATATATCGCAATAATAAGCACTAAATATTATTTAGAAGGATGTAATAAAGGTAGCGTCCTTCTTTTTTTGCATTCGCTATATTAAGGCAATGGGGTTACTCTCTGTTTTATTAAAAAAATAGCGAAGGAAGTTTACATTGTGAACGAGCACCAGATATATGTAGTAAAGCACAAAAAAAGGAGTTGATAAGATGGTGAGAAAGAAGAAAGATGAATAATTAAGGATGAAAAAATCAAGAAGAGGTAGGCAAAAAAGAATATTCATAAGGAGGAACGGAGGCCATGATTGGTTTTTTGCGTGAATTTAAACGTCTATTTAAGCCCCAACAAGAAAAAAGGGGCTATTTTGTGCATACGAGTAATGGCAAAATTATGCTTTGCAAAATCCTAAACGAATATGATACCCAAGACGAAGCCCGTGAAGATTTAGTTAGTTTGGTTACACACAAGATAACCGAAGAAGATTTGTATGAAAAATTTCTTAAAAGACAATCTTGGTAATCTAACTTTAGAATTGAGGTTTCGACAATACCGAAACGAAAGTAAACAGGAGGATGATGAGGATGAACAGAAAACAGCTGAGAAGTTTAACCCCGGAAGAGGCATGGAAGTTTTTTAACGCGGAAGGAGAAACAGTGGAAGGATTCATTTCCGAATTTGTTGATGACGGCTATGAAATGACCGACATTAAAACAATGGTCCGGATATTCGCAAGCGAAACGCCAATAACCCTGGAACATCCAGTGCTGCAAGAAGATATTGAATTTCTTGCCGGATTGTTTGAAAAACACATCATGGACCATATTGAAAAGATTGGAGGATTTGACAAATTACGTTTAATGACCCATGATGAATTAATGAAAAGGTGGGATGAGGGGGTAGCGGATCTGTTTTATGCGATGGAGCAAAGGGGGTATATAATAAAGAACCCCCGAATTAAGCAAATGGTGGAGGAAAAGTATCATCGCAAGGGAGGATCATGTTCGAATGTTTAAAAGTATATAGTGGATTATTCTAAACATGGATATTTATTAGGAGGGATTATTTATGCCAAAGATTAATATTGCCGATTTTTATTATGGTGCGGTTTGCGGACAGCGAGATAAATGAAATTAAAGCTCATCTCCAGGATAATTACAACGTAAAATCCAGAATCTAAATAAAACTTCAATTACGATCAGCCGTAAGAAAAACGAAAAAGCTTATCGCATCTCCGTAGGAGGCGGTAGAGAAAATGCCATGCAGGTAAAGGCCAGCCGTTTTGAAGATATTTTTAAAGCGAAGTAATCCCGGACTTTCATGTCTACGAGAAAATATTTTGGGGGATGTTCTTTTTTATGAAGGGACTGTTCAAATTAAAGCGAAGGTAAACTTATAAGTTTTTTCCACATGGGCATTAATTGAATGAATGCCGAGTAGAGATGTGGGAGATGGTGAGGCGGTTTACTATGGAGATAAAAGCGTATAATCGGGCCAGAGATGAAGAAAAGCTGATGGAGCTTATTAAAAATGAAGGCGAAGCCTGGTCGTGCTATTGGGCGGATGACGTTGCTGATAAATACAAGGCGGCGTTAGCAAAATCGATTACCTATGTTGCGTACGAAGGGGATGTTTTATGCGGTTACTCCCGGTCCATCGACGACTGCGGCTTTTACATTTACGTCTGCGATTTGCTGGTCATGCGGGAACACCGGGGAAAGAATATCGGCAGAAGGCTGATGGAATGCCTTGATGAAGATTATCCGGATCAGATTGTCTTTGTAATGTCCGATGTGGATGTATACTATGAGAAACAAGGCTACAGACGGGAAGGTTCCATCTTCGAAGTAACAAAAAAATGTTCGTAATCATACTGTACGTATTGTACGTAGAAAAAGCTGCACGAAGGGGAGAGCTCATTCATGCGTATTGTGGCATTAATACTGTTAATGTTGACCATTTTTTTCGGGTTAATCGCCAGCACAGGCCGAATGATTTTCCTTTGGCTGAAGCTAATCTTTAAAAACCTGAACCCGTTAGTTTTCTTTTTTATTTATACCCTGTTCGTGTGCCTCATTCTGACCGTCTTTATCGTCGGCAGGATGCCGGAAGCGGCCATCCCCCGTGTTGTTATCCAAATGGGCCACTATGCGCTGGGGGTATTTCTTTATCTGCTCATGACCGTCAATTTGCTTGCTTTACTGATCTTTTTAGGAAAGCTTTTGCGCTTTATCCCTTCACCGGTTTCGCCATCCGTAATATTGCCGGCGGGCATTTTAGCTCTGCTCCTGGTGACCGGCCTTTCGGTTTACGGGATTATCAACGCGACCAAGGTTCACACCAGCCAGTACACCGTATTGCTTGGCGAAAACCACAAAGAACAGGCGGAGATGGATTCTTTGCAAATCGCCTTGGTTAGTGATCTCCATCTTGGCTATATCGTAGAAGAGGAGCATCTGGCGAAGGTTGTTGCCAGGGTCAATGCCGCCGAACCGGATCTGGTCTGCCTGGCTGGAGATGTTTTTGACGGAAACGTTTTTACCTTGTCCAACCCTGCCCGGTTGAAGGAACTGCTGCGAAGCATCAAGGCTAAATATGGGGTGTACGCTTGCCTGGGTAACCATGATGCAGGCTCGGAATATGAGCAGATGGTGGCGTTTCTAACCGCAGCAGGTGTACAGGTCCTGCAGGATGAAGCGGTGGTGATTGATCACCGTGTGCTCCTGGTGGGCAGAAAGGATTCTTCGCCCATCGGCGCCCAGGGAGTAGTCCGGCAAGTCGCGGTGACGCTTCCGGAAGCGCAATCCTTGCCGGTGATTGTCATGGACCATCAACCCAGCAATATCGGGGAATATGGGCCGGAAACCGATCTGGTGCTTAGCGGGCACTCCCATCAGGGACAGATGTTTCCCTTTAACCTGATTACCAATGCCTATTTTATTGAGGATTATGGGCATTACAAAGCCTCTGCTTCCGGGCCGCAGCATATTGTTACTTCCGGCGCGGGAACATGGGGGCCGCCCCTGCGCGTCGCCACGAAGAACGAAATCGCGGAAATCAGGGTACTGTTTCCGAAAAAATCTTTGGACGGTGAGATTTAATAACTTCCGGCTGCCGTTCATTAAGAGAATTAATCATGTATGGGTTAAAAGGCATGGCCGCTTATGCGTATCATGCCCGCGTTTTAGGTTTTGAAAATGAGGAAATCGATGCCTTTATGCAAAAGGCCTTAGTGGCAACACTGGATGACAAGCTTACGGCGGATGACCTGGTGGCCCTGGTGATGGACACAGGAAAGTACGGGGTTGAAGTCATGGCGCTGTTGGATAAGGCCAATACTTCCACTTATGGCGCACCGGAGGTTACCAAGGTCAAGCTTGGGGTCGGAAACAATCCGGGGATCCTGGTCAGCGGCCACGATTTGAAGGACCTGGAGGAATTGCTGAAACAGACCGAAGGAACAGGCGTCGATGTATATACCCATGGGGAAATGCTTCCCGCCCATTACTATCCGGCCTTTAAAAAGTACAGTCATTTTGCCGGAAACTATGGCAGTTCCTGGTGGCAACAAGATAAAGATTTTGCCAGTTTCAACGGTCCGGTTCTCATGACCACCAATTGTCTGATTCCGCCCAAAGATACTTACAAAGACCGGGTTTATACCACAGGGGTCGTCGGCTATCCCGGACTGAAGCATCTTCCGGAAAGAAAAGACGGGCAAGCCAAAGATTTTTCGGAAATCATTGCTCATGCCCAAAAATGTGCTCCCCCGCAGGAGATTGAAACAGGGGAAATCGTGGGCGGCTTTGCCCACAACACGGTCCTAAGTTTGGCCGACAAAGTCATCGCCGCGGTCAAAGCCGGGCAAATCAGGAAGTTTGTCGTGATGGCCGGTTGTGACGGGAGAATGAAGAGCAGGGAGTACTACACGGAATTTGCGAAAAAATTGCCGCAGGATACCGTCATTTTGACCGCCGGTTGTGCCAAATACCGCTACAACAAGCTGGATTTGGGTGACATCGGAGGCATTCCGAGAGTGCTGGACGCCGGGCAATGTAACGATTCATATTCGCTGGCGGTTATTGCCTTAAAGCTGAAGGAAGCCTTTGGTTTACAGGATGTCAATGAACTACCGATTGTTTATAACATCGCCTGGTATGAGCAGAAAGCGGTCATTGTTCTTCTTGCCTTGTTATACCTCGGAGTGAAAAACATTCACCTTGGACCGACCCTGCCGGCGTTCTTATCGCCGCATGTGGCGGCAGTACTGGTGGAAAAGTTCGGAATAGGCGGAATAACTAACGTCGACGATGATTTGCAGGCGTTAATCGGCTAAGAAAGAAAGGAGAAAGTAAGAAAAGGGAAATAATAAGCTGGGCCATCGTAGCGAGAATGCCGGGAATGCGGCATTCTCTCTTTTTTGTCAGATGCAAGAGGGAGGGGATTTTTTGTATAATGTAAATAGTGAGCCAAAACGGGACGAAGGAGAGATGGGACGATGACGATGACTTCAGAGATTGCGCAGTTTTTGCGGTGGCTTGAGGAAAGCGACAACATTGTTTTTTTTGGCGGCGCGGGAGTATCAACGGAAAGCGGTATTCCCGATTTCAGGAGTGGGGATGGCCTTTACAGCCAGAAATATGGTTCCTATCCACCGGAGGTCATGCTCAGCCATAGCTTTTTTATGCAGCATCAAGCGGAGTTTTACCGGTTTTACAGAGAAAAAATGATTTTCCTGGAGGCCAAGCCCAATGTGACCCATCGAAAACTGGCTGAATTGGAAGCCCAAGGAAAAGTTAAAGCGGTAATTACTCAGAATATTGACGGGCTGCATCAGCAGGCGGGGAGCAAAAAGGTTTTGGAACTGCATGGTTCCGTCCACCGGAATTATTGCATGAAGTGCGGGAAAGCTTACGGAATAGAGCATATCCTTAATACGGAGGGCGTTCCGGTCTGTGAGTGCGGCGGCGTTGTTAGACCGGATGTGGTGCTTTATGAGGAAGGGCTGGATGAAGAAGTAATGAGTGAAGCGGTTCAGTGTATCGCTAACGCGGATATGCTCATCATTGGCGGGACTTCGCTGGCCGTTTATCCGGCGGCGGGGCTGGTCCAGTATTACCGAGGGGATAAGCTGGTGCTGATCAATAAAGCCACCACTCCCTACGATCGGTTTGCCAATCTCCTCTTTAAAAACGGGTTAGGAGAAATCTTCTCTCATGTGCAGTAAATAGCTTTTTAAAACCAAGCATACAAAAAAGTACCTTTTCATATTCATAATGAAGAGGTACTTTTTTTAGAAGCCACAATTATTGGGGTTGGGCTCAAGATTATTCAAAGTAAATTTTGACGCGATCGTCGGCTATTTTCATAACCCGCAGGTTTTCGTTATAGTATCTGCCGACACCTTTAACCAAGCCGACTAAGAAATCAATTAAACCACGATGGGATTTATAAACCATCACCAATGTGTTGTCATTTTCCCAGATATAATCAAATCTTGGAGGGCGAGCGTTGGGCACACTTTTCGTTACTGTTTCGTGGACATTATCCATGGCCAGAAGCATCTCTTTGGCGTTGGTCGCTCTTCTCATAAAAGAGGCATAAATTTTCGGCGCATATTCATTTACCCAATAATCGCCAAAAGCATCGGCGGCCTGAGGTAAAGTGATATTGAGCACTTTACACAGATTCCCCACCACGTTTAGAACCGTAGTATCATCGATGTCTTGGGTTGACAATACGTGCATTTTAGGGTTGAGTCCGGATTGGGTCATAATTTGTTCCCATTTGTCTTCTCCAAATTTCTCTTTTACTAGGCTGGATTAACAAAGAAAAATGACACCTTTCACTGTTTCTTACTCCTTTCTATATTTTATATTTTGTATATTGATTCTACACAATTATGCATTTTCCTCTATATTATCTAAAAAAAAGTTATTAATATGGCGGAAAATCTAACTTTTTTTCCTTGGGGTAAAATAATTGTAACAAAAAAATAGAAAAAGGCGTGTCTTTAATCTTCCGCCTTTTTTTGATATACTTAATGTCGATTGTGGTTTAAGAGGAGGAGGAGCGTTATGAATTGGGAAAGTGCACAAATTTTAAGCGCCATGGTGTTATACATCGCGGTGGTTATTGCGATTGGCTTGTATTATGCCAAACGCGCCAGTGAAAGCAGTGATAATTTTCTGATCGGGGGCAGGTCACTGGGTCCCTGGGTTGTCGCGATGGGAGCAGAGGCTTCGGACATGAGCGGCTGGCTTTTGATGGGCTTGCCGGGGCTGGCGTATTTTACAGGTTTGGCGGATGCCGGATGGACGGCCATCGGTTTGGCCATAGGCACTTATTTGAACTGGCTCCTGGTGGCGAAAAGGCTACGCTGTTATTCTCATGTAGCCGGAGATGCCATCACGATTCCGGACTTTTTCAGCAACCGGTTCAAAGAAGACAAGAAGATTATTATGACCATTGCGGCGCTCTTTATCATGATCTTTTTCACGGTTTATGCGGCCAGTTGTTTTGTCGCCGTAGGCAAGTTATTTAATTCATTATTTAACATCGATTATACGTATATGATGATTGCCGGCGCATTATTCGTCTTATTCTATACCTTTATCGGCGGTTTCTTGGCCGAAAGCGCTTCGGACTTTATGCAAGGCTGTGTGATGGTTGTTGCACTGACGGTTGTCCTGATTGTGGGTATTTCTACCGCCGGTGGGATTTCCGCCGTCATTGAAAACGTGAAAGCTTTTCCGGGTTTCTTAGAGTTTTTCGGGATTGCGCAACCGGTTCTGGTTGACGGTGTGCAGCAGGTAGAAGCAGGGGCACCCTTGTTTGGACCGGCGGGTCCTTACGGCATATTGCTGATTATTTCAATGCTGTCCTGGGGCTTGGGGTATTTTGGGATGCCGCAGGTCCTGTTAAAGTTTATGTCCATCCGCAAAATCGATGAGCTCACCTTATCCAGAAGGATCGCCGTAATCTGGGTGATTATCTCCCTCACCGCGGCGGTTGCCATAGGTATCATTGGCCGAGCCCTATATCCCACTGAATTTCTTACACATAGTTCAGCGGAAAGCATCTTTATTCTGATGTCCAGGAATTTCTTCCTGCCGTTTTTTGCCGGCATTGTAATGGCGGGCATCCTTGCGGCCACCATTAGTTCATCGGATTCGTATTTACTGATTGCCGCTTCGGCCTTTTCGAAAAACCTTTATCAGGGCATTATGAAGAAAGATGCCAGTGACCGTGCGGTGCTGATTGCTTCGCGAGTTACTTTGGTGATAATCGCCATTATCGCCATGATTATTGCTTTAGATAGAAACAGTGTAATTTTTAAGGTGGTTGCTTTTGCTTGGGCCGGTTTTGGCGCGACCTTTGGACCCCTGATGTTATTCTCCTTGTTCTGGAAGCGCGTAACGAGAAGCGGAGCGATCGCCGGAATGTTAGCCGGCGGGAGCATGGTCTTTATTTGGAAGTTGCTGATTAGCCCACTAGGAGGCGTATTTGCAATCTATGAATTATTGCCGGCTTTTGTTACCTCCTGTCTTTTCATTGTCGTTGTATCATTATTGTCTAAAGAACCTTCCCAGGAGATTCAGGATGAATTTGAACGAGTTAAGGCGGAAACAGCAAGAATGTAAGTAAAATGGGCAGACAGAAACCAAGAAATGAGGTACAATAGAAAATAGAGAATAGAATAGTTTCATGTTCCGGGCAAAAACAATCTAAAATTATATGCATTATTTAATAATGACAACATGTGATGGTGATAACGAATGCAATACGAAGCCGAACTCCTACTGATCAACGATGAGCCTCAAGTAATTGATGCATTTCAACAGCTTCTGCGTGATGAAAAATTTAGGTTGTTTTACGCTTCAAATTATGAAGAAGCTTTGAAAATTATCCAAAGCAACCGGATTGATATCGTTCTTTGTAACCAAAATTTGCCTGGCATGCTTGGTGTAGACATCTTAAGAAATTGTAAGAAAATTTTGCCTGAGGCTGTCAGAATCTTAATGAGCGACTCCCCTGATCTAAGTGTGGCCATTTCGGCCATTAATCAGGGGAGAATTTTTTATTATCTGGTCAAGCCTTGGGATGACCCCCAAATAGTGCCCCTGCTCAAAGATGCTCTCGCGTACAAACGGGAACAGGACAAGAAGAGATTAGCCTATGAGTTTTTCCGTTATTATAATGGACAATTATTAAATGGCCTCGATAAAGTTGCCCTGTGGGAAGACGACAGCATTATTTTAATCAATATTGCGGAGATTCTTTATTTAACGGCGATTGACGGGCATGTCAAAATAATCACGAAAAAGGGAGCGTACAATAGTCAAGAGTCTTTAAAGGCATGGCATCAAAGGCTGGAACAGCATCGTTTTTTCCGTTGCCATCGGAGCTATATTATCAATCTGGATTATCTTGAAAGGATCACGCCCTGGTTTAACGGAACTTATCTTGTCCATTTGAAAGACAAAAAAGAAAAAATCCCCGTTAGTCGAAAGGGGATTAAAGAACTAAAACAATTATTACATATTTAATTGATTGACAGAAAGCTTTTATTAAAATAAAAAACAGTCCTCATCAGAAAGGCTGATTGTAAAGTCAAAAAATTATTAAAACCTTTCATTGTTAGAAAACAACCGTTTAGGTTGTTTTCAGACCGTCAAAAAACC
>DGEB01000053.1:0-13872 GCA_002385735.1 Peptococcaceae bacterium UBA3937
ACGACCACCACGACCACCACGACCGCCGCCAAAATTGTTGAATTCATAATCACCGTAGCCCGAGTCATTGTATCCACGATTGTTTCTTACTTTATCGCCGCCATAACCGCCGCCATAACTATCGCCATAACCGCCGCCCCTGCCACAAGCCATCGATACAGAAGAGAAAGCTAGCACTAATAGGCCAATTAATACGAGTGCGATTAATTTTCGTCCTCTCATCCGTGGTCGCCTCCCCCCAAATTTTTTGTTCATATCGAAAAAATGGCATACACTCCCTTACAATATAATATTTCGATATGAAAGGGGGAAATCCTACCAAAAATCAGAGTTTTATTAAATTTTTACTAATAGTCTGATATTGATGAAAATTGCTGCACTATTTTGGGACCCACCCTATCTACATTCCTCCCGTCTGAATTCCCTATTCACCACCTCTGCCTACTATGTCCTAACCCACTTCCTGTAAGCATAAAACAAGAGGATGAGCAGCAGGAAAACCAAGAGGAATTCAAGCCCGTAATAATAAGCAATTTCAAAAGCGCCGACCGTTACTAATGTTACAATTACCCCCGCCAAGACCACTCCCAGAACAATCGAAACAAAGGCGGTGAACACCGGAAGGCCAAACAGCCAAGCTAGTAGCGCTCCCGTCCAGGCTCCGGTGCCCGGTAACGGAACGGCTACAAACAGGAGCAGCCCCAGGGCGCCGTATTTTTTTACTTGTTCGCCCTTGCCACGGGTTTTCCGTAAAATCTTTTGAAATACGCGCTCTAAAGGCGGGAAAAACCGTGTGAGAAGCTCCTGGCCCGGCGTTAGTAAAAGCAGAATGGGCAAAACAGGCACCAGATTCCCGGCTACAGCGACAACAAAGGCCCACCATGGCGCCATCCCCATGGTAATCGCCAAAGGGATCGAGCCTCTCAACTCCGTAAAAGGCAGCATCGATAAGGCAAAAATATACCACTCCTTAATGGTCATTGTTCACTCCTGTTTTTAACATCAAGTAATCGTGCGAAACGCTTTTCTTACCAAAAATATATACAAAGATTCCTTATTAAATACGCAAATTAATTTTTATCTAAAGCGGTTACCTCACGTCGGTGAAAATTTCCCCCAGGGATTTGGTCAATGCTTCAATGTTGGTTATATTCAATCGTTCAATGGTATCAAGAGGGGTATGGTTATTAGCTAGCCATCTTGGCGATAGCAAGGTAAAACCGGGAATCTTTTTTTTGGCAAAGGACCAGTGATCGCTATTGTGTCCCCGGTGCTTTTCCCAATTAATACTCCAGCCCTTGTTTTCCAAGCGCTCAATGATTTGCTGAGCTAAAGGGCCTTCCGCATCCTGCCAGCCGAGTAACTGCCAATCCGACTTTAAATTCCCGACAGTATCAAGATTGACCACGGCTTTGATTTTTTCCAAGGGTACCGTCGGATGCTCGCAAAAATACTGGGAACCCCATAATCCCTTTTCCTCCGATCCCCAAAAAGCAATCAACACCGTGTTTACCGGCCCTCGCTCCACCAGCTTTTTGACCAGATCCATCACCGCGGCCACCCCTGAGGCGTTATCATTCGCCCCGCGATAGTATTCATTGCCAATGATCCCCAGGTGATCGTAATGAGCGCTAAGCACAATGATCTCATCCGACACTCCTTCGATGATCCCTAAAACATTCTCGCTGTGCCGCTTTTTGGAGTAATCGGTCACGCCCATTACCATCCGCAGCCCTTCCATGACCGGTTTATATTCGTAAATATCAAAGGCTTGAAAATATGTACCATTATCCCCGGCCGGTTTTACCCCGTTCCTTTGCAAAAAACGCGCCAGATAAAGCGCCGCCTCGGCTTCCCCTTTTTTGCCTCCTTCGCGTCCCTCCATCGCATTGTCACATAACTTTTCAATATATTGGGTGATCCCTTCATCGGCTTCATCATAATCCTGCAGTTTAGGGATATTGTCCCGCTGCCCGCAGGCCACCGCAAAAACAGTGAGCATCACCAGCATTAAAATACTGACAAGAAGCGCACTCCGTTTTTTCACGACACTGACTCCTTTTGGTCTATTTTGTTGGCTTGCATCGCCTTTAACTGCCGGACACTGGTTCCGGAAAATTTCAATACTCGTGACGTTCCCAAAATCCGGTCACTCAAGCGGTCTTCGTAAATGGTGCCGATCTCATTGGGCATTAAATTAGTGCTGATGACCCAAGGAAGACAATAACTAATGCGTTCATCAAAGAGATAGAACAACTGCTCCCGTACAAAATCGGTCGATACTTCTGTGCCCAAATCGTCAATAATCAGGAGATCCACTTGGTAAAGATCTTTGAGCTGATGAGGCTTAATGGTCTCGTTCTTCTCAAAATTAAACTTATACTCGCGAATCAAATCGAGAATCGTGCCGATCTTAAGATATACTACCCTCCGCCCCGCCTGGAGCACATAATTGGCAATGGCGCTGCAGAGATGAGTTTTGCCGGTACCGATGGTGCCACATAAAAATAGATTTTCGGTTTTTTCTCCGGCGCATACTTTTTCCGCAAACTCGATGCACTGCTGCAAAATGGCGCGGTAACGATCCTTATCTTCGTACCAGTCTAAAGTAAATGTTTTAAAGGTTTGCTCCTGCTGGTGCGGGGTTAAGCCGCTGAACAGCCGGCGCTCCTCCTGCTCTTCCTCCAACAAACAGGCGCATTTTTCCCCAATGCCAACAAAGCCCGTATCTTGGCATTGCGGACAATCCCACCAGATCTCATAAATATTTCCCGGTAAATTATGCTTTTTCATTAATAGTTTTCTCTCGGCTAAAAGAGCCTCCTGAGCTTGCAGCAACTCCTCCTTGCTCATCCCCATTTTCCCCTTGCCCATCCCCAGCATGGCGATTTCCAGGGACATCTGGGTAAAAAGGCGGGAAATCTCCCCTAAGCGGGGATACTTTTGATGCAATGCTTCAACCCGGCTCTCCCAGTCGGCAATCTTTTTTTGTCGCTTCAACGCCCGCCTCGCTATACTCATCGTCCTCCCCCACCTCATATCCTGTTCTTACCGTTCACTGTTCACTAATCGACTCCCAGGATCTTCTCCCAATCCCGGTTGTCCACATGGTTAATGCGCTTTTTCCGTTGCCGGGCGCCTGTTACGGACCCGCTTTCCGATTGAAGCGGTGCGCCGTGCAAAGCCTGTCCCTTTTGCCGGTCGTGTTCCTCGATGGCTTTTTGCGCGCCCTCCAAATTCTTTACTCCTTTTTGAGCCCAATCCTCCAAAATCCGGTCGATGTATTTAAAACTGGGGCAGTTGGTACGCACCGTTTCCTCAGCCGCCCGCATAATCACCTCATGACCGAATTTCCATTGATTCTGCCACTTAAGATACATTTCCCGCTGCGGCCGGGTAACTCCCCCGTACTGACCCACACATTTTTTCACTTCCATTACTTTATACAAGACCCAATCCAGCTCATTCATAAAGGAAATCAATTCTTCCACCGTATGGATCCCGTTTTCATAGACTCTTTTGGCAATCGGCTGATAGGTCTGAATGGTGGTCTGTCCCCGCTCAAAGCACAACTGCAGGAAAATCAGAATAAAATCAGTGCTCCAGCCATAACGCAAATTGAACTCCTGCAGCACCTGCTTCTCCCGAAAAGTAACGGATAAGGTGCCCCGTACCTGATCCAGCCATTTCAGAATCTTGCCATAGTCAAAATCGCCCTTCATTTGGTAAGCTACGGCCTTTTCTCCCTGAGCATCAACGCTTTGTTTTTCAAAGACCGCGTATAGCCTGTCCCAAAGCGGCAAAAAGGAGATTTTCTTCTGCCCGTTCTCGATCCCCCACTTGGCCCACCCTTCCGAGAGCACCCATTTAATCCAGGGGTTCTTCGCCAATTCGTCGGCGGGGATGTTTTGTTGACTCGCCGCCAGGGCCAGGATTAAATAGCCAAGATTCTCCGGGGAAAGGTTCAAGCTTTGGATATTCTTAAGCAGGGCTAAGGGCACGGCCACTTGTCCTTCATCCATCAGCCATTGAGTATATTCCACATTCTTCACGCCTCTTCCTCCCCCCTAAAAGTCAATCGATTTAAAGACAATATGCACTCCGTAAACGATCATCCCCGTAATATATTCCAACTGTTGGTGTAACAGCCCCCTTATTTCTTTGGCCAGGTCCGGTAAATAAACGCCGAAACGGGCGGTGAGCTCCAATTGCACGGTCACTCCTTCTTCCTGCATCTTGACGTTTACCCGGTTCAACTGGGAGACGCCGGGGATCGGCAGGACAACAAAAGTGGTGATTTGCTGCACCGCGTATTCCGAAATATACAGCTTGCCCATCAAACTGAATTTGGGCCTGATAATCGATTTTTCCCCGATTTTGCGCCGGGACTCGTTTTTTTTCTTAAAAAAATATTTTAAAGGGTCTACCAAATAACCCGGAAAATCCTTCTTAATCTCGATTGTGGGCACAGGAATCACGTGCATACCGTGATTCTCCCGTAATTCCCTGGCCAGTTTCCTTTCCCTTTCTGTAGAAATATCCTCAATTTTAATAACCTTCACCGGTTTATCCATCTGTAAAGCTTCGGTAATCCGCAAGACCATCCGTAAAGAGGTGCCTAAAATCAGCACTCGCGGGGGGTTCAATTTCTGCAGGCATTCCCGGATTTCCCGAGCATGTTCGGGGTCGAGAAAAATAGCCCGTTTTACAGCGCCCAAAGCCGTTGCTTCCCGTTTGGCCGATTTGCCGGCTACCTTAAAGCCGTCCTTGATTAATAATCCGTCGTCAATCACCGTATCAATTCCGTGATCATAGGCCACATTCATCGCCTGGTGGCTCTTTCCTGTACCACTCGACCCAACCAGCGCATATACTTCCATGCTTTTCACCTCAATCTGACCCCAGCCTTTTGACACACGGCTTCCGCCTTGCGCAAAATTTGTCTACATACTATTTTACTATAATTATAAGAAAAAAAATATCCTCCGCCCGCAAATCGACCGGAGCCAAAAAAGAAAAGGAGAAGCGGCCCCCAAGACTGCTTCTCGTTTAAAAACGCAAGTTCCCTCTAAAAACAAGTACCAATCGTTAGTCAGGCGTTTTATTTTTGAAATGCAATTTCGGAACAGAATAATTAGAATCCATGTTCGGTTTAGCCTGTAAGTTATTGATTTCCGGCAGTTCGAACTGAAGATCAAAACCCGGTTGCGGCAAATTATCCAGGGGCACAGGGTTCTGGTTCAGATTGTCCATCCCCGGATTTTGCGGTGCTCTCACTATTTCGTTATTTTCGACTTTTCCTGCGTTTTGTCCCCGCTCCCAGATTAAGCGGTTCCCCAGCAAGCTTCCTTGCAGATAAACCTTATTCACCTTCCCTAACTCATCATCAGCAAACACAATCCGAAAATCAGGTTGCGGTTTTTTATCATTTACTTTAAAACGGAGTTCCAGAAAAAGATTGGCCCCGTTGATCTTGTAGTCATAACGCACAAAGCGGGATGACGCTTCGTTATGGTAACCGGCCACCGCCAACTGGTTGCCCAGGATAAAAACTTCATTTATATTAATTAAATCAGGATTGGCCAGGGTGCCTTTGGCTCTGTTCGCCACGAACCAAATCATTAAAAGAGACATCCCCAGAATAATCAAGAGGGCCTCTCGCATTCCAATCCCGTTGGTTTGATGCTTTTTCCTGTCCTCAAATCTCATGCCGGTTCCTCCCTAAAAACAGCTTTGCAGTTCCTCCACCTTGTCTAATCTTTCCCAGGGCAGGTCTAAATCCAGCCGGCCAAAATGCCCATAGGCAGCGATTTGTTTATAAATCGGGCGCCGCAAATTGAGCTCCTTGATAATCCCGGCGGGGCGCAGGTCAAAAAGCTGCTGAATCGTCTCCGCCAGCTTTCCTTCATCCACTTTGCCGGTGCCGAAAGTATCCACCATAATGCTTACCGGCCGGGCCACGCCAATGGCATAGGCAAGCTGGATTTCACATTTTTCCGCCAAACCGGCGGCCACAATGTTTTTCGCCACATAGCGAGCGGCATAAGAGGCGGAACGGTCTACCTTCGTGGGGTCTTTTCCGGAAAAAGCGCCGCCTCCGTGGCGCGCCATGCCGCCATAGGTATCCACGATAATCTTGCGGCCCGTTAAACCGGCATCCCCCATCGGCCCGCCAATCACAAAGCGCCCGGTGGGATTGATATAAATCCGGGTTCGCGCATCTATCAACTCCGGCGGCACTATCGGCAGGATCACTTCCTGTGTGACTTCCTGGCGCAGGTTTTCTACTTTGATGTTCGGAGTATGCTGGGCGGACAAAACGATCGTATCCACCCGCACCGGTTTGTCCCCGTCATATTCCACGGTGACCTGGGCTTTCCCGTCTGGCCGCAAAAAAGGCAAGGTGCCGTTTTTGCGGAACTCCGCCAAACGCCGGACCAGTTTATGGGCCAGGGTAATCGGCAGGGGCATATATTCCGGAGTTTCGTTGGTGGCATAGCCGAACATGATCCCCTGGTCGCCGGCACCAATGGTCTCAATTTCCTCATCAGATACTTCTCCTGTTTTATACTCTAAAGCCTTATTCACTCCCAGGGCAATATCCGACGATTGCTCGTCAATAGCCGTCAAAACGGCGCAGGTACTGCCGTCGAAACCGTATTTGGCTCGAGTGTAACCAATCTCGTTGACCGTATCCCGGACCAGCTTCGGAATATCCACATAACAATCGGTGGTGATTTCCCCCGTAACCAAAACAAGCCCCGTGGTAACCACCGTTTCACAAGCTACCCGGGCTAAGGGGTCTTTTTCCATAATCGCGTCTAAAATCGCATCGGAAATCTGGTCGGCAACCTTGTCGGGATGCCCCTCGGTGACGGATTCCGATGTAAATAGCTTTCTCACTGTTAGTCTCACTCCTTATCCATCCGCATAACAATTTCCTCTAATATGGCTTTGGCTACCTCGTCTTTGCTCATTTTGGCAAAGTCCTTCCGGCTGCCGTCGGGGAAGACAAAGGTCACAATATTGGTATCAGCGGCAAAACCTGCTCCCTCTTTGGTAAGATCATTAGCCACTATAAAATCAAGCTGCTTTTGCCGCACTTTTTCCGCGGCATGATCCAGCACTTTTTCCGTTTCGGCCGCAAAACCGACTAAGATTTGCCCCTTCTGTTTGCGGCGCCCTAATTCCGCCAGGATATCCGGATTCCGGCTTAATTCCAGCACTAACTCTCCAGCCTGTTTCTTGATTTTCTCTTCTTTCCGCTCCTTGGGACGGTAATCGGCTACCGCCGCCGCCTTGATGATAATCCGGCAGTCCGCTGCATGTTTCATGACCTCCTGATACATCTCTTCGGCGGTTTCCACGGGAATGCAATGAACGCCGGGACAGGGCGCAAGGTCCGTCGGCCCGCTGACCAAAATCGCTTCGGCGCCCCACAGGTGGGCCTGTCGCGCCAGCGCATAACCCATTTTTCCCGAGCTCCGGTTGCTCAAAAAACGGACCGGATCCAGGGACTCCCGGGTGGGCCCAGCCGTAACCAACACTTTCTTCCCTTGTAAGGGCTTGTCCCGCACCAGCAGTTCTTCCGCTCTGGCCAGAATATGCTCAAGCTTAGCCAACCGCCCCTTTCCCTGGCTCCCACAGGCCAGATCCCCTTCCTCCGGTTCCACCAGGAAATAGCCCAGTTCCTTTAAGCGGGCCAGGTTCTGTTGGGTAACCGGGTTTTCATACATACAAACATTCATCGCCGGAGCAAAAAGCACCGGCGCTTTGGTAGCAAGGATGGCCGTGGTTAAAAAATCATCCGCGATCCCATGACATACTTTCGCCAGGATATTAGCCGTCGCGGGAGCAACAATAAATAAGTCGGCCGCGGTGGCCAAGCCCACATGCTCTACCTCCCAGCGCTGCGGCTCCGCTAACAGCTCGGTAACGACCGGGTTCTGACTGAGCGTCCTTAAGGTCAGGGCGGTAAGAAAGGCTTGCGCGGCTTTTGTCATCACACAATGAACGTTGGCATCCTTCTTTTTCAGTTGGCTGACCAGCTCCGCCGCTTTATAGGCGGCAATGCTGCCGGTTACTCCTACCACAATCGTTTTTTCCTTAAACACTACTTAATGCCACCTTTAGTCGTTTGAATGTCGATTTTGCCCGCGGCGATTTCCTGCATGGCAATGGTGACCGGTTTGGCATTCTCCAGGGAAAGATTCTCCACAGAAGGATTGTCCCCATCGGTCAACATCCGTGCCCTTTTCGCAGTCGCCACAACCAGGGCGTATTTGGAATCGAGATTACCCATCATCTTGCTGATTTCCGGTTGCTGCATCACCAAAACCTCCTCTTTCTGTCCAACTCCGTCTGCTTATCGCTAAGCAAACCCGACTATACTCAAAACAAATCCTCCCCATGGCAGTTCAGCCAGCGGGATAATTTGCATCTTTCGGCAAGTATTATCGCCCGCACTTTTTCCGTGGCGGCCTCCACCTGGTCATTGACTACCACGTATTGATAGTCTTTCAGATAAGTCATCTCTTGGGCCGCCATCTTCAGGCGTTTCTGGATTTCCGCCTCATTTTCCGTTCCCCGGCCGGTAATCCGGCGCGCCAGCTCTTCCTTGCTCGGCGGAACCAGAAAAATAAAAATGGCCTCGGGACACTTTTTTTTCACCTGCATGGCCCCCTGGACATCAATTTCCAGAATGCAGTCTTTCCCCTCCGCCAATACTTTTTTCACGTAGGCGCGGGAGGTGCCGTAATAGTTGTCGAAAACCTTCGCCCATTCCAGGAAGGCTTCCTGTTTAATCAGTTCTTCAAACTGTTCCAGGGAATAAAAAAAATACTCTTTGCCGTCTGTTTCCCCGGCCCGCGCTTTTCTGGTCGTAGCCGAAACAGAAAGTGCCAGGTCATTGTACTTTTCCATTAAAGCACGACAGATTGTCCCTTTGCCAACGCCAGAAGGGCCGGAAATGACGACTAGATTTCCGTGCATTTTCTTTCTGGTCATTTTCTTCACCACTTATATTGCGGAATCATCATCAAGCGAAATGATCATCATCCCGAATGATCATTATGTAATCTCTTCCTCATGTAGCATTATTATAATGAAGAATCATCATTCAGGATGTTTTCCTTGCTGCTAAGCCGATGCGCCACCGTCTCCGGTTGTACCGCCGAAAGAATGATATGATCGCTGTCCGTGATCACAACCGCTCTCGTCCGGCGGCCGTAAGTGGCATCGATTAACCTGCCTCGGTCTCTTCCTTCTTGAATGATTCTTTTGATTGGGGCTGACTCTGGACTGACAATCGCGACGATCCGGTTTGCGGAAACAATGTTTCCAAAACCAATGTTGATGAGTTTAATATCCATGTAGCTGCCCTCCTTTTCTTTTTTCACTCCCGCTTATTCAATGTTTTGCACCTGTTCTCTGATTTTCTCCAGTTCGCTTTTTAGTTGCACCACCGTCTGCGTTATCTCCAAATCATTGGCTTTCGAGCCAATGGTATTTACTTCCCGGTTGATCTCCTGCAGTAAAAAGTCAATCTTGCGACCGACCTGATTTTCCTCCTGCAAATTTTGCTCCAGCTGCGCAAAATGACTCTCCAGCCTAACTAATTCCTCGTCGATATTGGCCCGGTCGGCAAAAATGGCTACTTCCATCGCTAATCTGGTTTCGTCTACCGCGCCTTCCTCCAACAGCTCCTGCAGGCGGGTCGCCAACCTTTCCCGGTAGAGCCGGACGACCAAAGGACTTTTAGCCGCAATCTTCCCGCGCAACTCCCGCAAGACGGCCACGCGGCTCACCAGGTCTTCTTTTAATTTCTGGCCCTCCAACCGCCGCATTTCGAGCAAATTGGCCAAAGCATCCTGTAAGGCGGGCAACAGCTCGGCCCAAATCAGTTCCATGTTTTCTTCCGGTTCCTTTAATTGGCAGACCTCCGGAAGCACAGCCAAGTCGATGACCCTGACCTCACAAGGCAAGCCGGCAGCTTCTGCCAATTCCTTTAATTCCTTATAATATGCCAAGGCCAGCGCTTTGTCAACTTGCAGTTCCCGGACCGGTTGCCCCGCGTCCTCTAATTTGACAAAGACTTCAAGATGCCCCCGGGAGATTTGTTGCAGCACCTCCCGTTTGATTCTTTCTTCCAGGGCCGTATACTGACGGGGCAGCTTCACCTGGACTTCGGCAAAACGATGATTGGTCGCCTTTATTTCCACCGTCACTTGCTTCAATTTCCCGAGATAATTGCCCCGCCCAAAGCCGGTCATGCTTTTTAACAATCGCAACAACTCCCCTAATCTTCCCAAATCGAAAATTCATCCCTACTCTAAAATTCCACTTTCCCCAGATTTTCTTCCAAACGGCGTAAACCTTCCATAATCCTTTCTTCCGGAATAGTAATCGAAAGGCGGAAATATCCTTCGCCATACTGCCCATAGCCATTGCCCGGGGTAATAATCACGCCGCACTTCTCCAAAACATATTCGGTAAAGGAGGCCGAATCAAATCCTTTGGGCACCGGCGCCCAGATGTAGAAAGTGCCTTGGGGCTTTTTAAGATTCCAGCCCATCCGGTTGAGACCGTCCACCACCATATCCCTCCGCCGGGTGTAAATGGCGCACAAATCCTTAACGAGTTGCCCGGAATGGCGCAGCCCCACCATGCCGGCATACTGGATGGCCTGGAACTGCCCGGAATCTAAGTTGGATTTCAACCGGCCCAGGCATTCCACCACATCCGCTCGCCCGACCGCCCAACCAATCCGCCAGCCGGTCATATTAAAGGGCTTGGAAAGGGAACCAAACTCAATCCCCACTTCTTTGGCGCCCGGGACCTCCAAAAAGCTCATCGGGCGGTATTCGTCATAGGCAATCTCCGTATAAGCGGAATCATGGCAAACAATGATGTTATACCTTTTGGCAAAATCCACGACCTGCTCGAAAAATTCCTTGCCCGCTACCGCGCCCGTAGGATTGTTCGGGTAATTGATAAACAGCAGTTTGGCCTTTTGGGCCACTTCTTCCGGCACAGCGGCCAGATCCGGCAAAAAGCCGTTTTTCTCCAGTAAAGGCAGCACATAAACTTCCCCGCCGGCCAGCAAGGTGCCGATGCCATACACCGGATAGCCCGGATCCGGAACAAGATTGATATCACCGGGATCTACATAGCAGAAATTAATATGGGCAATACCCTCTTTCGAACCAATCAAGGAGACCACTTCGCTGCGGGGATCCAGTTCCACGTTAAACCTTCTTTGATAATATGCGGCAACCTCCCGTCGAAAGTCCAGCATCCCCACCGAAGAGGGATACTGGTGGTTAGCCGGGTTGCGAGCTTCCTTGCACAATTCTGCAATAATCGGATCGGGGGTGGGTAAATCCGGATCTCCGATCCCGAAACTAACGATGTCGACCCCTTTTTCTTTCGCTTCCTCGATTTTCTTTTCGATTCTGGCAAACAAATAGGGCGGTAATTTTTTCATCCGCGTAGCTTCCATACCTGATACTCCCTTTCTTTACATTCTTATTATTTATATACTTGTCAACGAAACCTATGTAACGAGCGCCCAGCTAAATTTTTCCTCTTAATTTTAGACCCAACATTAATTTTAACTGAAGTATTCGCTATCTTCAACTTTTTACGAGTCTTGCCGGCATTTTTTTAAACGATTTTTTGCACTACTCCCGTAAAGACGGTCTCGGCAGGCCCGGTCATATACACATGGTTGTTTTTTTCGTTCCACTCGATTTCCAGGGGTCCCCCGGGTAAATACACCTTCGCCCGGCGCTGTGTTTTTCCATTCAGCACCGCAGCCACCAGGCTGGCACAAGCCCCGGTGCCGCAGGCCAGGGTTACGCCGACCCCTCTTTCCCAGACCCGCATTTTTAGTTCCTGCCGGTTGAGAACCTGTACAAAATGGACATTGGTTTTTTTGGGGAAAACGGGGTGTGTTTCAAGGGCCGGCCCATATTTTTCCAGCGGGATTTGATCCACGTTATCCACAAAGATGACGCAATGGGGATTCCCCATGGAAACAGCCGTAATATGATAGGTAGTATCCAGCAGGTCCAAAGGTTCGGAAACAGCCTGTCCTCCCGAACCAAGCATCGGGATCAGCGCTCTTTCCAAAACCGGCTCCCCCATGTCCACGGTGACCGCCACCACTTTTTCCCCCTCGACCAAAAGGCGCGGGGTCATGATACCGGCTAAGGTCTCCACGGTAAAGGTATCCCGCCCGGGCTCCACCAGCCCGGCTTCGTAAACGTACTTGGCAAAGCAACGGATCCCGTTGCCGCACATCTCTACCTCGCTGCCGTCCGCGTTAATAATCCGCATCCGGAAATCAGCCCGGGCGGAAGGAAGGACCACGATCAGCCCGTCCGCCCCGATGCCGAAATGCCGGTCACATAATTTATTTGCCAGGTCGGTAAGGTTTTCCGGGAGCTTTTCTTTAAACCCATCTACGACGATGAAATCATTTCCTAAACCCTGCATTTTGGTGAAATTCACTGTTTACGACCTCCTATAACGCTTTTTCGTAGATAATTTTACCCTTTCCCCTGATTTTAACAGTATGCATCAATCCCTGCAAGAGGGTAATTCCCCCGATCAGGCCAAAAACCAACAGCCAGTGGGCGGTTTGCAAAGGCACCGTCTGGAAAATCCCCTGGAAAAAGGGCACATAAAGGACCGCCCATTGCATGGCCGCCGAGCAAAACACCGCCCCCACCAAATAGGGGTTGGACAGGTACCCCAGTTCCCGGAGCGAAAAGCTTTCCGAACGGCACTGGAAAACAAAGGTCAACTGGGCAAACACCAGAGTGGTAAAGGCCATGGTCCGGGCAAGAAGCAAATCCAGCCCACCCCAGTAATAGCCGATTACAAACGCGGCAAGGGTCTCCACACTAATCATTGCTCCGGTGGCCAAAATCTTCCCCCCCAGCCCGTGGGCGAAAATGCTCTCCCGGGGATGACGGGGTTTTCGGCTCATCACGCCGGGATCGCCCGGGTCAAGCCCCAGGGCCATCGCCGGCAAGCCGTCGGTGACCAGATTCAGCCACAGGATCTGAATCGGCACCAGAGGCAGGGGCAAGCCGCAAAATGCCGCCAGGAACATGGTGAGGACTTCCCCCACATTGCAGGAAAGCAGATAGCGGATAAACTTGCGGATATTATCATAGATAATCCGCCCTTCTTCCACCGCCGCCACAATGGTGGCAAAATCATCATTGGCCAGGATGAGTGCCGAAGCCTCCCTGGTCACGTCTGATCCGCTTATCCCCATACTGACCCCAATATCCGCTTCCTTTACCGCCGGAGCATCATTCACCCCATCCCCCGTCATCGCCACCACATGCCCTGCTCCCTTCAGCGCCCGGACGATCCGCAGCTTATGCCGGGGCGATACCCGGGCAAAGACAGAAACACGATTGACCACTTTCTTTAACTGGACATCACTGAGCTCATCCAGTTCCGGCCCGGTCATCACTTCACTGGTGAATGCCGTTCCGTTTCCCCGGCTTTTTTCCCTCAGCATCTGCCCGCTTTGCGCCCGGTCATTCTGTCCCGCCGGAGGCAAAGGCGCCAAAATCTGCAGTTCCCGTGCCACCGCTTCGGCGGTTTTTTTATGGTCACCGGTAATCATCACCGTCTTAATCCCCGCCCGTTTACACTGTTTCACCGCTTGTTGCGCCGTTTTTCGCGGCGGGTCAATCATACCGGCCAGAGCGACAAAAACCAGGTCCCGCTCCCAATTCTTTTCCTGTTCCGGCTCCGGTTCACATCGCTGTCCTCCATCGGGCTTCGGACCCAAGTCCCGCAACGAAGGCGCATCCGGTACCCGCCCCAACTCCGGCGCAGGCTTGGGTT
>DGEB01000053.1:14030-27411 GCA_002385735.1 Peptococcaceae bacterium UBA3937
CCAACTCCGGCGCAGGCTTGGGTTTTTGAGCCAACTCCGGCGCGGGTTTGTGTTCTCGCCCCGACTCCTGCACGGCCTTGTGATCCTGCCCAGGCTTCCTCCCCGACTCTCTCCCCGGCTCTCCTTCCGGTTCCACCGCCGGCCTGGACTCCTTGCGCCGCGTGCTTTCCTCTTTAGAAAGCTCCCGGTAACAAAGCCCCAGCACCCGCAAAGCCTGGGCCGCCAGCCGATCATTTTGCGCCAAAATTTTAGCCTTGATTTCCGGCGAAAGTGGGATAATCTCCCCCTCCCACCATACCTTGCTACATAGATTTAATAGCACGTCCGGCGCTCCTTTGGTATAGACCGTTTCCCTGCCGTCGCGCCGCCTGTAGACCACGCTCATGCGCTTACGCTCCGAATCAAAAGGAAACTCCGCAATTTTTTGCCTTTCCTTTTCCAGGGCTTCCCGCCAAAAGCCCCCTTTGCCCGCAGCCACCAATAATGCGCCTTCCGTGGGGTCTCCGAGGATTTGCCATTCCGCTTTTCCCTGGCGAAACAGCCCCGTCAGGACCATCTCCTTTTTCTTCAGGTAAGCGTTATTACATAAAGCGGCAATCTGGCACGCCAACTCCCATCCTTTTCTGTTTCTCCGCTCGCTCTCCGCTCCTCCGGTAAAACTAATTTTGCCGTGGGGCGCATAGCCTTCGCCGGAAAAGGTGACGGTTTCCTCCCCCAGGCAGAACAGGCGCACCGTCATTTCATTCCGGGTTAATGTGCCTGTTTTATCGGAACAAATCACCGTGGCACAACCCAGGGTTTCCACCGCCGGCAAAGCCCGCACAATCGCCTGGCGCTTCACCATTTTCTGCACCCCGATGGCCAAAACCACCGTCACAATCGCCGGCAGGCCTTCCGGAATCGCCGCTACCGCCAGGCTAACCCCGGTCAGCACCATGCGGTAAAGAGGTTCGCCCCGCAAGAGGCCCAGGAGCACCACGATGCCTACGATCAAGAGGCAACAAAAAACCAGCCAGCGCCCCAACTGGGCCAAACGCTTCTGTAAAGGAGTGCCTCCTTCCTCCACTTCCTGGATAAAGCCGGCAATTTGCCCCATTTCCGTGGCCATGCCCGTGCCCACCACCAGCCCGGCTCCTTTGCCCCGGGTGACCACCGTGCCCATAAAAGCCATATTCCGCCGGTCCCCCAAAGGCGTTTTCGGCGAGCACACCACATCGGCGCATTTGGACACCGGAAGCGATTCCCCGGTCAAAACAGCTTCGTCCACTTCCAGGCGGTCGGCCTCACCAATCCGCACATCCGCCGGAATAATATCGCCGGTTTTGAGCAGCACCACATCCCCCGGCACCAGCTCTGCCGCCGGAATGACACTCAGCATCCCGTCCCGCTTCACCGTGGTTTCCTGGGCGGTCAGTTTCTTCAGTTTCTCCAGGGATTTTTCCGCCCGGTACTCCTGCAAAAAACCCAAACCCGCATTCATAATCACAATGGCCAAAATGGTTACGGCATCGGCCAACTCGCCTAAAAAAACGGAGATAAAGGCGGCGGCAATCAAAACCAGGACCATGAAATCACGAAACTGAGCCAGGAAAAGTGCCACCGGGGCAATTTTTTTCTGCTCCTTTAACCGGTTCAAGCCGACCAGACTAATCCTACGCCGGGTCTCCTTCGTCGAAAGCCCCTTTTGAAGATCGGTCTGCAAATCCTGGGCTACTTCCGCGATCGTCATTTCCTCCCAGTGTTTTTGTCCCATCTGTTTCTGCCTCCCGTGCCATCATGTTCTTCTTCCGAGGTATGTGCGCCCCGAACTTTTTAAAATCATATTCCCGCCCGGCGCAAAAAATACCCGTGCCGGCACATTCAACAGCATGAAGAGCAAGCTTCCTGAAAACACCCCTCTTCTGGAAAGCCCTGCCCCGTGGTATAATCTAGGAAGATAACCAATCTGTAAAGAAACGGTAAGGATCTTAGCGAAACGGAGCGTATGCCGATGTCCTTTGATGGAATTGTTTTACGGGCCGTCACCATTGAATTAGCCTCAAAGCTGGTCGGCGCCCGTATTGATAAAATTTATCAACCAACCAAACATGAGCTGGTTATACTGCTGCACCAAAAAGGAGCAGCGCCCATCAAGCTTCTTTTGTCTTCCCTCGCCCCAGAGGCGAGAGTGCACCTGGTCACGGAAACCAAGGCCAACCCAGCCACCCCGCCCCTTTTTTGCATGGTCATGCGCAAGCACCTGGAAGGCGGCAGGATTGTTTCCATTAAGCAGCAAAAGTTGGAACGGGTCCTGGCCATCAACTGTGAAGTTATTGATGAATTGGGGGAAAAGGCCTTCCGCCAAATCATGGTGGAAATCATGGGCAAACACAGCAACATTATCCTGATTGACCCTGTGCAGAATAAAATCATTGACGCCATCCAACGCATCCCGGCAGCCCTGAGCCGCTACCGGCAGGTCCTGCCCGGCCTGCCCTATATTGGCCCGCCCCCCCAGAATAAGCTTGAACCGGAGGAACTCCAGGAGGAGGACTTTTACGAGCGGTTGCTGGCTTTGCCCCTCAGCACTCCTTTAAATAAAGCAATCCTGCAAACCGTCAGCGGCTTAAGCCCTCAATCCGTGGAAGAACTCCTTTACCGGGCCGGTCTTGACCCCCTGCTGGCCCTGGAATACTGCGGTGAATACGAACTAAACGCCATCCGGCAGGTCATCGCGGAACTGGGTGCTCAAATTAAAAAAGGGGCATTCTCCCCCGAAGTCATCCGGCAGGATAAGCAGCCCCTGACCTTTTCCGCCTTTGCCTTAACCTCTTACCCTACCGAGATGCGCCTGAGTTTTCCTTCCATGAACGAAGCCCTCGCTTATTACTACCAGCATAAAAACAAGGCTTCCCGGTTCCAACAGCAAAAAAACAACCTGGAAAGCCTTGTGAAAAAGGAACTCTTACGCTGTGAAAAGAAAGCCGGCCTCCATCGCGAAACCATCCTGGCCGCCCAAAATACCGAGCAGTACCGGCTCTGGGGAGAACTGCTCACCGCCGAGCTTTATCGACTGACCCCGGGGAAAGAAGCCCGTGTCCCCAATTATTATGACCCCGAAGGGAAAACCGAAGTAATTCCCCTGGATGAGAACTTATCGGTCAGTGAAAATGCCCAGCGCTATTTTTCCCGCTACCAAAAAGCCAAAAATGCGGCCGTGAAAGCCGAGCAACAACTGCAGGAAACCACGGAGGAACTCACCTACCTCTATAGTTTGCTTAGCTCCCTGCAAAGCGTCACCAGCACCGCCGAACTGGAGGAAATTGCCGAGGAATTGCGGGATGCCGGCTACCTTCACGCCGCCGGCCAAAGCGGTAAACAAGGCAAAAACGGCAAACAGAACAAAGGCGGTAAGAACAAGGCCCGGCAGAGCGCGGCAAAAGCGGGCCAGGCGCAGCCAGCCAGCCTGCCTGAAAAAATCAGACGGGATTCCTGGCTGATTTATGTTGGCAAGAACAATAAACAGAACGACATCTTAACCATGAAAATGGCCAAAGCCGACGACCTTTGGCTGCATACGAAGGAGATCCCCGGTTCCCATGTGGTCATCAAAAACCCGAACCGGCTGGAAATTCCGGACGAAATCCTCGAGGAAGCCGCGCTGCTGGCGGCTTATCACTCCCAGGCCAGGAACTCCACCCAGGTGCCGGTGGATTATACCCTGCGGAAAAACGTCTGGAAACCCAAAGGGGCCAAACCCGGTTTTGTCCTGTATGAGAAGCAACGAACCATCTTTGTAACACCCAGTCCGGAAAAGATCCGGGAAATCCTCGCCGGGCAAGAAGAAGGACAAACGAGGGAAGGGCATAATGAAGAAACGCAGGATAATTAATAACGCGACCGGTTAACCGGTCGCGTTATTCTTCTTCCTTTTCTTCAATAATAACGACTTCATCATCATCGATTTCCTGGAGCATCACCTTAATATTTTCTTTGCGGGAGGTGGGCACGTTTTTCCCCACATAATCAGCCCTAATCGGCAGTTCCCGATGGCCCCGGTCAATCAGTACCGCCAACTGAATCAAGAAGGGCCGCCCTATATCCATCAAGGCATCCATCGCCGCTCGAATCGTTCTTCCTGTATATAAAACATCATCCACCAGGACAATTTTTTTCGCCGTAATATCACAGGGGATATCGGTTCCCCGTACCAGCGGATAATCACTTAAAGCGGTCAAGTCATCACGGTAAAGAGTAATGTCCAGCTTGCCGACGGGTATCTCCACCCCTTCAATTTGCTGGATGAGTTCCGCCAACCGTACCGCCAAAGGCACGCCACGGCGGCGAATGCCTATCAAAATAAGCTCTTCGGTTCCCTTGTTTTTTTCTAATATTTCATGGGCAATCCGGGTCAACGACCTTCGAATGCCCTCCCGATCAAGTAATCTCGCTTTTTCTCTCATCATCAAGCATCACTCCTTTTTTTCCATAGTAGAAATGTTGGTCACTTCGAAATGAATATATTGGCTTCCTAATGATTGCAACACCTCCCGAAAGTACGTCGGAATATCCGCTGTGAACTCCAGCCACTGTTTACTGCGGGGATGAGCAAAACCTAAGGTGGCAGCATGTAAGACCTGTCCGACTAAGTTAAGTTTTTCTTTCCGATAGCCATATTTCGCATCGCCCACTACCGGGTGATGAAGATAGGCCATATGGACGCGAATCTGATGGGTCCTGCCGGTTTCTAAGGAACATTTGATCAGAGTATGGGCCGCGAAACGTTCCAAAACCAGATACCGTGTGACGGCGGGCTTGCTGTTTTTAAACACCACCGCCATCTTTTGCCGATCCTTTAAATCTCTCCCGATGGGCGCATCGATAATGCCTCCCGGCTCATTGAGCACCCCATGCACCAGGGCGAGGTACTCCCTTTTCAGTTCATGCTTTTTGAGCTGCGCCGCTAGTTCCCGGTGCGCCTCATTATTCTTGGCGACCACCAGTAAACCGGAAGTCTCCTTATCAATCCGGTGCACAATCCCCGGCCTTAAGTCGCCGTTTAAATCAGAAAGCTTACACCCATAGCCCAGGAGCGCATTAACCAGGGTCCCCTGATAATTACCAAAAGCCGGATGGACCACCATCCCCTGGGGTTTATTCACCACCAGCACATCTTCGTCTTCATAGACAATATCTAATGGAAGCTTTTCCGGTAAAATCTCCACCGGTTTTGGTGCCGGAATCCGGTATGTGATAAGATCGTCTGTTTTCGTTTTATAATTGGCCTTCACCGGCTGCCCATTGACCAAAACGTCTCCGTTCTCGAGCAAGCGCTGCACTTGCGTCCGCGTTAAATCCGGAAGCGCTGCGGTAAGATAAACGTCGATGCGCTTACCCTGCCCGCTTTCATCGATCCTCAGTTGCCCGGCCGCGCCCTTTGCTTCTTGGGCCGTTCTGGCTTGCCTTGCTCCGGTGAGGCTGCCTATTTTTATCCGGTAAGCTTTACCCATCTTTTTACATACTCCTATGCGCTGCTTTTTAATTCATTCCGCTCCTAATACTATTATCGGTTTTGGGTTACTTCAATTTTACTTTTTATGCTTATTTCCTCTTTTTTTCTTCCGTTCTTGCTACTCGTTGCCAAAACGCTCCGTTATGATAATCTGCCAGGCCAATAAAACTGTCCCGATGACAATGGCCGAATCGGCTACGTTAAAAACATAGGGCCACACCCCACGAAAATAAATAAAGTCCACCACCAGACCCGACTGCAGCCGGTCCAGCAGATTCCCCACCGCTCCTCCGGCCACCAGCCCAAAAGTGATCCCCAACAAGACTTTGCCCTGGGCCAGCGTAGCGTTTAAATAAATAAGCACGATTAAAATGGCCACAGTTGCCACAATAAAAAGCCAGGTTTTCTCCGCCAAGAGCCCAAAGGCCGCTCCCGGATTCTTAATATAGGTAATGTATAAAAAATCTTTTATCACCGGCAGCGAATCGCCGACCTGCATGTTTTGCACGATAAGGTGCTTTGTCCAGCGATCGATTAAAAAAACAATGGACCCCACTATCCAAAAATACATTCTTCCCTTACCCCGTTCTGCTTTGTTTTGGTTTGGTTGGCATTTCCAAAGTCATTATACCATAATTTTGGCATGATTATTGCTGCATATTTTCATTAACCATCTCCACGATTTGCGCAATAAAGCTACTAATCAACGGAAGATTAAGCATCACTAATTGTTTCAATAAATACAGCAATAACGCGCCCAAAATCGTGAAGCCGACGGCCATCCCCAAACCACGGGCGATCCCTGCCAGAAAATTAGTCAGCAGCATTCTTTTGGGGTCATTCATATATTCCACATATTCCGCAAGTTTCATTTTCTCCATAACGAGGGCTAAATCCTTGAGGCGCTCAACAAGCCTTTGGTTTTTTTCATCGTCCCGCTGCCGATGGCGATTCTCCTCCTTAGGAACGCTCATTATTGATCACCCCGCTCTACAGATAGTATGCCCGCCAAGCCTCAACTGCTAATTTTTATCCCCGCTGGTGACAAAATATGTGGCTATCGCTTTACATGACCATCAAACTATGCTAGAATAACTTTCGTAATTAAAAACGTTTTACCCATAAACCATTTTGGCCTCTTTTTCAGCTTGGTCAAAGGTTTTGGATTAAACTGTTTTGATCATCATGTTTGAAAAGGAGGTTCCAAAATGCAAGGTAAAGTTAAATGGTTCAATGCCGAAAAAGGTTATGGCTTCATTGAATCAAACGAAGGCGGCGATGTATTTGTCCATTTTTCCGCTATTCAAGGCGAAGGCTTCAAAACTTTGGAAGAAGGACAGAGTGTTACCTTTGACGTTGTGCAAAGCAGCCGTGGTCCCCAAGCGGAAAATGTTGTTTGTGAATAAACAAACTGAAAACGTAGTTGGTCAATAGAATTGATCGCACAAAAAAGCTGTCTCATCTGTTGTTGGATGAGGCAGCTTCTTTATTTTCCTGGCTGGTTTTTCCTTTTTAGTTATTCAGCGCGACCAACGGGGCAGGAATCCTCCCCCCGCGTTTGATAAAAGCCTCCGCGCTATAGGGATGAAGCGGCATCACCGGCGCAGAACCCAACAGCCCTCCGAATTCCACCCGTTCGCCTACTTTTTTCCCGGGGGCGGGAATAATCCTGACCGCGGTTGTTTTTTTGTTAATCATCCCAATCGCCGCCTCATCGGCAATAAGGGCCGCGATGGTCTCCGCCGGGGTATCCCCCGGCACCGCAATCATATCCAGACCCACCGAACAGACACAGGTCATGGCCTCAAGCTTATCGATCCCCAGCGCTCCTGCTTCCGCCGCCTTCATCATCCCGGCATCCTCGCTCACCGGAATAAAAGCGCCGCTTAAACCGCCCACATAGGATGAAGCCATGGCGCCGCCTTTTTTCACGGCGTCGTTTAACAAGGCCAGCGCTGCCGTCGTCCCGTGCCCACCGACCTTTTCCAGCCCCATCGCTTCCAGAATATCGGCCACGCTGTCCCCGATAGCCGGTGTCGGTGCCAGGGATAAGTCCACGATGCCGAAGGGCACCTGCAAGCGTTTCGCCGCTTCCCGGCCCACCAACTCACCCATCCGGGTCACCTTAAAGGCGGTATGCTTGATCATCGTGGCCAAAGTGCCAAAGTCCACGTCAGGATTCTCTTTGACCACATGATAAACCACGCCGGGTCCGCTTACCCCCACGTTGATCACCGTCTCCGGCTCACCAATACCATGAAAAGCCCCGGCCATAAAGGGGTTGTCTTCCGGCACGTTACAAAACACCACCAGCCTGGCACAGCCCACGCCGCCGGCCTCCTTCGTGAGCTCGGCGGTTTCCTTGATAATCCTGCCCATCCGGTACACCGCATCCATATTGATTCCGGCTTTCGTCGTAGCTACATTCACCGAAGCACAGACCCGTTCGGTCGCGGCCAGTCCCGGGGCAATGGAAGCAAGCAGGATTTCGTCCCCCTTGGTAAAGCCTTTATGCACCAGCGCCGAAAAGCCCCCGATAAAATTGACCCCGACGGCCTTCGCGGCTTCATCCAGCGTCTGTGCCAGGAGGACGTAATCCTCCGCATCCTGACAGCCTTCCCCCACCAGAGCAATAGGCGTAACCGCAATTCGTTTATTAATAATCGGGATGCCATATTCCCTGGAGATATCTTCCCCGACCCGGACCAGGCGCTCGGCTTGGCGGGTGATTTTATCATAAATCTTCCGCGCCACCGTCTTAATGGCGCTGTCCCCACAATCGCGGAGACTAATCCCTAAGGTAATCGTCCGGATATCCAATTTTTCCGCCCTGACCATCCGGATGGTCTCCATAATCTCTTCCGGCGTAAAGGTAATGGGCATCAATCTTCCCTCGCTTTCACCGCTTGCTCGCTTGCGCCGTTTTCCCGCTCACGCTCTTAAATGCGGTGCATGTATTTAAAAATATCCTCATGCTGGGCCCGGATTTCCATGCCGATTTCCTGCCCCTTCTCCTTTAGTAATTGCTGTAACTCCTGCAGGCTCACGGTGGCCAGGGAAATATCCACAATCATAATCATCGTGAAAAACTCCTGCAGAATGGTCTGGCTGATATCTAAAATGTTGACCTGATGTTGAGCCAAAACCCCTGAAACCGCAGCAATAATCCCAATCTGATCCTGCCCCACCACCGTTACAACCACGCGCTGCGACTCCTTCGCCGCGTTTTCCCCACAAGAAAGCTCCTGAGCGAGCTCTTTTTCCGCTTGTTCCATCCTTTTACCTCCTTTGGTTACTCGTTACGAATCGCGCTGATCGGGCTAAGGCGCACTGCCCTGTAAGCAGGATACAAGCCTGCCAGGAGGCCAACTAAAACCGCAAAAAGCAACGCAAAAAGGGCTAACCAGGGCGGAATAAGCGAAATGCCCATCGATTCGTCTCCCCAAAACATGCCGAAAAAGCTTCCGGTAAAGTAATTGATGATTTTGGAGATGCCGTAACTAAACCCGATTCCGAATAGGCCGCCGACAAACCCAATCAACCCGGCTTCCACCAAAAAGAGCAAATAGATATCCGAAAAAGTCGCCCCGATCACCTTCATAATCCCGATCTCTTTGGTCCGTTCATAAATGGACATAATCATTGTATTAGTAATGCCCAAAGCGGCGACCAATAATGTAACTGCACCAATCCCGCCTAAAACGGCCTGCACGGTGCGGGAAGACTTTTCAATGCCTTCCAGGGCATCGGCCACCGACCAACTATCATAACCTAAATCTTTTATCTGCTGGGACACGGCCGGAGTATGCTCCACGCCCGCCGTCTTCACCAGGATATAGCTGTAATCATTGGTCTGGTCCTCCCTCCGGCCCCGGCCGGCTTTGGCACCACCCAAGTCCATTACATTCGGCGAAAACGCTCCGCCTCCTCCACTCTGACCTGTCAGCGAAAAATGACGTATCCTTTTGACCTCTTCAATCGGGGCCAGGGCTTGATAGGAATACTCGATATCGTCTCCGGCCAAAACACCTACCACCATAAAGTTGTATGTCTTCCTTTTCCCGCCCATATTCTCCACCGTCAGCGCCAGGCGTTGGTTCATCATTTCTCCGGGGTCCTTTTCTTCGCCGCTCTCGAAGTCAAACGTGCCTCTTTCCATTTGCCGCCTTTCCGCTTCATCAAAAAGCCCCTCGATCACCTTACTCCCCACGACCACCGCATTCCGGTCACCTTTTTCCAATAAGCGGCCATGGGAAGGGGCAAATTCGAGCTGTCCCATTAATTCCGGTTCAATCCCGATGAGCGATAGACCCCCGCTTTTCCGTCCCAGCCGGACATCGCCATACAGCTCATATGCCGGACAGACCGCCAGTACTCCTTCAATTCCTCGGATTTCGGCCACTGCGTCATCATTCAGCGATTTGCTTTGACCCTGGGGGTTCCCCTCGTCATCGAAAACCATTCCTTGCATAATCCGGATCGTGGTGAGGCTCCCCCAGCTTTCCATCATTTTGCGCTGACTGTTATTTAACCCAATCCCCAGGGAAAGCATCACCACAATCGAGGTGGTCCCGATTAAGACCCCTAAAACGGTAAGGATGGTCCGGAGTTTTCGGCGCCATAAATTTCGCCTTGCCAAACCGATTAAATCAAATTTCTTCATCGAATAATTCCCCGCTCGCTTTTTTTCTTCTCGACCGCATGATGTAAATAGCTTCTCCCAAGATGACCAGAACCAGCAAAATGGTCAGACCCTTCGTTTTCAGAAAGCCCAGAATGCCTCCCCCGCCCGGTTTACCATCTAACGGCATCCCCTCCGGCCCTTCCATACCCGGTCCCATTCCTTCCGGAATGGCGGGTTGGGCCGTTATTTCGATCGTAAAGGGTTCCTCCACCCGTACTTCTTTATTGTTGTTGTCGATATAGGAAAAGACAATCTTGCCTTCCAACGGTCCTTCCTGCTGGGGAATCAGCATGCCTTGATAATAGTCGCTGGCCCCGATTTCCAGGTTTCCCACGTAATAGGTACTGTTATCCGTGGTAAAATCCCCTTCCAAGGTCACTAAAAAATTCCCCAGGGCTACTTTGCCCACGTTCACAAATTCGGCCGAAACGGGAACCGCTTCCCCGACAGCGCCCGCGGGAGGAACCTGGGTCGAGATGATTTGTAATTTACATTCCTGGGTTACCGGAATATTGATTTGTTCTTCGCAGGTGAACTCTTTACCCGCCCGGTCCTCATAGACAATTTCTACCGGAACAATATAGGTCTTGGCTGCCGCGTTAGGATCAACATACAAGTCAATATCTTTCTGGTAGATCGTCTTACCCGGAATTGAATCAATGAAGAAACTGTTACTGCTGTTCAAGGGCGAAAAAACGGTGCCCCCCGTGGTTACGGTGCCGTCGGAAGAATCCTCGATCTTGATTACACCCAGGGAAATCTTCACGTTTTTCACGGGCCGCTGATGGGTGTTTTCAATAAAAAGGTGCATGGTTACGGTATTCCCGGCCAAAACCTTTTCCGCCGATAATGTATATTTATTGATAATCACCCGCGGGGTTGCCCCCATCTCCATCCCTTCGTCCGGGATGGGCAGGTTAATGGTTTCCTCCACTTCTTCCTTTTGATTAGCCTGGTAATCAAAACTCATCTTCAGTTTTACCGTGTTGTCATTTCTGGTGTCTTTGGCTTTGAGCCGGTAACTAATCGTCTTTTCTTCCCCTTTGGCGATACTGATCATGTTCTTGCGATTGGAGATTTCCGTCACGGCAAAATTGTCTTCGCCCTCTAAAGTGATCATTACATTCCGCGCTTCCGTGGTTTTACTCAGGTTTACAATCCTAAAAATAGCTTCAAAGCCTTCCACCACATCCGGTTTTGCCGGATTCAGGCTAACCTCCTTCACCTGGAGCACCGGCTTGGTTAAATCATAAATCACCGGCACGTTAATACCGGCGGAAGCCCGCACCGTTTTTTTGTGGGTAGCGTCTTTGGCCGTTAAATTGATTAAAATTTCATAATCCTTATTCCGGGCATCTTCCGCTACGGTGAAAGGGACCATTACCGTTTTGCTTTCATTACCTTCAATTTTGTCCAGGGTGGGGTTTTTCCCGTTTTTCAGGGCAAAAGGAGCTAGTTTGTCGTCTTCATCGTTTCCTTTGACCTCAAAATCCAAGGTCGCGTTGTAGGCAGGATGGTTGGTCAGATTCCTGACTACCAACGAAAGGGTAAATTCACTACCGGCCACGGCATCTTCCACGTTAATCTTTTCCAGCAGGAGAATCGGCTGGACATCCACACTAATTTCCGACGCTTGTCCGACCCCGGCCGGGGATAAGCCAAAAAACAAGGATAAGACCAGGATTAAACCCAGAGATAGACTTTTTGTAAGCTTCTTAAACCTCTTTTTCAACATTACGCCACTCCTTATTCCTGTTATAATCTTTTTGGTTTTCGTTACCATCAGGAACTACCGTCTGCAGCAAACTTCCCCTCAAGCGAAACTTGCTGGTTGTGCTGGTGATGGCTAATCTGAATAATCTTGCCATCACGCATATTCACAACTCGATCGGCAAATTTGGCTATCTCCAGGTCATGCGTAACCATAATCAAGGTCACCCCGAATTTTTTCACCTTCTCCCGGAGGAGCGTCATAATCTCCTCGGTGGTCTTACTGTCCAGATTGCCGGTGGGCTCATCGGCAAAAATGATTTTGGGGTTATTCACCAAAGCCCTGGCGATGCTGACCCGTTGCTGCTGCCCGCCGCTTAATTCCGTTGGTTTGTTCTTCAACCGCTTTTTCAAACCAAGCTGCACCAAAAGTTCATAGGCCCGTTGTTCGCGGGTCTTTTTGCTCACCCCGTCAAAAAGCAGGGGTAAGGTCACATTTTCCAGCGCATTTAAGGTGGGGATGAGATTATAGGATTGGAAAATAAAACCCATATACTTCCGGCGAAAGCCGGCCATTTTCCTCTCCTTCATCTTGAGCAGGGAAACGCCCTTAATCCATACTTCACCCCTGGTCGGCCGTTCCAACCCGGACATTACGTGCAAAAGGGTCGACTTGCCCGAACCGGAGGCCCCCAAAATACACAGTAATTCCCCTTCCTCAATGGCTAAATCAACATGATCCAGCGCTGTAATTATTTCCTGCCCCACCCGGTATTTTTTGGTGAGCCCTTTAACTTCAATCAATGCCGCCAACCAATGCACCTCCTCCTACGTTGCATCAGACGAAAAAAACTGCAAAATGTTCCCACTTTTTCCTTCCCTGTTCTCACCACTGGTAACGAATCTCTTCCTTCATAAAATCCGCCATGTTTTCGATAAAGTCAAGATCCAGGTCACAAAAATACACATAAGCGATGCGGCATTGGTCATCACAAACACCCACCATGCCGAAATATTTCGGATAGAAGGATTTTAGCGTTTCCACCACCCGGAAAGCATATCCGCCATAACTGAATTGCACGCATGACATATAAAGCAAGCGCTAAGGCCCCCACAAACACCAGACCAACGAGCAGCACTTTCTTCATTAATTATACCCTCCTTTGAGTCCTAAACTCTACTCTTTTTTTTATCTTCGAAACAGACTTGCACAAAGCATTGACTCCCTACGCCGGGCCTTCTTTCCTGTATTCCAAAATGTCCCCCGGTTGACAGTTGAGTGCTTCACAAATACCCTCCAGGGTGGAAAAACGAATCGCTTTGGCTTTGCCGTTTTTTAAAATGGAAAGATTGGCAGGAGAAATATTTACAAGCTCCGCCAACTCCATGAGTCCGATTTTTCTTTTGGCCATCATGACATCCAGATTTACGACGATGGGCATTATCAATCACTCCTTAGACCGTTAAATCATTCTCTTCGGTTACCATCATAGCAC
>DGEB01000053.1:27637-40940 GCA_002385735.1 Peptococcaceae bacterium UBA3937
CCCCTTTCACGTCCATATTCACTTATTTATGAATGGCAATACTGATTGCTGCTGCGTAAATATCCTTACAGATATCATAGATTTTTTCCAACTGGGGTGGATCTAATAAATCCAAAGTAGATACCCCTTTCCCGGTCAGCACTAAAATCGTGTGCCACCGCAGGGGCAAATATTCCTGCAGGTAATACCCATCCGTAATAAAATAACAGTCCTGTATATTAAGAAAATGCTTCTCGATCAGCGCATCTAAATCCTCTTCACAACCATTCCAGTACTGCACCTTGACAGTCTTATCCTTAAGACAGCTAAGAAAAGCCTTGTATTCCTGTAATTCAGGCGTTAGGAGCACCAGTAGATAGCCTCTTCTGAACAAAAAACGCAAAGCGGGTAAGGTTTCGGGATATAATTCCAGATTCCGTTTCATGGAATTATTCTTTTCGTAACAATAAGACGTTCCGTAACCAGAAAAGAAAATGGCCTTTTCCAACGCTAATGCACCCCCCGTCCCTCTTTTAATATATGTTCAGGGACAGGGTATGGTGCATTATCTTTTCTTTGCGCTCAAGTATTTATTCTTACTCCTTCCAGCGTAAGACAGGCTTACGGGCCGCCAGGGTTTCATCCAGGCGCCTGACCGGCGTGTGATGAGGAGCCTCCTGAAGCAACTCCGGTGCTTCCCGGGCTTCCTTCGCGATGGCCGCCATGGCAGCAGCAAAGGCATCTAAAGTCTCCTTGTTCTCCGTTTCCGTAGGCTCAATCATGATTGCTTCCTTCACCATCAAGGGAAAATAAATCGTGGGCGGATGGAAGCCGTAGTCAATCAGCCTTTTGGCGATATCAAGGGTGTGCACGCCGGTTTGGTCCGTATGCCGTGGCGTAACCACAAATTCGTGCTTGCAGGGTCCCGCGTAAGGAAGCTCGTAATGCTCCGTCAGAAGCTTCATCAGGTAGTTGGCGTTAAGGACCGCCTTGGCGCTGGCCTCCTTCAGCCCTTCCCCGCCCAGCATCAACATATAGGTAAAGGCTTTGACGACCACCCCGAAATTACCGTAAAAAGCCTTCACCCGACCAATGGACCGGGGCCGATCCTCATCAAGCACATACTGCTTTTTTTGTTCGTCATAGCGCACCACCGGCTTGGGCAAAAAAGGCTCCAACGCCGCTTTAACCCCTACGGGGCCTGCGCCCGGGCCACCTCCGCCATGGGGAGTCGAAAAAGTCTTATGTAAATTGAAATGGACAACATCAAAGCCCATATCACCGGGACGGGAATAACCCATAATCGCGTTCATGTTCGCCCCGTCATTATACAAGAGTCCGCCCGCTTGATGCACAATCTCCGCAATTTCTTTGATCTGGTTTTCAAAAAGCCCCAGCGTACTGGGATTGGTAAGCATTAAAGCCGCTGTGTCTTCCCCCACCGCCGCCCGTAGGGCTTCCAAATCGACACCGCCCCTTTCATTGGAGGGGACCTCAACAATCTGGCAACCGGCTAAGGAGGCGGTGGCCGGGTTGGTCCCGTGAGATGAATCCGGCACAATCACCTTATTCCGCTTGAAATCCCCTCGGGAGGTATGATAGGCCATGATCAGCAGAATGCCGGTCAATTCACCGTGGGCTCCGGCGGCCGGTTGTAAAGTAACCGCGTCCATTCCGGCAATTTCGGCCAGGTACTCTTGCGTCTTGGCCATTAACTCCAGTGCCCCCTGCACGCTTTCCTCAGGCTGATAAGGATGCAGCCGGCTGAAACCGGGCAGATTCGCCACATCCTCGTTAATCTTCGGATTATATTTCATGGTACAACTACCCAAAGGGTAAAAGCCGGTGTCCACAGCGTAGTTAAGACGGGAAAGCTGGGTGTAATGCCGGACCACTTCCCCCTCCGTCAGTTCCGGCAAGATTAGTGCCTCTCGGCGGCAAAACTCCGCCGGCAGCAGCTTTTCCAGGGGTATTTCCGGTACATCAAGGGGAGATAAATAGTGTCCCTTTCGGCCAAGGACGCTTTTTTCAAAAATGAGTTTTTCCACTAGCGGTCACCTCCCCACACCCGCACCAGCAACTCGATTTCCTCCCGGGAGCGCATTTCGGTGACACAAAGGAGTAGGTGGTTTTCCAATTCCGGATAAAACCGGCTTAACTCTAAGCCCCCCAGAATCCCCGCTTCCCAAAGCCGTTGATTAATGCTGGTCGTATCTTCCGTGGTTTTCACCACAAACTCCTTAAAGAAAGGCGCGGTAAAGGGAACTGACACTCCGGGTAAAACCGCCAAGCGTTGCTGGGTATAGTGGCTTTTCTGCAGACACTGCCGGCCCACTTCCGCCAACCCCTCCGGGCCCAGTAAAGCAAGGTATATCGTAGCCGCCAGGGCACAAAGCGCCTGGTTGGAGCAAATGTTCGATCCGGCCCTTTCCCGCCGGATATGCTGTTCGCGGGCCTGTAACGTGAGGACGTAGCCTTCCCGCCCGGTTTTGTCTACGGTCTTGCCTACAATGCGTCCCGGCAGACGACGGACATATTTCTCTTTACTGGCCATAAAACCTAAATACGGCCCGCCAAAACTAAGGGGCAGCCCCAAACTTTGCCCGTCCCCCACCACGATATCCGCGCCCAGTTGCCCGGGGCTTTCCAGGATGCCTAAAGAAAGGGGATCCACACAAGCGACCAGGAGACCTTCCTTGCCGTGAATCGCATCGGCAAACATCTTTAAATCCTCAATACTACCCAAAAAATTCGGGCTTTGGATGATTACCGCCGCCAAATCATCAGTTATGTATTGCTCCAAACCGGACTCCATGCCCACCGTTAACCCATTTTCATAAGGCAGGGTGATGATTTCCGCCCCGCGCCCTCGCAAATAGGTCCCCATGGTCTCCCGGTATTCCGGATGCACCAGGGAACTCACGGCGATCTTGTTTCTCCTGGTGGCATCCAGGGCCATTAAGGCCGCTTCGGTAAGCGCCGTGGCCCCATCATAATGGGAGGCATTCGCCACATCCATGCCGGTTAACTCACAGATACAAGTCTGGTATTCAAAAATCGCCTGCAGGGTGCCCTGGCTGATTTCCGGTTGATAGGGCGTATAGGCCGTATAAAAATCCCCCCGGGAAAGCAAGTGATTAACCGCCCGCGGTTGATAATGCTCATAAGCGCCAGCCCCCCTAAAGCAAAGATACTCACCGGCATGTTTATTTTTCCCCGCCCAATCCTGCATCTTCTCCCAGGCGGCCTTTTCCGAAAGCCCCTCCGGCAGCCGCAAGGGCCTGTCTAAACGAAATTCCGAGGGAATATCCCGAAAAAGCTCTTCCGTGGAAGAAACACCGACTATCTCAAGCATCGCTTTTTCTTCTTCCCGCGTATGAGGCAAATACGCCATCTGTCTACTCCTCCCCGGCTGCAAAATCCGCGTATTCGATACTACTTAACAACTCGCTGTCTAATTCCTCCATTTCCACTTCGATTAACCAGCCTTCCCCGTAAGGATCCTGATTAAGGATTTCCGGATGATCCAGCAATTTTTCATTGACCGCCCTGACCACCCCGGAACAAGGGCTATAGATATCCGATACTGCTTTCACCGATTCCACCACGCCAAAAACCTCGCCGATTTTCAGCTTTCTCCCCACTTCGGGCAGTTCTACAAAAACCACATCCCCCAAAGAATCCTGGGCGTAATCCGTAATGCCGATAATACCTTTCTTCCCCTCCACCCGAATCCACTCGTGTTCGCGTGTATAGCTTAATTCTTCCGGATAGTTCATAACCTTTCCCTCCCTTTTTTATCTCGTTCTCCTGTAAAACGGCTTTTTGCAGATTTTGGCTTTAAGCGCTTTGCCTCTGATCATTACTTCTACTTCGTTATCTAACCATGCTTCATCACTTAAGACATACGCCAACCCCAAATTTTGCTCCAAAGAGGGTGCATAGCTTCCTGAGGTTACTTCACCAATCCTTGCCCCACCTTTTTCGATGGGATAACCGGCACGCGGAATGCCTCTTTCCAGCATGGTCAACCCCACGAGTTTACGCGGAACTCCTTCCTTTTTTTGCGCCAGCAAAGCCTCCTTCCCCACAAAATCGCCCTTCTCCCAAGCCACAAAATACTCTAAACCGGCTTCCAGAGGAGTGGTTTTTTCCGTTAATTCATGGCCATATAAGGGCAGCCCGGCCTCAAAGCGTAAAGTATCCCGCGCTCCCAGTCCGGCCGGTACCAAGCCTTGCGCTTTCCCCGCTTCCATGACCAGATCCCAGATTGCCGGCACATTCCCGGCTCCCACATAGATTTCAAAACCGTCTTCTCCCGTATATCCTGTCCGGGAAATAATCACCTTAATCCCGGCCAGCTCTGTCACTGCAAAGCGATAATACCGTAAATCTTTTAAAGATACTGATCCTATCCCCACTAATATCTCTTCCGCACGGGGTCCTTGTAAGGCTAAAAGCCCCACTTCCGCAGAAATATTTTGGAGAATGAAATCCTCCGCCTGTTCCTTGTAAGCATGAACATGTGCATACTCCCGTAACCAGTTCCAATCTTTATCGGTATTGCCCGCGTTTACCACAAGCATATATTTTTCGTCATCCAGCTTGTAGACCAGCATATCATCGACTATCCCACCATCCGGATAACACATTAAAGTATAGATGACCTGCCCGGCTGCCATCTTCACCACATCATTGGTTAATACCCGTTGTAAAAAGGCGGCGGCTCCCGCACCTAACACTTGAATTTCGCCCATATGACAAACATCAAAAAGCCCCGCTGTATGCCGCACAGCCTGGTGTTCCTCGAGGATACCCGCATATTGCACGGGCATCTCCCAACCGCCAAATTCCACCATCTTGGCTCCCAGTTCCAAATGTTTGGCATAAAGCGGGGTTCTTTTCAGCCGTGGCAAATTTTCCACCCTTTTATCCCCCTTTCTGTCTCATCGATAATCGCACTACCCTTCATTTACCAACCCTTTTTCACTTGACAATAAATAGCAGTTATTTAATCCACATTCGCCTATATAATATATTATCTTCTGCGTATTGGCAAGGAGTGGCGAAAATGGCACGGGAGAAAATAGGGCGCAGGCTTTTTCTTGTCTTGCTCTTTATTATTACCTTTTTCGACCTAAACCGACTGGGCATTATGCCGGCTAGTAAAATCGGTCCGCCTATCCCCATCTTCCCTCAGCTTCAAATCGACCTGCTCCGGGCAGAAAGCCCTGCTTTGGTTGAAGATGCGGTCCGGGAAACCGGCAAAATGCTCTTGGAATACCTGGTGCCGGACGAATCTTCCGAACCCTGGGAAATCAACTTTCTCTTGCAGGACCTCTTTTCCGATGCGGAACCGGAAGTAATCTTCTCCTTCGCTTTGCCGCCGGAAAGAGGAATGCTGGTGGTGTTGCAAAAGAAAAATGATCATTACTTTCTGGCGAGCTATCGCACGGATCTCTTGCCGGTCACCAAACTGGAGAAACTGCCGCTTGAATCCGATTTCCCGGTCTTTATCACCCGTGAAGACCACCAGGAACACCTGGGAGCTTTCTGCGAAACTACCGTCCTTACCCTGTGGAAATGGCATGATAACCGGCTGCGGGAAGTTTTTACCGAAAACATCTACTGGGAGATTAACTGGCTCAACACCTGGGAAAATGCCCAAGCCTCCCCGGCCAAGTGGTTTAAGTTAAATCAAAGTTTGCAAGTAACCTGCGGAAAAAATGGCGAAAAAACCCGGCTTTTGGTAGAAGGAAGCCAGGAATATGCAGAAGCTCCGGCCAAGCAAACGACCGCCTTGCCGGCACCATATGAGTTTAAAACCATCCGGACCCGCCAGGTTCAGCAAGAATACTTCTGGAGTGAAGATTGGCAGCACTTCATTCTCCGCACAGGCCGCTACCTGCCGGCCGGTGCCCATGAGCCACAAGAAGTGGCTGTACTGAAAGACTTAGCAACCCACCTTGATCATCTTGCCACATCTGATGCGCCGGAAACCACACTAGAACCTGAATCTAACGTGCCTCAATCTGAACTTAAGCCTGAACGCGAACCAGAACTTGACCTTGGACCTCAACTTGAACCTAGGAAAAGCTCCAATCCAGAGACAACTAATAATTCTTCTCATGATAATATTTATTCTTCTGATAATAAGATGGGAATCCTACCGGAGAGAAAAACAGCCGGTTACCTGGTCATGGATCAACAAGGCCGGATCTTTACAATCCTCAAAGACGAACTGCAGTAATCCTGCCGCTATCTGTGCATTACCGTTCCCTTGGTTGCCCTTATCCTGAACAACCACCCTTCCTTGCTTAAACCCGCCATTACCTTTGGGCCGCACTTTCACCGGCCAGATACCCGCTTGAAAAAGCGGCCTGTAGATTATAGCCTCCGGTGAAACCATCAATATCCAAGATTTCCCCGGCAAAATACAGGCCGGAAACGAGTTTTGATTCCATGGTGCGGGGGTTTACCTCCCGTAAGGAAACGCCGCCCGCCGTAACGATGGCCTCGGCCAAAGACCGCGGTCCAAGTACAGTCATCCCCAAATCGAGCAGGATTTGCACCAGCTTATGACGTTCTTCCCTGGTAATTTGATGGACAAACTTAGCCGGTTCAATACCGCTCAAACGGATGACTATGGGAATCAAACGTTTCGGCAACAAGTCATCAAGGGCGTTTTGCAACTGCCTGCGCTGATACTTCTGGAAATCCCGCTGCAGGCGCTTATCCAGTTTTTCTTCGTCTAAGGCCGGTTTAAGATTAAGATGGAGCTTTAATTCCCGGCGGTTTTCCTTTTCCACTACCAGGCGGCTCAAAGTCAGGATTACCGGTCCCGACACCCCAAAATGGGTAAACAGCATCTCGCCAAACTCTTTCGCTAATACTTTTTCCCCATGGGTTAAAGTAACCGCCACATTTTTCAGGGACAGCCCCTGTAGCTCTTTGACCCACTCCTCCTGAATATTAAGCGGCACGAGAGCCGGTCGAGGCGTAATCACGGTATGGCCTAAGGCAGCCGCCCATTTGTACCCATCCCCGGTTGAACCGGTTGCCGGATACGACTTTCCTCCTGTCGCAATAATCACGGCATAACCTTCAATGTGCTCCTCTGCGGTTTTAACCCCTTTCACCGCCCCGTCCGCCTGCCAGATTTCTAGGACTTCCGTTTGCGTCCTTAGCTCCGCGCCGTTCGTACGGGCATAATTCAACAAGGCTTGTACCACATCGGACGCCTTATCGGAAGCCGGGAAAATCCTCCCGCCCCTTTCCACCTTTGTTTCCACCCCGTACCTTTTTAACAATTGAAGAAGCTCCGGCTGAAAAAAATGGTGAAAGGCACTGTATAAAAAGCGCCCTCCCCCAGGATAGTTTTCCATAAAAGTATTGATATCGCCATTGTTCGTAATGTTGCATCTGCCCTTGCCGGAAATCAGCAGCTTCCGTCCCACCGCCTTGTTTTTCTCAAGGATTATTACCTTGGCTCCCAACTCGGCGGCCCTGCCGGCCGCAATTAAGCCGGCTGCTCCGCCCCCAACCACGATGACCGGTAAATGAGATGGCATAAAGTACCTCCTTAGAATACTTCATCAGAATTTTCCCCTGTAGAGGCCTTATAGGTGCTTGATTTTTCCCCTTAAAATAAGGCCACGGGCCGTATCGAGGGTCACCATCTCCCCATCGGTAAAAATGGAGGTAGCGTTTTCCACACCTACAACCACCGGGATTTCGAGGAATAAACCGGTTACGGCACCATGGGAGGTTAAGCCACCTTCCTCCGTAATAATGCCTGCGGCCTTTTCCAAAGCGGGAATATATTCCCTGTCGGTGGATACGGTCACCAAAATGTCGCCTTGCTGCACTTTTTCGATGGCCTCCTGCCCGGACCTTGCCACCACTACTTTTCCTGTTTGCGAGTAACGTCCCACCCCCGTGCCTTTAGCCAGAACCTCCGACACTGTTTCTACTTGGATCAGGTTGGTTGAACCGGGAATGCCTACCGGAACTCCTGCCGTGATCACGACCAAATCACCGGTTTTAATGTATCCGGCCTGCAACGCCGTCTGAATGGATGTTTCCATTAACTCGTTAGTTGATTCATAAATGCCTGATTGCAAGGGGTAAACTCCCCAAACGATTAACAATTTCCTTAAAACTTTCTCGAAAGGGGTTACGGCAATGATTGGGGTGCTGGGACGATACTTGGAAACCTTTTGCGCGGTGGACCCCGATTGGGTTGCCGTAATAATGGCCGCCGCCTTAAGGCTATGGGCTACATCACAGGTAGCGTGAGCAATGGCTTCGGTAGTAGTATTGGCAATACCGCTTGTCCATTCATGGCTAATATGTTTGCCCTGCAAGGATTCCTCCGTATATTCCGCAATCCGTGCCATCGTCTTGATCGCTTCCACCGGATATTTGCCGCTGGCTGTTTCCCCCGACAACATGATGGCTCCTGTCCCGTCTAAAATGGCATTGGCCACGTCACTTGCTTCCGCCCTGGTTGGGCGAGGATTTCTCATCATGGAATCGAGCATTTGCGTTGCGATAATGACAGGTTTCCCTGCCCTGTTGCATTTGTCAATTAAGCTTTTCTGAACCAGCGGAACCTCTTCTACGGGGATTTCTACTCCCAAGTCTCCCCTTGCCACCATGACTCCGTCGGCCACATTGATTATTTCATCAATGTTGAGCACACCCTGCCGGTTCTCAATTTTGGCAATGATCTCGATGTCCGCCCCTAATTCTTCCAAAACCCGGCGAATCCCAATAATATCGGCTGCCGAACGAACATAAGAGGCAGCGATGAAATCCACCCCAGCGTTGACGCCAAAAGTAATATCTTCAATATCTTTGGGCGTTAGGCTCGGAATATTCAGTGTTACACCGGGCAGATTTAATTTTTTCCGGTCACTGATTTCTCCGCCGTTTTCCACAAGACAGTATATTTCCGTCCCTTCGACCCCTTGCACGGTTAGAGAAATCAAACCGTCATCAACCAAGATCTTATCACCGGGCCGCACATCTGCCGGCAGTCCTTTGTAACCAATGGATACCCGCTCTTTAGTGCCCAGCACCTCCTCGGTGGTAAAAATCAACTGTTCCCCTTCCTGGAGCACTGCTCGTCCATCCTGGATTAAGCCCATCCTGATTTCCGGCCCTTTGGTATCCATCATAATGGCGACCGGAATCCCGGTTTCCTGAGAGGCTTCACGCACAGTGGCGATCCTTTGCCCGTGCTCCTCCAACGTGCCATGGGAAAAATTCAAACGGGCCACATTCATCCCGTTGAGCAACAATTCCTTCACGATACTTATATCTTCACTGGCCGGTCCAATCGTGCAAACAATCTTCGTTCTTCGCACCCCAACAACCCCCTATCTATTCTTTCAGCCTTCTGTTTATCCATGTATCGGTAAATCACAGCTTTAATGCTTACACTTCAAATTCTGCTTTTTTTTATAAAGTACACACTTAATAGTATTTTACCATAGTTTCGTTGCACAATTTGGCAATATCACAAATTTTTTCATTTCCATAAAGAAAACACTCCTTAATATATCCGGAAGGAGTGTTCAATCCCAGATAATACTTTTCTTTTCACTGATTTAAAACAAGGTCTGTGACCAACTCAAACAACTTTTGCATATGGACATAGACGAAACCAAGCAAATGAACCTCCCACATAGGGGAGATTCTTCTATTGAACATTAGAATAGTAATCAGCAAAAAACTCAGTGTAGGTTACCGCAGAACAGCGGCACAACGCCGACACACCGTAGGATGCTCGGCATCCTGCCCCACCGTTTCGGAATAAATCCAGCAGCGTTCACATTTTTCGCCGGGGGCTCTCTCTACTACAACGGCAAGTCCGGGAAGCTCCTCACTGGTAAAAGCACCTTGCGGAACCTGCTCTTCCTTTTTCAGCAGCACACTTGAGGTAATGAAGAGGCTGGCTAAATCGCCCTCCAGAGGAGACAGGAAGTTATACCACTCGGCATTGGCATAAAGCTGCACCTGGGCATCGAGAGAATGCCCGATATCTTTTCTTTGCCGTGCTTCTTCCAGCGGTTTGGCCACAAACTCCCGCACGACCAAGATTTTATCCCATTTTTCTTCTAACTCGGCATTCAAATAGCGTTCCTCGAAAGTGGGCCAGGTCGTTACCTGCACCGTACTTTCCTCTCCTTTGTGGGGAAGATACTGCCAAATTTCTTCGGAAGTAAAGGCTAAAATCGGGGTCAGAAGCTTCACTAAGGCTTGGATGATTTCATACATCACGGTCTGGGCGCTACGACGCTCAAGGGAGTCAGCCTTAGAGGTATACAGCCGGTCTTTGATGATATCCAGGTAAATCGCACTCATATCCACCGCACAGAAATTATAGATATTATGATGCACCGTATGGAATTCATAGTTCTCATAGGCTTCGGTAACCCGCTTAATAAGCTGGTGTAGCTTTAGGAGCGCCCATTGGTCGAGCTCCAATAATTGCTCATATGTCACCCGGTCTTTTTCCGGATTAAAGTCGTATAAATTGCCCAATAGATAGCGGCAGGTATTCCGGATCTTCCGGTAGGCTTCGGTGATTTGTTTCAAAATGCCGGGAGAAATCGCCACGTCATTCCGGTAATCAGCGGACGAAACCCAGAGGCGCAGGATATCCGCCCCCATCTGTTTGATTACTTCCAAGGGGTCAACGCCGTTCCCCAGGGATTTGGACATCTTTCTTCCCAGTTCATCCACTAAAAAGCCATGGGTCAGAACGGCCTTATAGGGCGCAACGCCCCGCACTGCAACGGAAGTGCACAAGGAAGAGTTAAACCAACCCCGGTGCTGGTCGCTTCCTTCCAAATAGAGATCTGCCGGCCAACTTAGCTCCGGTCTCGTTTCCAAAACTCCAAAGTGGGACGAACCGGAATCAAACCACACGTCCATGATATCGGTTTCTTTACGGAACTCCTTGCCGCCGCATTCCGGACAGGTAATTCCTTCCGGAAGCAATTCTTTCGCTTCCCGTGCCCACCAAATATCCGAGCCATGTTCGGCAAACAAAGCCTGGAGATGCTTGATGGTCTCGTCATTAATCAGTTCCTTATTACAAGCCTCACAGTAGAAAATCGGAATCGGTACGCCCCAGGTGCGTTGCCGGGAAATACACCAGTCCCCCCGGTCGGCAATCATATTATGAATCCGGTCTTTACCCCAGGAAGGAATCCATTTAACCTTTTCAATGGCTGCCAGAGCTTCCTCCCGGAAGCCGTTAATCGAAGCAAACCATTGCTCGGTAGCCCGGAACATGACCGGGTTTTTGCAGCGCCAGCAATGGGGATACTGGTGTTTGAGAAAGCTTAAGGATATTAACGTGCCACTCTCATCAAGCGCTTTCACCACCGCCTTGTTCCCTTCGTCGGCGGTGAATAAACCTTCGAATTGCGGGGCCTCATTGGTAAAGCGTCCCCTGTTATCCACCGGGGAAAGTACCCCTAAACCATACTTTTTCCCTACCTCAAAGTCATCTACACCATGACCGGGAGCAGTATGGACACAACCGGTACCTTGTTCGGTGGTTACATGCTCACCCAAAATGACCAGCGAATCCCGTTCATAAAGGGGATGACGGCAAACGATGCCTTCCAGTTCATCGCCACCGAAAGTCTTTTCGATGGTGTATTCCGGATTCTTCAGCACTTCCAGAAAGGATTCCAGCAAAGCCCGGGCCACCACATATTTTTCTTGACCTACCACCAACAAGACGTATTCTAATTCGGGATGCAAGCAAACCGCCAGGTTCGCCGGAATCGTCCACGGGGTGGTGGTCCAAATGACAAAGAAGGTGTTCTCTGTCCCGACCTTGCCCTTCCCATCAAGAACCGGAAACTTCACATAAATCGAGGGGGATTTTTTCTCCGCATATTCGATTTCTGCTTCCGCTAAGGCCGTTTCACAATACGGGCACCAGTACACCGGCTTCAGCCCTTTATAGATATAGCCCTTTTTGGCCATTTCGCCAAAAACGCCGATCTGTACCGCTTCAAACTTAGGATCTAAGGTGACATAAGGATGCTCCCAATCACCCCGCACGCCTAGCCGCTTAAACTGCTCTCTTTGGGTATCCACATATTTGAGAGCATATTCCCGGCAACGCTGCCGGAACTCGAGCGGGTTCTGGGCATGGCGGTTTAGCCCCAGTGCCTTAATCGCCTGCTGCTCAATGGGCAAGCCATGGGTATCCCACCCGGGAACATAAGGAGCGTCAAAGCCACGCATGGAACGATACTTCACGATAATGTCTTTCAGGACTTTATTCAGCGTATGCCCCATATGAATATTCCCATTGGCATAAGGAGGCCCGTCATGGAGAATGAATTTCGGCTTTCCTTTGCTATGCTCCTGCACGACCTTATACAGGTCCATCTTCTCCCACTCCTCCAAAATCTCCGGCTCTTTTTGCGGTAGATTTCCGCGCATTGGAAATTCGGTTTGGGGCAGATTCAAAGTCGCATTGTATTTGTTTTCTTTGGCCACTGAACTTCACCTCAATATATATATAGGATAAGCAAAGAAGATAAAAATAATTGGCTTAAAAAAACTCTCCTCCCTAAAAGGGACGAGAGCTCTTACCCGTGGTACCACCCTGTTGACAGCAAGTCACATTTCCGTGCAATCATCCTTGCTGCCACTTTATTCACCCAATAACGGAGGTGCTCCGGTAAAACCTACTCCTTTTCCCATCCCAGCCCTTTCCATCTGCTGCCACTGGCCGCCTACTGCATAAACGGATGGGCCACTTTCGGTTTTACTGTTCAAGAGTGATCCCGTCCTGACTTTTCCTACCCGTCTTCCACCAACACGGGCTCGCTTGAAGTGACCAATCAGGAGGCGTCTCTTTCATTACCGTTCCAACTATCCTGTTTTGCATGATTACACTTTAAATAATAGTATATGCATCACCGCAGAAATTGTCAAATTCGCACGTCGACAAGACAGTGTCAACTTTTTGTAGGTTTTTTGAAACATCCTTCTTTGGCAATTGCTAAATTATGCTCGTACCATCCACGATTACCTTCAATGGCTTGAAGTACGGCACATTTTTTCCACGATGAAGTAAAGTAATATTATCAAGTTTTTCTATAGCATTGCTTTTAAGTGCTCTTCCAGCCTTAGCAAGGACCTTTTTCGATCATTTGTATGGTGATTCGGTTTTCTTTAGATGTTCTGATTTTACCTGGCCACCACTGCTACAATAAGCTCTCAATCGGGACATCACTTGCAATCCTCTACGACTCCAACTCATCGGACGACTGCTTAATCGGCT
>DGEB01000036.1:0-22307 GCA_002385735.1 Peptococcaceae bacterium UBA3937
GCAAAGCTTTGCTTACTAAAATAATGGTGCGGAAGGTGGGACTTGAACCCACACGCCTTGCGACACACGCCCCTCAAACGTGCCTGTCTGCCAATTCCAGCACTTCCGCAGTGGTGCTGATTTCATCAGCAAAAACTATCTTAACACGGGAAGGTCATTATGTCAAGGTGGATTTTCCCCTGGATTTTTCCCCTGCGCACTCAGCAACCGTCAAGGGTTCCTTCACCCGTTTCCTCATCGGTTCCGGTGGACTTGAGCCGTCGCCGGAGCTTGGGTTTTCAGTTAGTTTCCTGAGGAGAAGCGATGCTTATTTCCGCCGGGATATCCTTAAACTTTTGGAAGTTTTCCCGGAAACGGCGGGCCAGCATTAAGGCTTGCTCCTGGTATTTTTCGGGGTTAGGCCAGGTTTTTTCCGGGGTAAAGATTTCTTCAGGCACCCCGGGGCAGGAGAGGGGCACTTTAAAGCCGAAAACGGGGTCCACCCGGCAGGGTAAAGTTTCCAGCGTGCCTTCCAGAGCGGCTTTGATGATGGCCCGGGTATGCGGGATCTTAAAGCGGCTTCCTACCCCATAGGGTCCACCGGTCCAGCCTGTGTTCAAAAGATAGATGCGCGTACCGTGTTTTGTCATTTTTTCCCCGAGCAGAGACGCATATTTTACAGGGGACAAGGGGAGAAAGGGGGCTCCGAAGCATTCCGAGAAGGTAGCTTGTGGCTCCTTGATTCCCCTTTCGGTACCGGCCAGTTTACTGGTATAGCCGGAAAGGAAGTGGTACATAGCCTGATTTTTGTCAAGAATAGCAATAGGGGGAAGAACCCCGAAAGCATCAGCGGTGAGGAAGAAGATTACTTTCGGATGGCCGGCCACACTGGGGATCCTGGCATTGGGGATATAATTCAGGGGGTAAGCGACCCGTGTGTTTTCGGTAATGGAAGCGTCATCATAATCCACTTCCCGGCTTGCGGGAGCATAGGCCACGTTTTCCAAAACGGAACCGAACCGGATCGCCCCATAGATTTGTGGTTCATCCACCGCGCTGAGGCCAATACATTTAGCATAACAGCCGCCTTCGATATTGAAGATCCCGTCTTCCGACCAGCCGTGTTCATCATCGCCGATTAACTGGCGGGACGGGTCGGCGGAAAGGGTGGTTTTGCCGGTCCCGGAAAGACCAAAGAAAAGAGCCGTGTTGCCGGAAGCGTCCACATTGGCCGAACAATGCATGGAGAGTATATTTTTCTCCACGGGGAGGACATAATTAACCAAAGAGAAAGCTGATTTCTTGATTTCTCCGGCGTAAGAAGAGCCTACAATCAGGATGAGTTTTTCGGTTAAATTCAAAACCACGGCCACTTCGGAATTGGTGCCGTGTCTTTGGGGGTCGGCCTTGAAGCCGGGGACGGCAACAATATGGTAATCAGCGCTAAAACCATTTAATTCTTCTTGCGTAGGCCGGATAAATAACTGGTGGGCAAAGAGGTTTTGCCAGGCATATTCATTGATGATCCGTAAATGAAGCCGGTAACGGGGGTCGGCGCCGGCAAAACCGTCAAAGACATAAAGCTGTTTTCCTGATAAATAGGCCAGGACATCTTGATACAGTGTTGCAAAATGGTCCGGGGACATGGGCTGATTAATTTGGCCCCAGTTGATCCTATGCTCTGTCTTGTCATCTTTCACCATAAACTTGTCATTGGGCGACCGCCCGGTATACTTTCCGGTGCTCACCCGGAGCGCGCCGTTGGCCACCAGAATCCCTTCTTTGTTGACCAGTGCTTCTTCAATCAGTTCCGCTACCGGGAGGTTGAAACGTTGGGTTGGTTGCTGCAGGATGTTTTTCAGTTGCTGGTTCAATTTATACGCCTCCATCTCATAATATTATGATGTATAAAATAAAAGTATTGTAGGCAGAGCTGTATATTTTTGCGGTGACCTAAATATGCATTTTATAGGGAAAAACCTTCCCAAAGATCAGGATGGAGATGATGTTTTTTGGAGAGCGGTAAAATCAAAAAAATGTTTCCCGGCAATAACACCAGTGAAGGTTTTTATTCTTTTTACCAGTATGTAAATCCGGACCCGGTCAGGACCTATCTTTTGAAAGGGGGACCCGGCACCGGCAAATCTTCTTTAATGAAAAAACTAGGAGCCCGGATGCACGAAAAAGGTTTTGCGGTAGAGTACCATTATTGTTCCTCTGACAATCGCTCTTTGGATGGGGTGGTTTTCCCCGCATTAGGGATTGCCATTATTGACGGCACCAGGCCGCACATCATGGAGCCCCAATATCCCGGCGTGGTAGATGAGATCATTAATTTAGGCCAGTATTGGGATGAACAATTGTTGGTTTGCCGGAAAGAAGATATTTTAAAGCTGAGCAAACAAAAAGCGCGGATGTTTCAGTTGGCTTATAGTCACTTCAAAGAAGCCCGGATTGCCCAGGAAGAGTTGGAAAGCTATTATCAGGACGCGCAAAAGTCGCTGGAAAAACAGCAGTTGTTTGCCCGAATTTGCCGTGAGTTTGGGGAGAAGGCCCAAGGGGCCCAAGGGCATATCGCGGCGCTCGGGTCGGTGCGGCGGCTTTTTGCCAGCGCCAATACTCCGGACGGTTATGTTCATCATTGTCATAGTCTTTTGCAGGATGCAGAGACTTTATACCTCTTGGAAGGGGACACCGGCGTGGGTATCCATGAGTTGCTGGAAGTTTTGTTGCGGATGGGGGTGGGCTTGGGGCTGCGCTGTGAAGCTTATCATTGCCCCTTTATCCCGGCCCGGCTGGAATTAGTGTATTTTCCCGCCTTACAGACCGGTTTCCTATATGCGCATGAGCTTTTGCGGCTGGAAGTGGAAGCCCTGCCTCATTTACAAAACCGGCTGGAGCTGGATTTCTGTTCGTTATTTGATCGAATCACTCTTAAGCCTTATCGGGACGATATCGCGGAGGCCCGGCAGCGGATGGAAAAGCTGCGGAAAAAAGGGTGGGCCAAACTAAAAGAAGCGCAGCGGTATCACCAGCAGCTCGAAGCTTTTTATGTGGAAGCAGTTGATTTTGCGGGCATCAATGCAAAAAGGGAAGAGCTTTTGGAAAAGCTCTTGGCTTATGCCGACTGATTTGGTAAGGGAAAAAATAAGATGATCATGTTCAAGCAGATCATCTTAATAATACAATCATCATATTTTGATACACTAAGATGTCGTTGCGCCATGATGTATTGGTCCACATTGTTCTTTTTACCTTGAGTTGTCGTTAATACATGGTAAAGTAGCGGTCTAATTCCCATTGATGAACTCTGGACATGTATTCGTTCCATTCCTGTTGCTTGGCGTCGAGGAAGCGTTGCAGGACATGAGAGCCCAGGGCTTTTTTGATGACTTCATCGACAAGCAGAGCCTCCCGAGCTTCTTTCAGGTTGCTGGGCAAGGAATCAATTCCGTGCGCTGCTCTTTCCTCGATGGTCATTTCAAAGATATTCCGGTTACAGGGCGGCGGGGGTTGCAGCCTGTTTTTTATCCCGTCCAAACCGGCCGACAGGACCACTGCAAGGGCCAGGTACGGGTTGCAGGATGGATCGGGGCTGCGCAACTCCACACGCGTAGAAAGTCCCCGTTTCGCCGGGACCCGGATGAGTGGGCTCCGGTTTTGGAAAGACCAGGCTATGTACATCGGAGCTTCGAAACCGGGGACCAGCCGTTTGTAGGAGTTAATGGTCGGGTTCGTGATGGCGGTGATTGCTTTGGCATGTTTTAATACTCCCGCCACGTAACTTAAGGCATCATCACTTAACTGGTCCGGTTTTTCAGGATCCCAGAAGGCGTTTTCGTTTCCTTTAAACAGGGATTGGTTCATATGCATGCCGTTTCCGGCCAGCTCAAAGCGTGGTTTGGCCATAAAGGTGGCATGCAGCCCGTGTTTTTGGGCTACGGTACGAACCACCATTTTGAAGGTAATGATTTTATCGGCAATATCCAGGGCATCGGAATATTTGAAATCTATTTCGTGTTGGCCGGGAGCCACTTCATGGTGGGAGGCTTCGATTTCAAAGCCGAATTTCTCCAGGGTTAAAACCATGTCCCGTCGTGCCGTTTCGCCTAAATCAACGGGCGAGAGGTCAAAATAACCGGCCTGGTCGTGGGTTTGCGTGGTGGTAGAACCGTCTTGTGCGGTGTGGAAGAGGAAGAATTCCGCTTCGGGCCCCACCTTGAAGGTATAACCCATCTCAGCGGCGCTTTGGAGAGCCCGGCGCAGCACATAGCGGGGGTCTCCTTCAAAAGGAGTGCCGTCCGGATTATAGATATCGCAAATTAATCGGGCCACCGCGCCTTCTTCCGAGTAACGCCAGGGATAAATGACAAAGGTATCCGGGTCCGGATAAAGATACATATCTGATTCTTCAATTCTGACAAATCCCTCAATCGAAGAACCGTCAAACATTAGTTCGTTATTGAGCGCTTTTTCCAACTGTTTTATGGTAATCGAGACATTTTTGGGGATTCCTAAAATATCGGTAAATTGTAACCGGATGAAGCGGACATTATGTTCGGCCACAAGCCGGATCACATCGTCCTTAGTGAGTTCTGGCAATCGAAACATCTCCTTTTATGCTCCGTATTGATAATCCTTATGGTTATCATTTACTTTAATCTATTGTAGCAAGAGCAATCACCTTCTGGCAAGTTATTCTTTATATGTTTGTTATTATTCTCTTTTTTCAAAGGTTTCGCAGTCGGTCTGCTGGCATTCTTTCGCCTCTCTGCCGGTAATCGCAATGGTGTCGGCGATGCAAACATCACCCTGGTCCCAGTATTTGCAGCTGTTGACCACACAGGTAACGGTGGGGGTAATTTGTTGCCCCGGCATAAGCGCGGAAACAAGACCACCCCAATTTTTATTGTCCAGGGAGCCGAGATAATTGGGAATACTGCTCCGTTCGGAAAAAGACTTACACATGGTTTGGGAGGCCTCCCGGGACATATCGCCCACGTTCTGATTTAAGATGTCGATATTCGCGGCAACGCATTTGTCGCCGGGGAAATAATGGTTGCAGGTATTCACCACACATTTTACGGTTGGATTGACCCGTGGCGGTTTTTCCGTCATTTTTCATATCCCCCTTTAAGTAGTTATTTGTCCTGGTGATTAGTACTTGGTGCGACGATTTTGCTGTTGGCATTTGGCTTGTTTGCACTTATATACCTTAGCTTTTCTTGAGGGGGGATATTTTATTCGTTAGTTTTCTGTTCGGCGCAGACCGCGGCAAAGCGGCAGTAGGGGCAGGTGTCGGCGCTGCGGCAAGGCTTTGAAGAAGGCGCCGGCTCCCCATAGCTTCTTGCGATGGGGAGACTACTCCAGCCAATGGCTGCGGTCACCGATTTCACCGGTTGCAAGAGAAAGTGGGGCGTAAGGGATAGCCCGATTTTTGTTGCGTCAATGCTTTCCAAAAAGGCTTTTTGCCAGTGCAAGGACCAGTCCCCGTAACCAGGGCTGAAGCGGGCCGTGGGGAAAAAGCCTTTGCGCCTGATTTCCGCCACATGATGGGCATCGAGTTGTTCAATCAGGTATTCGGCGGCGGCGGAAGCAACTCCGTCGAAAATCAGGGCTTCGGCAACACTTTGCTCACTGAGCCGGGGTAAATAGTCGTCCACCTCCGGGCCGAGGGTGGTGGCTAAAAGGCTAATCTGCTCACAGTTTTGAAAATGGGCCACCGTTTGGCGGCCTTCGATGCTCAAGCTGGCTTCCTTGAGCGTAATTTGTTCCGGGGTACGCGTCGCAACGGCAAAAACCCGCCAGGTGCCCTGCGGGCGGGCGATTTGCCGGATTATTTTCAGATAATGGTCAATCAGTTCTTGCTCTTGTGGCGATACGGCCTCCCTGCGGAGACCCAGGTAAGGCAAGACATCATCGTATGTAAGGTTTAAAGGAATTTTTAACCGGTTCATTTTTTTCTCCATTCCAACACATTAGTGACTGCTTTTTACTTTCCGCATATGGCTTTCTGTTTGCTGCTAACTATCATTTGATGGCAGCAGGGACTGGACGATTTTCACCGCTTTCACGGCGTCTTTGCCGTAAGCGTCCGCGCCGATTTGTTTGGCGTAATCAGCAGTGACCACCGCTCCGCCGACCATCGTAAAGACCGGTAATTGCTCCTTTTTGATAGCCGCGATGATTTTCTCCATCTCCACCATGGTCGTGGTCATGAGGGCGCTTAAGCCGATGATCTGGGCCGCTTCTTGTTTAGCCGCCGCAATAAATGCTTCAGCGGGGACGTTTTTCCCTAAATCAACTACTCTGTATCCGTGGTTTTCCAGCAAGGCTTTCACGATATTTTTTCCGATGTCATGAACATCTCCTTTGACGGTACCCAGGACAATGGTTCCCTTTTGACCGGTGGTCGCGGGAAAATGGGTTTGCAGATAGGAAAAGGCTGTTTTGGCCGCTTCTCCGGCAAGGAGCAGTTGGGGTAAAAAGACTTCGCCCTTACCGAACAAATCGCCTAATTTTTCTAAAGGAGGAATCAGTCCCTCATTGACTACGGTAAGGGGGTCCGTTCCCGGCTGGGCGAAAAGCTCTTCGAGCAACGGAATAATGGGTTCCTTTTGTCCTTGCAGGATATAGTTTTGCAAGGCCGCGATGCCGGTAACCGGAGTATTGGAAGAATCCGCAGCAGGAGTAGTCGAAAAAGCAGGAAAAGCAGGTGAAGGAGAAGTCACGCCAGTGGAAGCAGAACTTCCAGCAGCAGCCGGGGTGGAGAGAGGGGCTTTACCCGTCACTTTCAGGTAATGGGCCGCCCCCGGATCCCGGTTGGTAAGCAACGCGCCGGAAGCTAAGGTTTCGCTGATTCTGGGGTCATGGGGATTGGCGATGGCCGCATCAAGGCCCGCCCCTAAGGTCAAAGCCAGGAAGGTATTATTGAGCCAGGAGCGTTGCGGTAGCCCGTGGGAAACATTGCTCAGCCCCAAAACACAAGTCAGGCCAAGCTGTTTCTTGACCAGTTTAATGGCCCCAATCGTCTCCATGGCGGTCTCCGGTTGGGCGGCCGCCGTAAGGACCAGGCAGTCAATGAGCAGGTCTTCTTTGGGTATACCGAGTTCCATCGCTCGTTTGTAGATTTTTTTCGCAATCATGAAACGGTCCGCGGCATTGTCCGGGATGCCATTTTCGTCTAAAGTAAGTCCGATTACCGCAGCCCCGTATTTTTTGGCCAGAGGCAGAATGGTATCCAGGCTTTTATCTTCACCGTTCACGGAATTGATCAGGGCTTTTCCCTGGTACTCCTGCAGGCCTTTTTCCAGGGCGACCGGGTCGGTGCAGTCCAAAACCAGGGGAACGTCCAGGGCCATCTGCAAGTGACGCACGCCCTGCGCCAGGAGTTCACCTTCGTCTAGCCCGGGCACGCCTACGTTCAAGTCAAGGAGTTCCGCGCCTTTTTCAATCTGGGTCAGGCCCTCCTGCACAATCGTATCCCATTTCTGCTCGCGATAGGCTTCGGCAATGACTTTGCGGGCGGTGGGGTTAATTCTTTCGCCAATCAGGCGGGGCAAGACACCGGGGCCAAGGGTAACCACATGGGTGCGGCTGGCCAGGCGGGTGACACCGGCGCCGGCCGGGCGGGGCACCACTTCTTCATCGAAGGAGTCTACTTCCGCCCGCATCGCCTGAAGATGGGCGGGGGTACTGCCGCAACAAGCCCCCATTAGTCTTACGCCGAGCCGCAGGAAGGGTTTGACGTATTGTGCCATTTGGGCCGGGGTTTCCCGGTAGATGGTTTGCCCGTCGATTAGCTCAGGCAAGCCTGCGTTTGGTTCCACCAGCAGGGGAAGGCCGGTGGCCTTCCGATAGGCTTCCATAATCGGCAATAATTCCTGGGGGCCGGTGGAGCAATTGGCACCGATGAGGTCTGCGCCCATCGCTTCCAGCACCACGGCGGCCGTTGCCGGGTCGGTACCGGTGAGGGTTCTGCCGTTGGTGTAGGTCAGGGAACAGGCTACCGGCAGGTTGGTGTAGTTTTTGGCCGCAAATAGGGCCGCCCGGGCTTCTCCTAAGTCGGAAAAGGTCTCCAGGAAAAGAAAATCGACGCCGCCTTCCTGGAGTGCTTCGGCTTGTTCCCGGAAGACTTCCACCAATTCGCTCCAGTTGTAATCGCTTAAAGGGGCCGGGAAATAGCCGGTCGGGCCGATAATTCCTGCCACAAAGGCTTTATCACCCGCAATTGCGCGGACCAGTCGGGCCGCGGTAAGGTTAATATCCCATACCTGGTTTTCCGCATGATACTCTTGCAATTTCAGACGGTTGGCCCCAAAGGTGTTGGTTTGCAGCACATCCGAGCCCGCCGCCAGGTAGGCGCACGTGATGTTTTGCACCTTTTCCGGATGGGAAAGCATCCACAGCTCCGGATTTTCACCGGCAGGCAGGCCTTCCTTTACCAACATGGTGCCCAGGGCACCGTCACCAAGCAGGATTTTGTTTTGCAAGGCAGCTAAGAATTTAGACAAAGGGGATTCCTCCTCCCACCATGAAATACGAAAATAAAAAATAGGAAATATTTGATTTTAATTAATTCTAGTTCAGTTACCGGCCAGAAGTCAATAATTTCTGGAGTGAAGTTGGACAAAGCAATAGCAGCATATAGCAAAGATTGAAGTATTTGGTTTGTTAATGTAGAATATTTTCAGGCGGGAAAAAATTGATTGTTTTCAAAGGGTGAGTAAGATGCCCACGGTTTACACGATTGGTCACTCCGTACGGTCAATTGATGCTTTTCTAAAATTGCTGAACAGATTTGAGATTAACTGTGTGATCGATGTCCGAAGTGTCCCGTTTTCTCAATATGCACCGCAATACAATATGTTTGAGCTAAAAAACACCTTAAGTAGTAACGGGATAGAATATCTCTTTATGGGGAACGAATTTGGGGCAATGCAAACCAATCTCAGGTTATATGACTCTGACGGGCTGCTTAATTTTGAAAAAGTCATGCAAAGCGAGCAGTTTCAAACCGGCGTAAAAAGAGTAAAAGAAAAAATAGAGCAAGGATTCAATCTTGTCTTTATGTGCATGGAAAAAGATCCTATGGATTGTCATCGGAGTATTTTGGTGGGAAGAGCTTTTCACGAAGAAAAATACCACGTTTTAAATATCATGGAAAATGGCTATATCCAGTCGCAGGAAAAACTCATTAAAAGGCTTTTGAAGCACTATTTCTCCAAGAGTTATCAAACCACCATCTTTGATTATTTGGATTTAGAGCAAAACCAAAAGGAAGCTGAACTGATCCGTGAAGTTTATCGTTTGAGAAATAAGGATATCGGCTATAAATTAGAGGAGAATGCCTTGCTTCAGGGTTGGTAAGTGCATAATTCACTAATGGGGCTGGCGTCAGGAAAGTATATAAGAAACGGGGAGAAGGAAATGAGTGGAAAGGTTAAAATCCGATCGTTTACATATAAGTGGTATCAGTTCCTGATTGTATACGCCATTTTTAATATCCTTGTTAGCTGTTTTGCTTACGAAACAATCACTATGCCAGGTTTGATGGACGAACTGGAATATGAAGATGCGGATGCTTTTTCCAAGGCGTTAATGGGTTTTTTAGTACCTGCGATGGTCATGATGGATGCAATGGTCCTGGTACTCAATATTGCCGTGCTTGTTGTGCTCGAACTGGTGGCGATGTTCATCTTTCGGCTGCTGTATTTTCGCTCGCAGGTAAGTGCAGAAGAAAAAGATTAATTGAGTCGTTATATATGCTATGCCGTCCTTGGCTTTGCTTTAGTATATTTTTTAGGCGCCTTGCTAATCAGTGGGGGAAAAATCTTAGGCTATACGCCTTCATGTACCTGCCTCTTCCGACTTGTGCCTTGCTCTTTTTCTTTTTAAAACTGGCAACAGGCAATAAAGCGGAAAAGAAAAAAGGTCGCCAGTAAAAACAACACTTAAGAATATTACTGTCAACATAAAGATGACAAATTACATTTTAAATTTGGCGATTTTGTGAAACTAATTTCTGCTTGCGTCTGTCATAACCTTTGCTCTTGGACATATATTTTAAATAGTAACAAAGAGCAAAGGGGGCAGCGGCTCATGGGAGGCTTGTGGGAACCGACGGATAAGCCGTTTTTCCGGTCGGACCGGCGCAAACTATGGCCTTTAAGCCAGCAATGGGAGCAAAGGGAGCGTTGGCAGCGGATTGGCCGGCAGTCCGTCGCCGCTCTTTTCATTTTTTTATTGGTTTGGGGCATTTTCCAGTTTAATTCACCGGTGATGGCACAGGTGCAAAGGACGATTCGCTCCTGGTTTACGCTGGATTATGATATGGAGCCGGTGCTGCGTTTTATCGGTGAAGTGGGCATCTGGGGGGACACCCTGGAACGGGCCGCATTTGAGGTCACGTCCATGCCCGGCGACATCGGCAATTTCACGATCCCGGTCTCGGGCCGGATCGGCACTCCCTTTGGCTGGGTCGTCAAGCCGGATAACACCCGTTATTTCCATGACGGCATTTCGATCATCGCGGCGGAGGGGACCCCGGTCAAGGCCGCCATTGGCGGAACGGTTACCCGGGTGGCGAACGAAGAAAACTTAGGCCGCGTGGTGGTGATCTGCAGCGAGGGAGGGGTAATTACCCGTTATGCCCACTGTAAGGAACTCTTTGTGGACTTAAACGAAGAGGTCCAGGCCGGGCAAGTAATCGCCAAGGTTGGCAAAACCGGCAAGAGCGCATCTTATCCGCAGCTTTTTTTCAGCGTTTCGGTAAAAGGGCAGTCGGTTGACCCGGCGCAACTGTTCCTGCAGGCGGGCAACCGGATCTAGCTGCTTCATCGGAAGTCAGTTCAAGAGAATCGGTTCCGGCATATTCTTGCCTAGTTCAGGAAAGATATGTATAGTATAGATATGTAGAAATTTTTGCCCTACAAGGTTCGTACTAAAGGAGGAAAAAACTGCTTTGAAGGAAAGGGAACAGGTGCAGGAATGGCTGGAAGAAGTTTTGCCCAAGGTAAGTAAGCCCTTACGTTACCTGGGCAATGAATATAATGCGGTAAAAAAAGACTGGCAGGCTGTAAAGCTGCGTTTTCTTTTTGCTTTTCCCGATGTCTACGAAGTGGGTATGTCTCATCTTGGGCTGCAGATCATTTACGGATTGGTAAATGAACAATCCGATTATCTGATGGAGCGGGTATTTGCTCCCTGGACCGACTTTGAGGCAGAATTACGTGCCAGGGGCATACCGCTTTTTAGTCTGGAATCGGCTACCCCGATCGCCCAATTTGATTGCATTGGTTTTACCCTCCAGTATGAAATGAGCTATAGCAACATCCTTAATATGTTGGATTTGGGCCGGATTCCCCTGTTGGCGAAGGAGCGTGGGGACGAGTTTCCTATCATTATGGCCGGAGGGCCTTGCGCCTATAATCCGGAACCGCTGGCGGAATTTATCGATTTTTTCGTGCTGGGGGAAGGAGAAGAAATCATTCTGGAAATCGGCGCAGTCATGGCGGCGCACCGGGCTAAACGGCAGGGGAAACAGGAAAAAGCGGTACTCTTAAAAGAATTAGCGCAAATACCGGGGATTTATGTGCCGGCCTTTTACGAAGCCCGCTATGACCAAAACGGAAAATTTGCCGGCCTTAAAGCAAACGAACCGGAGATCCCGTCGCGTGTTGTCAAACGGGTGGTCAAAGATTTGGATCAGGCGAATTTTCCCTTAAAACCCATTGTGCCGTACTTGGAAATTGTTCACGACCGGATGATGTTGGAGGTTTTGCGGGGTTGCACCCGGGGCTGCCGTTTTTGTCAGGCCGGTGTGCTCTACCGGCCGGTGCGGGAGCGCAGCCAAAAACTCCTGGTGGAGCAGGCGGAGCAACTGGCCCAGAACACCGGGCATAACGAAATCTCGCTTACTTCTTTAAGCACCAGTGATTATTCCTGTGTCGAGCCTTTGCTGCGGGACATTTTAAACCGTTTTGAAGGGCGGAATATCGGGGTGTCCCTGCCTTCGCTCCGGGTGGATTCCTTTTCCGTTAATCTAGCCAAAGAAGTGCAACGGGTGCGGAAAACCGGGCTGACCTTTGCGCCGGAAGCAGGAACCCAGCGTTTGCGGGATGTGATTAATAAAAACGTGACGGAGGAAGACCTGCTGCAGGTGACCGAGGCCGTTTTCCGGGAAGGCTGGACCCAAATCAAACTCTATTTTATGCTGGGGCTGCCTACGGAAACCTATGCGGATCTTGACGGGATCGCGGATTTGGCTTCTAAAGTGTTGCGGCGCGGCAAGGAAATCCTACGGGAAATCGGCAGCAAAAAAGCGCCTTCGATCACCGTCAGCGTATCTTCCTTTGTGCCGAAACCCCACACTCCTTTTCAGTGGGAGGCCCAGGATTCTTTAGCGACCTTGCAGGAAAAACAGAGCTATTTAAGAACTAAAATTAGGGAAAGAGGGATTGTCTATAATTATCACGATGCAGAGATTAGCTTTTTGGAAGCGGTTTTTGCCAAAGGAGACCGGCGCCTGGGCAAGGTGCTGCTGGAGGCGTGGCGGCGGGGATGCCGTTTTGATGGCTGGTCCGAGCACTTTCGTTATGAAAGCTGGCGGGAAGCCTTTCGTGAAGTGGGGTTAATCCCTGAAGAAATCGCCAATGTGCCCTTAGACCCTGCCGATCCTTTGCCGTGGGACCATCTGGATAGCGGGGTGCGCAAGGAATACCTGTTAAAGGAGCGGGAAAGGGCTTATCAAGGGCAAACCACAGGCGACTGCCGTTTGACGACTTGTTCTGTTTGTGGCATCTGTCAGGACCTTAAGGTGCGGCTTTTGTTAAGGAAAGGTGAAGCATAATGCTTTTATGTTTGCAATACAGTAAAGAGGAAGAAGCGCGCTTTCTTTCGCATTTGGATTTGATGACCGCTATGGAGAGAGGCTTCCGGCGGGCTGCTTTGCCCTTGGCTTTTTCCGAGGGTTTTAACCCCCACCCCCGGGTTTCGTACGCCTCGGCCCTGGCTGTCGGGGTCACCAGTGAGGCAGAATACCTGGACGTGCAGTTCCGGGAGGAGCTTGCGCCGGAAGAAGTGCTGGTACGCCTGAATAAGGCGCTGCCCCGCGGTTTGCGGGTTAAGCGGGCTGTCCCGGTATCCAGGCGGAAGGAAAGCCTGATGGCCTTGATCAATTTGGCTTGCTACCGGGTGAAGGTCCCCTTTTATGGCTGGGCTGATGGAAATACCGGGGTAAGGGAAACGATCGAAAAGGCCATGTCCGTTCCGGCCTATCTGGTGCAGCGGCAAGGGAAAAAGGGCGTCCGGCAGGTGGATATCCGGCCTGGCATTTTGGAACTGGCCGGTTCCTTAAAAGAGGAAAACGGAGAAAAAAAGCTGGTTTTGGAAATGGCGGTCCGGACCGGGAGCAGTGGAAATGTGAAACCCGAAGAGGTGGTAGAAATGCTAAAGGCCCTCGGGTCTTGGCGTTTGGGAAACAATTTGCGGATTCACCGCTTGGGATTGTATATTTACGCCGAGGGTAAAAAATGGTCTCCGCTGGAAAGAACCTAGGATCAAGAAGATCGGATAATCAAGCCTATTGTTGTAAATGGGGAGTGGCTGTGATGTATAGAGAAATTTTGATTCAGCTGATCGAAGATGAAGCCAAGGTGGCTGTTTTGGAAGAAGGACAACTGGTCGAAATATATGTGGAGCGTGGCTCCAATGAACGGTTAGTTGGGAACATCTATAAAGGCGTAATTAAAAACGTGCTACCGGGTATGCAGGCGGCTTTCGTGGATATCGGGCTGGAGAAAAACGCTTTTTTGTATGTGGAGGATGCGCTTTCCAATCTTTTATGGCCGGGCGCGGGGGACTTGTACTTGTCCGAGCAGAAACCGGAGGTCCTGCCCAATATTCAGGACATTGTCAAAGAAGGGCAGGAAATCATCGTCCAGATTGCCAAGGAACCGGTAGGGTCCAAAGGGGCCAGGATCACGACGAAGCTGACTTTGCCCGGTCGTTATCTGGTCCTGATGCCCGCCGTCGATTATGTGGGCGTTTCGCGGCGTATCGAGGATGAAGGGGAGAGGGAACGGTTAAAGAACCTGGCGGAAGAGATCAAACCGGAGAAGATGGGCCTTATCGTGCGCACGATGGCCGAGGGGGCCGGTAAAGAGGTCTTAAGCCAGGACTTGGATAAGCTCCTGAAAATGTGGAAGCGGATTTTACTGCGGGCGGAAAACACCAGCGGCGCCGCGTTGCTGCACCGGGATTTGGAACTGGTGGAACGCATCTTACGGGATCTTTTCAGTGATGATATTCAAAAACTTAGTGTGAATAGTCAATCCGTAAAGGAAAAAGTGATTGAGTACCTGGAGGTCATCGACAGCAATCTGGCCAGCAAGGTCTTTGTCAGTGATACGGCTAAACTCCTGGAGAAATATGCCGTGAACCAGCAAATCACCGAAGCGTTAAAAAGAAAGGTCTGGTTAAAAAACGGCGGTTATCTGGTGATTGACGAGGCGGAAGCTTTAACGGCGATTGATGTTAATACGGGTAAATTTGTGGGCAGTAACAATTTGGAAGAAACCGTTTTATTAACCAATTGTGAAGCCGCCAAGGAAATCGCCCGGCAAATCAGGTTAAGAAACATCGGCGGGATCATTATAATTGATTTCATTGATATGAATACGGAAGAACACCGAGAAAAGGTGCTGGCAATTTTAGATGAGGAACTGAAGAAAGATAAGGTCAAAGCGCACATTCTGGGAATTACGGCCTTAGGACTGGTCGAAATGACCCGCAAGAAAATTCGCCAGTCCCTTTCCAGCACCTTGGAAAAGAAGTGCCCGTACTGTGAGGGCAAAGGCAAGGTGTTGTCGGAGCTGACGGTGTTTTTAATGCTGAAGGATGAATTATTTGAGGTAGCTGAACGCACCTTTACCGATGCCATGCTGGTGGAAGCCCATCCCCTGGTCGCTGATTTGGTAATGGGCACGGAGGGGCAGATGCAGGAGGAGTTGGAGGCGCGGCTCGGCAAGAAGCTGATGGTGCGCGGGAAAGAAGACTTTCATTTAACCGAGTATTACCTTGGCCCCTGTTACCAGCAGGCTGCCCCGACCGTAAAGCGGGGGTAAAGAACAAAGCGGGAAAAGACAAAGCAGGCAAAAACAGAACAGGTAAGGACGAAACAGGACAAAATTGGGCTTGAATTTTCGGTGTCAAAACCTGTAATATATGATTATTGTGAGCTAATTATTGGGCATGGTGTCAGGGTTAGAGAAGGTTGTTTTGAGGAGATGAAGAGCGATGATAACAGTAGAAAAAATCGGCGGCACTTCCATGTCGAGGTTTGAAGATGTCCTGAGAAACATCATTCATTATCCTGGGGACAAAGAATTCAGGTATGGAAGGGTGTTTGTGGTATCGGCCTATGGCGGGATTACCAACAAGCTGCTGGAGGATAAAAGAACGAAGGCTCCAGGGATTTATACCTTGTTCATCCGGCAGGAAGACTATGTAAGCGCGATTGATCGGATGCTGGACGAATTAAAGCAGTTGAATGAGCAGTTCCGGCCCCTCGGTTTAGAGGTGGAGAAGGCCAACGCCTTTTTAACCAAACGCATCGAGATGTTAAAGATTTACTTGCATAGCATGGATAAGGTGATTTCTTCGGGCTATGTGGATAAATACAACATTTTCCTGGCGGCGCGGGAGATGTTGGCTTCATTAGGGGAAGCCCATTCAGCTTTTAATACGGTCAACATTTTGCAGAACAACGGGATCAGGGCGGTGCTGGTGGATCTGACCGGTTTCCATGACCCGTCCAATTCCACCATCGATGAACGAATCCGGAAGTGTTTCGCCAATGTGGACTACGAAAACAACATTGTGGTCGCCACCGGCTACACCAGAGGAATCGAAGGGATTATGCGGGAATTTGACCGGGGTTATTCGGAAATTACCTTTTCGAAAATAGCCGTCTTGTTAAAAGCGGAGGAAGCGGTTATTCATAAGGAATTTCATCTTTCCTCGGCGGATCCGAAAATCGTCGGACTGGAAAACTGCGTGATCGTGGGAAATACCAATTATGACGTGGCCGACCAATTGGCCGATGTAGGGATGGAAGCCATTCACCCCAAGGCTTCCAAGCCTTTGGAAAGGGCCGGGATTAATTTAAGAATCAAAAATACCTTTGATCCTTTTCATCCGGGGACTTTAATCACGAGGGATTATGTGGGCAAACAATCCAAGATTGAGATCATCAGCGGGTCCGACAAAGTGGCGGTCATTGATATCCATGATGCCTCGATGGTCGGGCAAGCCGGCTTTGACCTGCGGATTATGGAGATTTTTATGAAATATAATCTTAGTTATATTATGAAAGCGACCAACGCCAACAGTATTTCCCTGGTGGTGTGGGAGGACGGGCTGCAGCAGGAACTGATTGAGGAGTTGCAGCAGGCTTTTGAAGCGGTGACGGTCAAGGACGTGGCGGTGGTTTGTTTAATCGGAACCAATATCGCGCAACCGGGGGTTTTGGCGAAGGCGGCCACGGTACTGGCGGAGAACGGTGTTAACATCCATTGTGTATCCCAATCCTTGCGGCAGGTCAACATCCAGTTTGTCATCGAACGGGACTTATACGCCAAGGCGGTCATCTGTTTAAATGATGCCTTATGCTGTCATAAATGCTGATGGGAGCTCTGCTGGGTGGGGGGCAACAGCTTCTTGACTTTTCCACTTAGTTGTGGTAACCTAATCTACTGTAGGCTTATTGTGCCTGCCGAACCGCTCATCCGGGGCTTGAAAAGCCGACCATATTTTACCGGCCTTGGGGCCGCTTTTCGATGCTCATGGTCAGGCTGCCTGGGGATGGCGAGTCCAAGGTCAGGAGGTGTTAGATACCATGTATGCTGTAATTGAAACCGGTGGAAAACAGTACAAAGTGCAAAAAGGGGATGTCCTCAAGGTTGAAAAGCTGGAGGCTCAAGAGGGCGAGCTGGTAGAAATCAACCAGGTATTAGCGGTGGTTGATGAGAAGAAAGTTTCCGTGGGCAAGCCGCTCGTTAAAGGCGCGAAGGTGACTTTAAAGGTGCTGGAACACGGAAAAGGGGACAAGATTATTGTTTACAAGTATAAGCCCAAGAAAAACTACCGGAGAAAATACGGGCACCGGCAGCCTTATTCCAAAGTACTTGTGGAAAGCATTGCGCTGAATGGTTAAGATCGAGCTTTACAAAGCGGGGAAGCACTACAAAGGCTTTGTGGTGCAAGGGCATGCCGGAGCGGAAGAACCCGGTAAAGATATCGTCTGTGCGGCCATTTCTGTACTTTTTCAGACCGCCCTGCTGGGGCTGGATGCTTATGTGACGAAAGAGCTTGATTGGAAAATGGAGCATGGATATCTGGAGTGCTGGTTGCCGGAGAGCCTGCCGCTTGCCGAACAGGAAAAGGTGGCGGTGATTTTAGGGACTCTGGAGCTAGGGCTCGGAGCGATGAAAGAAGACTACGGACAATACTTTAAAGTATGCAAGAGGAGGTGGACCGGATGTTCAAAATGAATTTGCAGTTATTTGCGCACAAAAAAGGGGTTGGTAGCTCTCGCAACGGACGTGACAGTGAAGCCAAACGTCTTGGCGTAAAACGTTATGACGGGCAAATGGTCACTGCGGGTAGCATTCTGGTAAGACAAAGAGGGACGAAGATTCATCCCGGCAATAATGTCGGTTTGGGTAAAGATGATACTTTATTTGCTTTGATTGACGGATATGTTAAATTCGAGCGTAAGGATAAAGCGAGAAAACAGGTGAGTGTTTACAGCGAAGCGTTAATCTCCTAACGATGATAATTTTCTAAGACAGTTACGGCGTTTGTTCTTCACTCGGGTAACTTCTTAGCTTATGAGTCAGGTGACAGTATATCCCGGTTTAAGGAGCCGGGATATTTTCTTATTCGTGATTGAGCCGGTTCATCTTGACAAACTTGGCTGAAGATGTAGGTTGATATGGATTTGTTTTGATAGGAAGTGTGGAAGTGTACCAGGAATTATTAAATAAAATGTTGGAAGTACAAAAAAATATGCGCCATGATCTTATGAATGACGTGCAGGTTATTCATGGCTATCTGCAATTGAATCATCCGGAAAAGGCTTTGAATTATTCCCAAAGGACGGTCAAGCGTTTGCAGCGTTACCAGCGGCTGGGGAAAATTCCGTTGCCGCTTCTCCAATGCTTTTTAACCTGGTATGTTTCGCAACTGGAGAACGATGAGGACGTTTTTATGCTCGATTTGCCCAAGAACATGAATGGTGCCTGGCAAGCCTGGCAGGACGAAGACGGTGCGCTCACTCAATTGTTAATGGAGATCCTCTGCCCGGTGCAGGATGCGCTGGTCAACAGGACAATTAAATGCCGCTTGAGTATTTTAAGTGAAGCGCCGACTTTTAGTCTGTTGTTCGAAGGAGACAAGGAGTGCCTGACCGGTCTTATCCATGCCCATTACGGCACAGAAACCCTTTATTGCAGTCACGAGGAGCTTTCCTCCGGGCTACTTATGATGATTAAAAGAAGTGGGCATGCTAGAAGCTAGAAAGATTGGTGACAGCGGATGTTTTACGACTATGCAAAAATATATGTTAAAGGCGGAGACGGTGGTAATGGCATGGTCTCTTTTCGCCGTGAAAAATATGTGCCCGAGGGCGGCCCTTCCGGCGGGGACGGCGGGAAAGGCGGCAGCGTGATTCTGGAAGCGGATGAAGGCTTGCGCACTTTGGTTGATTTCCGTTTTAAACGGCATTTTAAAGCGGAACGGGGTGAAAACGGCAAGTCGAAAAACATGCACGGAGCGGATGGGGAGAATATAATCATCCCGGTGCCGGTAGGGACCATCGTGCGGTTGGCCGAAACAAAAGAAGTGCTTGCCGACTTAGTCCAACACGGGCAGCGGTATGTGGTGGCCCAAGGGGGACGGGGGGGTAAAGGAAACGCCCGTTTTGCCAGTTCCGTGAACAGGGTTCCCAAAATTGCCGAAAATGGCGAATTGGGAGAAGAAAAGTGGCTGGAGTTGGAACTAAAACTGTTGGCTGATGTGGGTCTGTTGGGTTTTCCTAATGTGGGCAAATCGACAATTATTTCCCATGTTTCCGCTGCCAAACCGAAAATCGCCAATTATCCTTTTACCACCATTGACCCCAATTTAGGCGTGGTAAGCCTGGAGGAAGGGAAGAGTTTCGTGCTGGTGGACATTCCGGGGCTGGTGGAGGGCGCCAGTCAAGGCGTGGGGCTGGGGCATCGTTTTCTGCGCCATGTGGAACGCACCAGGCTCCTGCTGCATGTGCTGGATATTTCCGGGTCGGAGAACCGGGATCCCCTGGCTGATTTTGCGGTGGTCAACCAGGAACTGGTTACCTACAACCCCCAACTGCAAGACCGACCCCAGTTGATTGTGGCCAATAAAATGGATTTGCCCGGGGCGGAAGAGAACCTGGCGCGCCTGCGGCAGGAACTGGGCGGGCAATACGAAATCTTCCCGGTGTCCGCGGTGACCGGGGAGGGGCTCCGGGAACTGATGCTGCGGGCCGGGGAGTTGTTGGATCAACTACCATCCTTACCTATGTATGATGAAGCTGATGACCAGGGGCTGCGTGTGGTGAAGGTGGAGGAAAAAGAGCCTTTTCAAGTGGCTTTGGAAAACGGCGTCTGGATGGTGACCGGTCCCACGATTGACCGCTTAGTGCAAAAAAGGGACCTTTCCAATGAAGCGAATATGGAGTATTTTCTGCATGTAATTAGAAAGCTGGGCGTGGAAAAGGTATTGCGGGAAAAAGGCGTGAAAAACGGCGATACGGTCAATATTAATGGTTGGGAATTCGAATTCATGGAGTAATGCGCTTTCACCCGTTGGTCATAATTTAAAAAGGCAATTCTTGGAGCGAAGGTCAGGCAAAAGGTACCTGTCCTTTTTCTGTTCCTGATATGCTATAATGATGCCGGTTCCCTCTGGGGTAGCGCTAAGACACGACATAATTTGAGCTGGTAGGAGTTGACGCAGCAGATGGATCCGGTTACACATGGCTTGGTCGGCATGATGCTGGGGCTGATGGGAGGCGGTAAGCTTGCATTGGCCAACGGGCTGATGGCCGCTTCCATAGCAGGGAGTGTTTTCCCCGATTTAGATTTCGTTTTTCAATTGCGCGGCGATATGGCCTATTTAAAGCAGCACCGGGGTTTTTCCCATTCCCTGCCGAGTGCCGCTTTATCGTCGTTTTTCGGGGCGGCTGTTTTAAATTATTTTTATCCGATGACCGGCTTCTGGTGGCTGTTTTCCGCGTTTTTTGCCGGTTTCCTTTCCCATTTGCTTTTAGATTTGCTGAACTCCTATGGTGTTAAAATTCTCTGGCCCCTCAGCGAGAAAAAATATACATTCAATTTATTGCCGTTGATTGACCCGCTGCTTGTCTTAATTTGTATCTTGGGTATCATTTGGCCTTTCCAGGGCGTAAGCGGTTATCCGGTTTTGGCGGTCTTTGCCTTTTATTGCTTCCTGCGGTGGGTGATGCGGCTTGGGGCCAGGCGAATCGTGCGGAGCCGGCTAAAGGAGAAGGGGTGGAACGGGCCCTTTCGTATTTACGTCCTGCCTTCCGGGCGGATGAGTTTTTTACGTTGGGATTTTATTGTCAAGTCCACGCTGAAGGATCTGGTGGGAAGTATCGATTTAGGTTCGGGACGATGGCGGGTTTTTCGGGAACTGGATCACCCGCCCGAAGAGGTACGGGAAATCCAAGAGATTCTTCCATTAACGCCTTTAGGACAAACCTTCGGTGAATTTACGCCCCTTTATCACATTAAATGTGAAAAACTGGGTGACAAGTTTATCTGTCATTTTATGGACTTACGTTACCGAGTGGAAAACCGCTTTATGCATAACGGGGTGCTGGTGTTGAACGAAAACCGGGAAGTGGAAAAAGCTTTTTTCCTGCCCTATAGCACGGAACACCGCATTTACCTGGCCTGAAAAACCAGAAGATAAGGGCAGAAAAAACCGAAGGATGCCGGAATAAACAAAGCGCTTTTTGGCAATAACTAATCATTATCGCTGAAATAATGATGATCCTGATTATTAAATCCTGATGCGGGGTTTTTGGGAGGGAGCGCGTTGCATTACCGGCACCTTTTTCCTGAAAAAATTGGCAAATCTATAAGCGCCAGATGGCAAAAGTGGCAGGACCAACGTTTATTAAGGGCCTATTTCCGTGGTTTAATGCGGGAAAAGGTCTCCCCACAGCCGGCTTTGTTCCGGGATGGGCTCTTGGTTTTGCTTTTTTCTTTGTTGGCTTTTCGTTTTTCTCCTTCCTTTCCGCCTGCCCTGGTCCTGATCGGCTTGTTAACCGCCGGCCTTCTTTCCTGGCGCATTTTGCTGCGGAGAAAAGAGGACGCGCGCCTGAAAAAAGCCTGCTTTGAGCAAGTAGCTTTCCGTGAATACGAAAAAAGGCTCGCCAAAACCGCGCCGGAGGTGGTCTTGCGCATCCTGCAGGATGCGCTCGAACGACAGTTTCCCATCCGACGCTGGCGTTGGGTGGAAGGCATGCTGGAGGGGGAATGGAAGGGCCGCAGGCTGGCGGTGGTTTATTTAGAAGCCCATGGCGGGAATGTAGCCGGCCGGGAGGTGCTGGCCGCCCTCAAAAAATGCTTCCACCAGGGGGCGGAAATTATCCGGATTTTTAGCAACGGGGAATTTGAAGAAGATAGCTGCCGCTGGCAGCAGCTTTTTAATGTGGATCTGCGGCTTTATGATGGGAAAAGGCTGGCCTATTTTTTAAAACATTCCTTCCTTTTTCCCTCGGTAACGGAGATTAAAGAGATTATCAACCAAGAGAAGGGGCGCCGGCAAAAAAGAAGTAGTATAATCAAGAAGGAATTAATGAAAAAAACCCGTTTTTCCGGCTACATTGCGTATAGCGGTCTGCTGCTGGGAATGGCCTGGTACAGGATCGGGCCGGTACTCTTAAACCTTTTGGCGGGGCTGGTTTTATTAGGCTTTGCCCTGTATGTGGTTATTCAAAACGCTCGGGCCGGGGAGAGGGAAGGGGAAGAAGCCGCCAATCCTGAGCTGTATTTTCAGAAAAACGGCTTTTAAGCTTTAAGGACAATGCTCTGGAAGTTTTCTTTATCTACGTGATATGGAAGGTTTTGGACGGGAAACTGGAACTGCTTACCGAAGATCATGCAATATTCTAATTGAATGAAAACAAAGGGGGATGTGCAAGATGGCACATCCCCCTTTCGATTCTATTCGTTTAAAGGCGTGTAGTTCATCTGATTCTGCTGCTGATTCTGCTG
>DGEB01000036.1:22471-46161 GCA_002385735.1 Peptococcaceae bacterium UBA3937
ATTCTGCTGCTGATTCTGCTGCTGTTCCTGCTGGATTCCTTGTTGGATGGCATTTTCAAAAACTTTATACTGCGGTTCCTGCTGCTCGATATAGTCGCACCTGGCTTTCAGCCCCTGACAGATGGATTCTAACTGCTGAGAGTATTCGGCAAACATTTTTTTGGCCGCTTTATCTTCCGTATCCAGGGCAAAAGTTTTCATATTGGCGGTTACCCCTTCCAACTGAGCCAGGGTTTGGTGCATTTTCGTGCCTACGGTCATTTTTGATCCTCCCTTTAAGCATGTTTCCATACACTATGCATATTGTTTGCAGCGGGGTATAAAATTAATAAGGAAATATTTTACAATTTATTAAGGCCGATAAAGATTAAGACTGCACCGCACAAAACGGTCAGTAGTTTTTCCAAGGAAACACTGCCGGCAATCCCGACTAAACCTAAGGACGTTACGAGAAGCAGGACAGTCGGACCGATGAAAGCCAGGACCGCGTTGATTTTTAAAGCGGTTTCCACATTGTTAAAGAGAATCATTAAGGTTCCTGCCGATAATTCCAAGACACCGGAAAGCAAGCGCAACAAGCCCATTGCCAGAGCGATGGACATTCTTTCGGGCACATTTTTCACCCCCCTTTGAAAAAATCTATGCGCAGGAAGGGGATTTAAGACTGTAACCGGTTCCTGGCGCATAGATTTAATTTTAGATGAGCGCTCCGGAGGGGAGGAAAAATGTGGGGAGAAACTTTGCTGCTTGCTTTAATCATTGTCGGAATCATCGCCAAAGCTCCATTAATCGCCAGTTCGGCTTGCATCTTAATGGTAATTAAGATGTCCAACCTGACCCACTATTTCCCTTTTATTGAACGGCGTGGGTTGGAGTTGGGCTTAGTGCTTTTAATGCTGTCGGTCTTAACGCCCATTGTGAAGGAAAAGATCCTCTGGAGTGAGCTGAAGGAAAGTTTTCTTTCGCTGCCGGGTTTTCTGGCGTTTTTAGGCGGCGTTTTGGCCACTTATCTGAACAGCGACGGGTTAAGAATGTTAAAAACCCAACCGGAACTGTTGCTGTGTTTGATGATCGGTTCTGTGGTCGGGATTGTTTTTTTTGGTGGAATCCCGGTGGGACCGTTGATGGCGGCCGGCCTTGCCGCTTTTTTTTTAAAGCTCATAAACTTCCTGCAGTGAGGGCACAATATGCAAAGCATTATTCTGCAGGGGGAAAAATAATTGGCTTCAAAAAACGTCTTTACTGTTCTGGCCTTAGCCGGGGTGCCTTTTCTGATGGTTTTGGGCAATTCCATGCTGATTCCGGTCTTGCCCGATATGAAACAGGCGCTGGACATCTCCCAATTTAAGGTCAGTCTGGTGGTGACGCTGTTTTCGATTCCGGCGGGGCTGGCGATTCCGCTTTTGGGCTACTTATCGGATCGGCTCCAACGAAAACCGATCATCATTGTCGCTTTGCTTGTTTACGCCTTGGGAGGGGTGATCGCCGGTGGGGCGGCTATTTTTTTGCGCGAGGCGGCATACCTGGTGATCATGATTGGCCGGGTCATCCAGGGGATCGGCGCTGCCGGCACGGCGCCACTGGCCATGGCGCTGGCCGGTGATTTGTATGGCGGTCAGGAAAGAAGCAAAGCACTGGGGGTTTTAGAGGCTGCCAACGGAATGGGGAAAGTGGCCAGCCCTTTGTTAGGTTCCCTGGTAGGAATGCTAAGTTGGTGGGCGGTGCTTTTTGTTTTTCCGGTTTTAGCGCTTCCCATTATGGCCGCTCTTTGGTTTGGGGTTAAAGAACCTGCCCCCAAGCAGCAAGGCCGGCCTTTTGGGGAGTATCTCACCGCTTTGCGCGGCATTTTTCAGCAGAAAGGTATTTTCCTTCTTGCTTTGTTTTTCGCCGGTGGCACGGCGCTCTTTGCCTTATTCGGTTTGCTGTTTTACCTTTCGGATTATTTGGAAACGAAATATGGGATGGATGGCATCGTAAAAGGTTTAGTGATTGCGGTTCCGGTTCTGGCGATGGCTTTAACTTCTTATCTGACGGGGCTTTTCATGGCAAAAAAGCGGCGCTTAGCCAAGCCCTTCATCCTGGGAGGATTGACGCTCCTGGCTGCTTCCACCGCCTTGCTCGCTTTTTTCGCCCGTCAAATCGTGCTGCTCATTGGCCTGTTAGTGCTGGGCGGGATCGGAACCGGCATGGTTTTAACTAATTTGAATACTTTAATCACAAGTTCCTGTAGAACCGAAGAACGGGGGATGATTACTTCATTATACGGCAGTGTTCGCTTTTTTGGCGTGGCCGCAGGGCCGCCCCTTTTTGGTCTGCTGATGGAGAAAACACTATTCTGGACCTTTATGTTGCCGGCCATCCTGCTGGTTTTACTGGGGCTAATTAATCTCTTTACCATCAGGAAAAAATTTGACAGATGTAGGAAAAGCCCGTTAAAAAAATGTTAAAATTAGTGTATAATTAAAGAGAGAAAACAAAAAATGGCGAGAATTGAGGTAAAACAGGAAATAATGATACAGGAAAAGAAGAATCGTGAAAAAAGACAAAATAACAAAACGAAACTATATACGCTAAGTATCCCGCCTACCCCCCAAGTGCCTTTCCTGCAGGCCGATCGGCATAGCGAGATTATTCGGGCTTTTGAGGACGGCTGTCCGGCCTTTTTTACGATGAATTCCTATGGTGAAGTGGACTTTTATTTTTATCTGACCGATGATGAATATTTTGAAGACTTCGTGGAATCGCCGGAAAATTATAAAGTGTATTTCATTGACGCGGATGTGTTGGAAGTTATTGTTTTCTATGACGATGAAAGGGCGGCTTTTCCTTTAGTTTTTAATTTACGGAGCCCGATGGAACGGCACGTTTTGGCCTGGTTAGCGAAGAAGAAAAGAGTGAATGTGTATTATATTGTCAATTACGAAGATGAATATTTTTGCACCGGCTTAAAAGTGGCGGACTTGCCGCTGGCTTTTGCCTATGATCTGGAGCGCTTTCTAAACGGAGAAAGGGCGTTATTATTACCTGCTTTTGCGGAAACGGTCCTGGAGAGCGGCTTTTTTAACCAGGATTTGCTCTTGCACCATGGTTGGGGTTTTTATATCAATTATTCGGCTTTGTCCAAGCGGATCGGGAGCAATGAAGATACGGACGAAATTCTCTCCAGGCATCTGCTTGATTTAACTGCCTGTTTGCAGTCCAATTGGTGTTTGTTCAGGAAGGATCAGGAAACGGAAAAAAATGAACTGATGCTGATCTGGGTCGGAAAAAAGATTCGTCTTTTTCAGGAGAATCAGCCGGACGAGTATTATTGTATTTATCTTACCGGCGATTTTGTGCAAAACGAGTCGCAAAATCCGGTTAAAACCGTGGCCATGGAAGCGCTAAAGGAAATACCGGAATTAGAGCATACTTCCTGGATTGCTCCGTTGGCCGAGGAAAGCATCCCCCTGGTAGCCTTGCAGGGGAGCCTGCCCTATCGCCTTAATTTGACGAACGATTTTTATTACCTGAGCGACCGTTTATTTAAGGAATACTTTCTCCCGCACAACGAATATGTCAGCTATTATAGCTATGCGGTTAATGATCGCAGGCTAAGCCCGCAAGGGGCCAAAGTATACTCCCTGGTGAAAAAACGGCAGGAGAAGGGGTTCTTTGCCGATAAAGACATGACCCCGGCGGATGTACTTCATTTGGCGAAATGGGGCAACGAAGAGGATTTGGCGGCGATTTTTGCGCACTTGAATTTGCTGCAGGGCAGTAAGCTTGATGAGGCCATCTATATATTGAGCCAGAAATACAAGCAGCTCTTGGAGCCTTATTTCTTCTCGCTTCTGGAAACAGGCCCCGGTGAAGAGATGTACGATGCGGTTCTTTTGGGGCTGGGTTTGATTGAAAGCGTGAAAGGGGTGCCGATTATGACGGGCAGGCTGCAGGGCACTGCGAAAGAAGCGGCGGTCGCCTTTGATGCCTTGCTCCTGGTGGGAGACCCGGCGATTCCCCATCTTATTCCGCTCCTGCAAAATGCCAAGGCCGGGATTCGCCTGCGTGCCGTGAAGCTACTGGGCACCTTGGGTAGTGAAAAGGCCCTGGCGGTTTTAAGAAAGATGGCGGAGGATCGCAGCGTCAGGGTCGAAAAAGCGCGAAGGGCGTTTCTGAAAGGACTTGACCAATTGGAGCAGGAAAGGTTATAGTAAAAATATAAAATTAATATATATTGTGAAAATTATAAAGAGAAAAGCGAATTGTGAAAGGAACGGAGGGTTTAAAGCTGAAAAAGGGATACAGCCTTACCGAATACGGGAAACTTTTGGCTTTACCGGTCATTATCGCGTTCTTGCTTTTCGGAATCTATCTCGGTAAAAACATCCTCGAAAAAAAGCAGGAATTGGATTTAGCCCATAACTATGCCGTTCTATATCAGGTGAGCAAGGTGGAAGCCTATATGCAAGAGCGCATCCAGGCGCTCAACATTATCGGCGAACAGGTCAGCGAGTTGAAAGCTTCATCGCGCTGCATCATTGAAAAGATGAAAACGGCCGAGGATGGCTTTGAGGAGCTTCTAGTCAACTGTGAATACGCTCAGTTTCGGCTCAACAAGGATTTTCCGGAGGGCGCGGAACCAAGCCCGGAACTGATCGAAGCCGCCGATCAATTAGTGGCGAACAATTTTAGCCAGGATGAGCTGGTAAACAGCAGGATGCCGCTGGTTAGCCCTTTAACTTTAGATACCAATGAAAAGGAAAAAATTTTCCTGCTCAAGTCCATTCGCAAAGATGACGGGACCTATTGCGGATACCTGCTGGGCGCTTTAAATATGGAACAGTTTTTCGGTATTTTGGGCACCAACGATGTTTTTCCCTCCAGTTACACAATTCTGTTAGATAACAAACACCAAATCATTTATCATCCGCAAATCGAAAGGGATTCTTCGGCGGAACTGGTTTTACCCGCTTTTAAGGTATTAAAAAATAAAACGGAAGGGACCCAGGATTATCATTCCCCGCTTTTTAAACGGGAGGAGACCGCCAGTTTCTCCACCATCGAGGGTTTAAACTGGGTGGTCTGGATCGCGGCGCCACGTTTTGCCATCTATGCGCCGCTTTACCGCAAGATTGTGTTTTCGCTCTTTCTGATGCTGATGGGCTTTTTTCTTGCGCTTTACCTGCGCAATCACTTTTTACATAACATCGCCCTGCCTTTGGCCCAGTTAAACTCGACGGGAGAGTCTTTTTCGAAAGGGGATTTTTCGCATCGCGTTTATTTCCCGACCAGAAATGTTCCTACGGAAATCAGCAATCTGGCCACGCATTTTAATAACCTGGCGGAAAACCTGGAAGCAAGTGACACGCTCCTGAAAGAACAGGGCAGCGACCTGGAAAAGCGCGTGATTGAACGAACCAAGGAACTGGTGATGAAGAAAAAGGAAACCGCGGTGTTGTACGCGGTGGCTTCCTCCGTCAGCAATACCTATAAACTGAACGATGTTTTAAACCGGGTTTTCAACGAAATTATGAGCCTGTTCAAAGTGGAGTTCACGATTATCTCCCTGCAAAATACCAACAAGTATCTGCACAATGTTAATAAGACACATACGATTTGGCGCGTTAATTATCCGCAGACCGAAAAATTAATTTATACGGACGCCGTGACCCGTTTTAATGAACAGGCCATTGCCGATAACCGCATTATCTCGATTGGTGATTTGCATAAGACTGACGAAAACGTTCCTTTAGCTTTGCGGTGGAGTGATATCCGTTCTCTCGTCAGTGTGCCGATTGGCTACCAGAACACGGTCTTGGGAGCGGTGACCATTACCTCTTGCACGCCCCACCGTTTCGGCAAACAGGAAATCAGTATGCTGCAGGCCGTTTGTAGTCAACTGGGTGTGGTAATTACCAATTTGGGTTTGTTTAATTTGATTAACGAAGAGCACCATACTTTGCTGGCGATTATCAACAGTATGAACGAAGGTTTGCTGGTGCTGGACGCGGAGGGCAAGATCCTTTACATTAACCCCTTGCTTCTAAAGATGGTGCATCTGGACAGCACCCATTGGCAGGAAGAAAAAAGTCTCCAGAGTTTAAAAGAGAAGCTCAACCCGGAAGTAAAACTGGAATTTCCGTATGAAGAGCTACAGGATAGCTTTCTGCAGCAAAAAGTGTTCGAATACGGAGAAGCTTCCATTACCTATAAAAAAGAAACCAGGTATTATCTTATCCAGGGTTTTCCGGTGATGACCGGGGACAACTTTATCGGTTATGGCTATCTTGTTCGTGATATTACCCGGGAAAAGGAAATTGACATTTTAAAGAGCTCTATCCTTTCCACGGTTTCTCACGAGCTCCGCTCACCGTTAACGGCGATTTACGGTAGCGCCGAGTCGCTGATGCGCAAAGACGTGGAATGGACACCGGAAGAGCAGCAGGAATTTATCGAGGCGATTGTCGAAGATAGTATCCGCCTGCGGGAATTAATCGATAACATTATGGATATGTCCAAAATTGAAGCAGGCGCCTTCGTACTTGATATCAACCCGAATGACCTGGTCAAAATGACCGAGCGCATTGTGGAACGTTTTCAGAACCGTTATCCGGACTATCGCTTTGTTCTGAAAGCGGCCGGGGACATTCCTTTAGTGTTATTTGATGAACACCGCATCGAACAGGTTTACAATAACCTGTTGGAAAATGCCGTGAAATATTCTTCTAATGCGCCGGAAATCAAAATCGAAATCCGTTCTTTGCCTGATCAAAACATGGTCAGGGTTGGGGTAATTGATGGCGGGCTGGGAATTGCGCCCCAAGATCAGGAGGCCATCTTTGAAAGATTCTATCGTGTCAATGATGTTAGATCAAAACAAATAAAAGGGAGTGGTGTCGGACTGTCAATTACCAAAGGGATCGTGGAAAAACACGGTGGTGAAATCTGGGTGGAAAGTGAATTGGGACAGGGAAGCCGCTTTTACTTTACGCTGCCCTGTGAAAAAAAGGAGGAGGAGAAAAAATGAAAAAACCAGTTGCGCTTGTAGTGGATGATGAATCTAACATTTTAAGATTTGTGAGGGCCAACTTGCGGGCCAGTGGCTATGACATTGCTTCAGCGACGACCGGTACCGAGGCCTTGGCTCAGTTTGAAGCGACCAATCCCGATATCATCATTCTGGATATCATGTTACCGGAAATGGATGGGCTGGAAGTTTGCCGCCGCATTCGGCAGGTTTCGGACGTGCCCATTATCATGATCACCGCGAAAGGTGATATGCAGGACGCGGTCGAAGGACTGAATGCCGGAGCCGATGACTATGTACCGAAACCCTTTGCGGTTGAAGAATTATTGGCTCGGGTCAATGCGGTGATGCGCCGGACCAAGAATAATCTTGCGCAACCTTCTACGGATAAAATCAAATTAGGTAATCTGATTATTGACTTAGGACAGCGGCAGGTAACGATTAACGGGCAAACCGCGCACTTAACCCCCACCGAATTCAAGCTATTAACCTACATGGCCAATAAAGCGGATAAAGTGCTTCCCCATGAGGAATTGCTGGAGGCAATCTGGGGCAAGGAGTACCGGGATTGTACCCATTATCTGCGGGTAAGTATCGGCCGCTTGAGACAAAAAATCGAAACCGATCCCGGCAATCCGGAATATATTGTCACCTGCAGCGGGGTAGGCTACATGATCAGGAATGTCAAAGTAAATTAAAGGATCAGGCAGCGCCAATGTCCATTTTTGGTCAGGCCCGTTTAGAGGAAATGTGATATAATAACTATTGCTACTAAATTTTACGACATAGCGGCACAAGAAATTTTCCTTGGCAAGGTGAAACAGGTGAAACACTGATGGCGAAAGCAGAACGGGCGAAACCATTGATTATGAATTTTGCGATTGAACGGGGTAATTTTCAACTAGCCGGCGAAGCAAGTTCGAAAATTAAAGGCAGGTTACTGCAATTAGGCTTTCCCGGGAATCTGATTCGACGGGTGGCCATTGCCACCTATGAAGCGGAGATGAATCTGGTCATTCACTCCTACGGAGGAACGATCGAAGCGCGGATTGAGCCGGGTAAGGTTACGATTACGGTGAATGATGTTGGCCCCGGCATCCCGGATCTTGATAAAGCGATGAAGGCAGGCTTTTCCACTGCCCCTGAAGAAATCAGGGAGATGGGCTTTGGAGCCGGCATGGGCTTGCCGAATATGCGGAATTGTTCCAGTGAATTTCGAATTGATTCGGTAGTAGGGAAAGGAACAACGATTAAGATGGTGATCAGCTGAAAAAGGGGGAAGACCGGTGGGCAACAAATATTTTCACTCCGTAACACTCGACTCCGATTTGTGCAGAGGTTGTACCAATTGTATTAAAAGATGTCCCACTGAAGCTATTCGGGTGCGTGAAGGCAAGGCTAAAATCATTGATGAACGATGTATCGATTGCGGCGAATGCCTGCGTATTTGCCCTTATCACGCGAAGCTAGCGCTTTCGGATCCACTGGATCGGATCAAGCAGTACAAATATCCCGTTGCGCTTCCGGCCCCCAGCCTGTATGGTCAATTTGGGTCCAAAGTGTCCGTTGATCAAATTATCGCCGGCTTACTGGAAATCGGTTTTTGTCAAGTTGAGGAAGTGGCCTATGGGGCTGAACTGGTTTCCCGGGCCTTTGCGGCGTTTTTAAAGGAAAATCCTTTTCCAAGACCGGCCATCTCCTCAGCTTGTCCGGCCGTGTTGCGCCTGGTGCAGGTCAAATTTCCGGAATTACTTAATCACATCGTTCCTCTTAATTCGCCCATGGAAACGACAGCCCGCCTGGCCAGAGCCAGGATGGTCGATGCTGGTTATCCCCCTGAAGAGGTGGGAATTTTCTTTATTACCCCTTGTGCCGCGAAAGTAACGGCGGTAAAAAATCCTTTAGGCACCGGCAAATCGGCGGTGGACGGTGTCATTGGCATTGCGGATGTTTTTGGGCCGCTGAGCAAAGCGATCAATAAACTGGAAGAGACAGGAAACTTACGCCAATCAACCGGCAAGGGAGTCGGCTGGGCCGTGACGGGCGGCGAAAGCCGGTTGCTGGGCGATATTCGTTATTTAGCGGTGGACGGATTGATGAACGTCAACCAGGTTTTCGAAGAAGTGATGATGGGGAAACTGAAAGAGATCGAGTTTATTGAAGGACTGGCTTGTGTGGGCGGTTGTGTTGGCGGCCCTTTGACGGTGGTAAATCCATTTGTGGCTAAAGCGCGGATTCTTCGTTGCGCCCAGGAAGTGCCGCCGGTGCTAAGAGAGCTTCCGCCTCGTCCCAACTGGCAGGATTTACTTTGGAAGGAAAAGATCCACCCCGTCGGGGCTTTGCGCTTGGATGATGATATGTCGGTGGCCATTCAAAAAATGGAAACCATGGAGCGCATCAGCGAAAGCTTGCCCGGGCTGGATTGTGGTTCCTGCGGGGCACCTACCTGTGTTGCCCTGGCCGAGGACATCGTTCGGAGGCAGGCCGATGAGGTGGACTGTGTTTTTAAGTTGAGGGAAAAAGTAACCCAACTGGCCGAAATGATGGTTGAGTTATCTAGTAAATTGCCACCTTCAATTGGCAAGAAGGAGAAGGAATAAGCCGAAAACGAAAAAAGGCTGGTGGCGTCCATGGCAAATATTTTGTTGGTTGATGATGAAAAACTCTTTGTGAAAGGATTAACGGAGATCTTGGAACGGGAGGGTTTTCAGGTGTATCAGGCTTTTGACGGGCGAATTTGTGATTGAACCTATATATGCAGCTATCGAATGTATCGAAGGAACCGATTGGGCGCGGGTATATGTATCAGATGGGCTCAAAAATGAGCTCAAAATCGGAATAATCGATCGGAATACCGGAAACTTAATCCTCCCCACGGATAATAGCCGGTTGAGTATTTTTTCGGACGGCGTCGCGGTGGTACAAGGTACCGACGGCCGGTACAAGGTGATCGATGAGCAAGGAAAGGTGTTGTTTGAAAAAGAGGCGGGATTTTGCGATGATCTTTACGTTTTTAAAGAGGGGATAGCCAGATTCCTGATTAGGGTAGAAGGACAAAGTAGTTGGGAATCAAGGTATGGCTTCATCGATAAAACGGGGAAAGTGATTATTGAGCCTAAGTTACTGGATGCAGGGGATTTTACCGACGGGAAAGCGTTGGTTGTCACGGCGGAAGGGCAAAACGCGCTTGTTGACCGGGAAGGGAAAGTGCTGAAAATCTATGACTTCGCCAAATGCAGTAGTTTATCGGAAGGGCTGTTTGTTTATAAGGATAGAAGAACGGGGCTGTATGGTTATGCCAACCTTGACGGCAAGCCGGTGACTGCTCCCGATTTTGCCGAAGCAGAACCTTTTCAGGATGGGGTAGCTATCGTAAAGGTAAACGACCTTGTACGGGGGGCTATTTTAAGCCTAACCGGCTTCAATTGGAAATTATGACCTAGAGTGCGGCAGAAAATCCCGCATGGGAAGAATTGACGCTGCGGCGAAAGGGAAAGCTAAAGAAAACCTGGATTGAAGGAAAGGGTCTTTGGCATGACGTTTCAGCCGGAGCGTGTTTTTTTTGAACAGGTTGCCCTTGACTATCCTTTGGGGCAGGAACTGTACGAGCGTTTTCGGCGGGAAGGAGTTCCCATCAAGATGATCGGCAGTCATAACCGGGTGACCGGCATACCGGGAAAAACCGCTCAGGAAGCTTACCGGGAGGCCAAGAGAACCCTGGTGGTCGGGGTGCGGCGCACCTTGCAGTTTGAAAGCTGTAAGCCCTCCGCCCATTACCAGTTTCCACTTTGTACCAGTTGCATCGGGAAATGCGAGTATTGTTACCTGAATACCACCTTAGGTCGCAAGCCGTACCTGCGGGTCTATGTCAATGTTGAGGAGCTTTTGCAAAGGGCACAAAAATACATAGAAGAACGGAAACCGGAAATCACGGTTTTTGAAGGTGCGGCCACTTCGGACCCGTTACCTTACGAGCCTTACACCGGCGCCCTGGCGAAAACCATTTGCTTTTTTGCCGGGCAGGAATACGGCCGCTTCCGTTTTGTGACCAAATTTACGGAGGTGGACTCCCTTTTGTCGTTGCAGCATGGTGGACATACGCAAATCCGCTTTAGTTTAAATACGGAAAAAGTAATTGCCGCGTATGAGCATCAAACGCCGAGTCTAAAAGAGAGAGTGAAGGCAGCGGTGAAGTGTGCCCAAGCCGGCTATCCGTTAGGCTTTTTGTTGGCTCCGGTTTTTCTTTATCCGGACTGGCGAAAGGATTACGCGGCCCTTTTGGAGCAACTGGCGGAGGGCCTCGCCCAATCCTTGCCGACAGGCGCTTCTTTAACCTTTGAAATCATCACCCATCGTTTTACCGGCAGGGCGAAGAAAAATATTCTTGAGGTTTTCCCGGGAACAACCCTGCCGATGGAGGAAGCAGAAAGGCGCTTTAAATACGGGCAGTTTGGTTATGGAAAGTATCTTTATTTTCCCGAACGGATGGACGAGATCAAGGCCTTTTTTCAGGAAAAAATTGCGGAGCTATTCCCAACGGCGAAAATCAAATACATCGTGTAACAGAGAGGAGCAAGGGGTGTGACAAGAGGAAACACTGGAATCGTTAAGCACCGTTAATGCTTAGAAGGGCCTATCCAGTACAGGAAGATAGTTAAACGTGACGAAAGGAGCAGGAGCAATGCGCAACATCTGGAAAGGGGTTATTTCTTTTGGCCTGGTCAGCATCCCGATAAAGCTGTATACCGCCACCGAGGTGAAAGATGTAAAATTTAATTATCTGCATAAAGAATGTAAGTCGCCGATTAAGTACGAAAAGGTTTGTCCGGTTTGTAAAAAAGAATTATCCGCAGAAGATTTGGTGCGGGGCTATGAATATGAAAAGGGACGCTATGTGATTATCCAGGAGGAGGATTTGGAGAAAATCCCGCTCAGCACGTTAAAATCCATTGAAATTCTGGATTTCGTGCGCCTGGAGGAAATCGACCCCATCTATTTTGTGAAAAGCTATTATGTGGCGCCGGGCGATTTAGGCACCAAGCCCTATCATCTATTGCTGGAAGCCATGCGGAAAACCGGCCGCATTGCCATTGCGAGAGTTGTGCTGCGGCAGAAGGAGTCCCTGGCGGTACTGCGGGTTTACCGGAATTGCCTGGTGCTGGAGACGATTTTCTATCCGGATGAGATCAGAAGCACCGAATACATTCCCGAATTAAACTACGAAGTACAGATCCATGAGAACGAACTAAAAATGGCGGTGAGTTTGATTGACAACCTGACCGCCGGTTTTTCACCGGAAAAATACCATAATCAGTACCGGGAAGCCTTAATGGAGTTGATTCATGCCAAAATCAGCGGGGAAGAAGTGGCCGTTGCCCCCGAAGCGGAACCGGCCCGGGTGATTGATTTAATGGAAGCCCTCAAAGCCAGTATCGAGGCGGCCCAAAAAGAAAAGAAGAGCAAGAAATCGCCAAACTCTCGCGTTCTGAAAAACAATGAAGCCGCCGCACGACGGAAAAAAATAAAAAAAGAAGCGTAAAAGGAGCCTAAGACAAAAGGAGTCCCATTAAAAAACTGACCCTCAATCGTTAGCTTTTTAGGTCTAACTTTTGGGGGTCAGTACAAGCTTCCAGGCTTCTTTATATTTCTTGCCGTCTTTGTTCGATTAAGAAAATGTGTTTACTCTTCAACAGCTTTATTTAAAGCTGCTAAAAGCGGCTCAAGATCAATGCCGTGAGCAGCGGCGCCTTGTGCCAAGGTCTCGAAGCGGGCGGCCGCACAGCCCAGACAACCCATGCCTTGCTGCATTAGGATTTCCACTGTTTGGGGATATTTTTGCACGATTTCCGTAATGGACATATCTGCTGTGATTTTCATAGGGCACCTCCTTATTTTTTGGCGTTACCAATTCGAACAACTTATTTTATTATATTAGCCAATCGGCAGGAAAACAAGTCTCCCCGGAAAGATTGTTTTGTCTTGCTTCCATTGATTTTGTCATAATAATCCTGCTAAGATGAAAATGGCAGAAAAAAATTAAAGGTAGATGCTATCTTATGTCGAAATATGCTTAGGTGAGAAGGAAGGTGGCAACTGTCGCGAAAAGGCGGTTGTTACAAAAACGCGAGGCATAAGAGGGGGAACAGGATGAAAGCTCACCACTTGCCAAAAAAACTTTTGTTATTTCTGGTTTGTACGTTAAGCGTTTTTTTATTGTCCGGGTGTTTGCACGGGGAAGAACAACGGCAGGCCGCAACCAGCGGGGAACGCCAGGTCAATGCTGCGCCGGAAGCAGATGGTGATAACGACAGCGTAACGCAAGTGAATGGGGAAGAAGCGGCTTCTGAAAAAGCCTATCCCACGGAAAGCCAACTGGCGGAGGCGCAGGCTAACGAAGCCGGCCAGGTGATGATTTTGATGTATCATGTCATCGGAGCGGATAAGGAAAGTGATTGGGCCCAGACCACGGATAATTTCCGGCGGGATTTACAGATGTTTTATGAGCAAGGTTATTCCTTAATCAGCCTCAAGGATTTTGTGAATAACAATATCAGCACCCCGGCCGGGAGAACACCGCTGGTTTTGACTTTTGATGACGGCACGGTGGGGCACTTTCGTTGCATATATGGGGAGGACGGCAGCCGGCAGATTGATCCGGAATGTGCGGTGGGGATTCTCCTGGATTTCGGCCAAAAACACCCGGAGTTCGGACATACGGCCACTTTTTATGTGAACAACGACCCGCCCTTTAGTCAAAAAGGCTGGGAGGACAAGCTTGGTCAACTGGTGGAACTGGGTTTTGACATCGGCAACCATTCGGTTAGCCATGCCAAATTGAACAAACTATCGGCGGAAGAAGTGCAGAAGGAATTAGCCGGGATTCCCAGGCTGGTGGAGGAAACGGTGCCCGGTTACAAAGTGACCTCCCTGGCGCTGCCTTACGGCCTTTCGCCGCAGGATTATTCCCTGGCGGTACGGGGCACCTACGATGGATATACTTATGAGCATGATGCGGTGTTGCGGGTTGGCGCCAATCCGGCCCTCAGCCCCGTGGTGAAGAATTTTGACCCGATGAGGCTCCCGCGGGTCATGGCCAGCACCGTTGAATTACAGAAATGGCTGGAGTATTTTCAGAAGAACCCCTCCCAGCGGTACATCAGTGACGGGGATCCACGCACTGTGGCGATCCCGGCCGGAAAAGAGGAATTACTGGATCAAAGCAAGCTTCAAGACCGGGTTTTGCTGGTTTGGGGAAAAGAAAAACAGGAATAGATGAAAAAAGCAATGAAAACCCTGCTGATTTTGGTATAATAGTGAATATCGGTCATATCTAATGGAAAAGAAAGAAACAAGCGGAGGGAGATATGGATGGCTCAGGTTAAGGGGCTGGTAGGATTAAGGCCGGTGGGTGACAGCATTGCAAGCATCACCTGTCCTCCTTATGATGTGATTAAAGAAGGTTCTCCTTTGGAAAGGGTCTTAAAACAAAGCGAGAATTCCTTATACCATATTACTTTGGGAAGCGAACCGGTCAAAGCTTTGGCTCGGTTGCAAGCAAAGGGGCTTTTACAGGAGGATGAGACCCCCTGCTTTTACGTTTATGAACAGGTCTACGGGAAAGAAATGCGCCGGGGGGTTTTTACGGCGACGGAAGTGACGGATTATCGCTTCGGTAACATTATCCGGCATGAGAAGACTTTTGATGATAAGGTCAAAGGACGTCTGGCCTTAAGGGAAAAAACAGGCTATACTTTTGAGCCGGTTTTTCTGCTGACCGAGGCTCCGTTACGGGCGGTGCTGGATGAAGTGGCGCGCCGCTATACCCCGGAGTATGAATTTACCTCCGATTTTGGAAAACACTCCGAACTACACGGGATCAAAAACCGGATTTTCCGGGTGGAAGAAGAAAGCGAAGAAGGACAGCGGATTAAGGAGTTAATTGCCTCCGGCCCCTTATATATTGCGGACGGGCATCACCGGTACCATGCTTCCCTTTTGAACAAGCAGACCCACTGCCTGGCTTATATCTGCCAGGGTGCCGATGCGCGGATTCAGGCTTATAACCGGGTGATTAACGGTTTGGTTAAATTTACGGATATTGAGCAGAAACTACCTTTGGTTCGAACAAGCGAGTTTAAAACTCCCGCCAAACACAGTTTTGCCCTTTACACGAAGGAAGGAAGCTTTTTATTAAAAGCCGCCCATGTTCCCGATGCTCCGGTGGGCCGACTAGATTGCAGCATTTTGGAGAAGGAATTGTACCCCCATTTGGGCTTGACCCACGCCATGATCACCGATCACCGATATTTCGATTATTATCCGGAAGATGATTTGGAAAAAATGAAAGCGGTGGTTGACGCAGGCAAGTACGACTTGGCGGTGGCTTTACATCCTGTTTCGCTGGAGGAGTTACTTGCGGTAGCCAATGCCGGAATTAAGGATCCGAACATTGTGATGCCGGAGAAATCAACTTTCTTTGCGCCGAAAATCTTGTCGGGCATCTTCATTTACCGCCATGAGAAAGTTGGTTCACAAAAATATTAATAAGGTGGGAAAGGTATGGAAAAGGGTAGAAAAATAGTTCTACGTCCTTTAAAACAGCAAGATGCGGAATTAGTTCAGAAATGGTACGTGGATAAGGATTTTCGTCTGGCTTATGATGAATACACCAGTGTGGACCTGGAGTCGATTCGAAAGGAGATTGCTTCCCAGGATAAGGCTTCTTTGGAAGACCCCCGGACCGAAAAGATTATTTACCTGGTACAGCGCAAAAGTGACCTGCGGCCGATTGGCTTAGCCGGGCTGCGCCATATTGACCGTCATAACGGCAATGTGGAACTGCTGCTGGGGATCGGTGAGAAAGACATGCGGCTGGCCGGCTATGGGATTGATATTCTAATTGTGCTGTTGGATATTGTTTTTTACCGGCTGGGTTTGGAAAAGGCCTATTTGAATATTTATGACAATCACGATTTGGGCTTGCGCAGCGCGATCAGCTTTGGTTTTATTACCGAAGGGAAACTACGCAAACAAGTGTTTGTGGAAGGCAAGTACATCGATTTATGGGTTCTTGGTTTATTGAAAGCGGAATACGAAGCCTTATCGATTGTGCCGAAATGGAAGAATCGATACACGAAGAAGTAGGATGAAGTTGTGGCGCGTAAGATTTCGAGAATGAGTGTTCGAAAGTGGAGTGATCTTGTGCAAGAGAAGTTGCCGCAGGTGTTCGTAGAATACCGGGACAAACGGAATTCGTCGGGCAAGATTCGCGATGGCGTGATTCATTTATCTATATCCAGCAGGCTTTCCCCGGCGGAGCAAGAGGTACATATTAAAAAGTTGACCGAAAAATTATTGGCCAAACTGCATTGGGCGCAACAATACGATTTTTCCTGGGGAGAAGGCCCGGTGAAAACGGATCAGGACCTCATGCGGCTTGCGGATACCATTAATCGAGCGTATTATAATTACCCTTTCCGGCAGATTTCTTTTCATGAGCAAAAAACCACCTGGGGGACCTGCAGCGGGAAGACCAGGCAAATTTACATCTCTGCCCGGCTGATTGGTGCGCCGCTGGAGTTTCTGTGGTACGTGGTAACCCATGAACTCTGTCATCTGGCGGAGCCCAGGCACAACCAGCGCTTCTGGAATCTGGTGAGTAAAGCTTGCCCCAATTACCAGGAGTGCCGGCGCCGTTTGAAGGCCTTTGGCTTGCAACTGGTGGGGCTGCCCAACTCCTTGCCCGGCGGAATGCCATTAGAAAAAGACCATGTTTCCATTTAGGAACATGGCCTTTTTTCGTTCGTGTAAAGAAGCTCTATTTACTTTTGCAGCATCCTGCGGAAGGGGGTAATATTTTCAGTGATCCGGCGGGCGATTTCCGGCCGGTTCATGGTATAGATGTGGATACCGTCAACCCCCCAGGCCAACAGGTCGATGATTTGTTCTGTCGCATAGTAGATTCCCGCTTCGGTCAAAAGCTCGGTGTTATCCCCGTATTTCTCGAGGAGACGCGTGAATTTGTTGGGGAGGGCGGTGTTGCTAAAGGACAGGCAACGCTCGATCTGTTTTTTGCTCAGCATGGGCATAATGCCCGCCAGGACGGGGATGTTGACGCCGGTTTTCCTTATTTTATCCATAAATTTGTAGAACATTTCATTATCGTAAAACAGTTGGGTAATCAGGAAATCCGTTCCGGCGTTTACTTTTATTTTCAGGTATTCAATGTCTTTTTCCAAGCTGATGCATTCCACATGTCCTTCCGGATAGCAGGCTGCGCCGATACAGAAAGCCTTTTTCTGTTTAAGCTGGTAGATGAGGTCACTGGCGTAGCGGTAGTGCAGCGGGGTGGGAAAAACAAAGCTGGGGTCCTGGGGAAGGTCTCCCCTCAAAGCCAGGATATTTTCAATTTGGTTCTCCTGAAGCTTTGCAACGATACCTTCGATTTCCTCCTTGGTGGAGGAAATACAGGTGAGGTGAGCCAGGGCTTCAATCCCGTGTTTTTGTTTAATGTGCGAGGCGATTTCCACGGTGCGGTCTTTGCTGCTGCCTCCGGCGCCGTAAGTGACGCTGATAAAATCAGGCTTTAAGTTGCTTAACCCTTCGATGGTTGTAAAGATCGTATCCATCGGCATGTTCTTTTTGGGCGGGAAAATTTCGAACGACAAAGTAGCTCCTTTTTTCCGGGCGAACAAATCTTTAAGATACATTGGATCGGTCACCTTTCTTGATTAAATATTTGGCTAAGTTACTAGCATTTTAATTGATTAACCGAAAGCTGTCAACCAAAAATGACTTTCCTGATTATTGCGTCAACACCATGTTTGCTTATATAGAAGGATTATTCGAGATAATAAAGGACAAGGGAGCGTTGCGCTCCCTTGAAGGATAACCCTGCTGTTTTAGCTTCCTTGTTTGATGTTTTCCACGGTATCCGCGTCCAGTCCTTTAATTAGGGCTAGCAAGAGTCGCAAGGCGTTCTCGTAGTCATCATATTGGAAAACGCCGTAATGGCTGTGGATATAGCGGGTGGGGATGCTGAGGACGACCGTAGGGACGCCGGGACCGGTTTTATGTATCGCTCCTCCGTCGGTGCCGCCGCCCATCATGGTATTGTACTGGAGGGGGATCTGTTCCTGGCGGGCGGTATCGATGACATAGTTACGTAAATTGCGGTTACCGATTACGGTGGCATCGGCCAGGGTAAGAACCGGCCCTTGCCCTAATTTAATTTCCGGTTCTTCTTTTTCCAAACCGGGCGTATCGGTAGCAATGGTCACATCCACCGTCAGGCAAATATCCGGCATAATCACATTGGCGGAGGTGGTGGCGCCCCGCAGTCCCACTTCTTCCTGCACGGTGCCTACCCCATAGACCGTATTGGGATGCTGTGTTCCCCACAGTTCCTCCAGGACATTGATGAACAGGCAGCAGCCGATGCGGTTGTCAATTGCTTTGGACATGATCATTTTTTCGCCCAGCACGTGAAAGCTGCTGTCCGGGATAATCGGATCGCCGGGCAGAATCCCCATGCTTTCTTCGGCTTCTTCCCGGCTCTGGGCACCCACATCGATAAACATTTCCTTTTTTTCCACCAGCTTGTTCTTATCCTTTTCGGAAAGCAGATGGGGAGGGGTGGAACCGATGATGCCGGTCACATCTCCCTTTTTTGTTTTGATGATTACCTTTTGGGCCAGGAGCACCTGATCATACCAGCCCCCCAGGGGAATGAATTTAATAAAGCCCTGTTTGGTGATGCTGTTGACCATAAACCCAATCTCGTCCATATGCCCGGGAATCATAATTTTGGGGGAACCAGAAGCCCCTACCTTTTTACAAATCAAGCTGCCCAGGTTGTCCTGGGAAAAATCTGCCTTGCCGGCAAGACGGTTTTTGATTAGCTCTTTGACGTTATGCTCAAAGCCGGAAGGACCGTGGGTCAAAGTCAAGTCTTTAATCAGCTCCAAGTGTTTCATAAACCTGCTGTGCCTCCTTTTGATGGTTATTTTTTGCCAGGGGGATGTTCGTTATTAATTATAGCGCAATTATCGTTCAATGGAAAAAACAGTAGAAAAGATTGTGACGAAGAAAACGGAATAAAAAAAGATCGTGTCGGTATGGTATAATTTTTATAGCTGGAAGGTGCATAGTGAGCACGGTAACTAAGCGCAATAAAAAATTTAAGTAGAAGGTGAAGCGGCCTTGTATGCCAATGTCTTAATCGTGGAAACGCCCGGGAATATCGATCAAATATATACCTATGCCATTCCCGCCGGAATGAAGGTGGAAGTGGGGGCGATGGTTTTGGTTCCGTTGCGGCGGCGGAACTGTAAAGGGATCGTGCTGTCTGTGCAGGAAACAAGGCCGGTTTTTGACCATAAAAGCAGCCCCAAGAGCGCAGGTAAAGGCAGCGCAAGCCTAAGCAACGACGGTAAGAAGGAAAGCGAGGAACAGGAAAGCAAGGTTAAGGAAATCCGAATCAGGGAAATCAAACAGGTCTTTGCAGGGCCGTCGATGGTGACCCCTGCAGCGTTGGAGTTGGCTCATTGGATGGCCGACTATTACGTTTGTTCATTACAGAAGGTAATTCAGCTTTTCCTGCCGCCTCCGGTGCGGGTGAAGGAAAAGCTTGTTTATCTTTTCAACCCGGTCCGGGTTGGTTCCGTGGAGGAAAAGCTTTTGCCGGAAGCGGAACGCCGGATTCTGGAGCTGTTGCGGCCGAAAGGAACCGGGGCCGCAGGGCTAACTGCTTCGGAAATAAAGCGCAAAATGGGACAAGCAGTGGAGCAGGAACTGGCCAATTTGGTGACCCAGCAATATCTAACTGTAGAAATAGTGTACGAGCCCCGGGTAACACCTAAGAAGGAAACGATGTTTCGCCTTAAGCCTAGCGCGAGCGTGGTTCCGGAGAATCCGGAAAACCCGGAGAATTCCGAGCATCCGCAAAATCCTGAGAATGCGGAGCAGTCCGGCAATGCCGGGTCCGCGAAGGATGGCGGGCCGCTGGAGCTTTTAAAGCGGGCCCCTCGCCAGCAGGCTATCTTTAACCTGTTGCAGGAGCAGCCCCATTCCCTTACGGAGTTGAAAGAAAAAGGCGTCTATAAGCCCGATGCCATCAAAGCGCTAATCGACAAGGGCTTAATCGAAAAGTTCGAGCAAGGAATCGAAAGAATCCCCTATGGGGGACAGATAGAGGTGAGCAGGCCCCGTTTCCTCAATGCTGCTCAACAAGAAGCCTGTCAAACGCTCTGCGGGAGCCTTGCCGGTCAGAGCCGCTGCAAGTGGCTGCTTTACGGCGTTACCGGCAGCGGGAAAACCGAGGTCTATTTACGGGTGATGGAGGAGGCATTAAAACAAGGCAAGCAGGTGCTTTATCTGGTGCCGGAAATTGCCTTAGCCTCCCAGGTGATTATCCAGTTGCTGGCTGCTTTCGGGGAACAGGTGGCCGTCCTGCATAGTGCTTTAGCGGAAGGAGAAAGATATGATCAATGGCGGAAAATCAAGGAAGGCCGGGCCAAGGTGGTTTTGGGGCCCCGTTCTGCTGTGTTTGCCCCCTTCAGCAAGCTGGGGCTGATCATCATTGATGAGGAGCACGAGAACACCTATAAGCAGAACGAGCCGGATCCACGTTATGACGCCCGCACCGTCGCCGAAAAGATGGCCGAGTTGACCGGCGCCGTCTTGGTGTTGGGTTCGGCCACGCCATCCCTGCGCACTTTTTATGCGGCTTCCCAGGGAAAATACGGTTTGTTGAAACTGGCCGGGCGGGTAGGCTCCCGGCTGCTGCCCCATATCGAAATCATTGATATGAAGCGGGAAAGGCTGGAAGGCAACAGCGGGCTTTTCAGCGCCAAACTGCTGGCCGCCTTGCGCCAGACTATCGAGGCCGGGGAACAGGCGATCCTGTTTATCAACAGAAGGGGTTTTCACACCTACGTGATGTGCCGCGAGTGCGGCAAGCCACTGCTTTGTCCCCGCTGTAATATTACCTTGAATTATCACCGAGCCAAAGGAAAACTCGTTTGCCATTATTGTAACTTTGTCCGTGCCCTGCCGCGTAACTGCCCTTTTTGCGGCAGCACTTACGTCCGCTATTACGGTACCGGCACGGAACGGGTGGCGGAAGAGTTGCGGCGGTTTTTCCCGGAACTGCCTTTTATCCGCATGGACACCGACACCACCCAGAGAAAAGACAGCCACTTTCAAATGCTGCAGGCTTTTCGGGAAGGACGGGCCAAGGTGTTGATCGGCACCCAAATGATTGCCAAAGGGCTGGATTTCCCCCAGGTGACGATGGTGGGGATTCTCAATCCGGACTTTCTGTTGAACATGCCTGATTACCAGGCCGGCGAGCGGGCCTTTCAACTGATGACCCAGGTGGCAGGCCGCGCCGGGCGGGGCGAGGAGCCCGGGAACGTGTATATCCAGACATATGATCCGGAGCATTATCTTTTTGCTGCGGTGCTCAAGCAGGATTACGAGGAGTTTTACCGGCAGGAAATAGCCAACCGCCAGATGCTGCAGTATCCTCCCTTTACCTATCTTGCCCGCATTCTGGCCAGCGGGTATAATGAAAAACAGGTTCAGGAACGGATTGCCTATTGGGCCGCGTTGCTCGAAAAGCAACTGGCGGAGGAGAAAACCGTGGAAATATTAGGGCCCGGCCCGGCCCCGATAGATTTTTTGAAAAAACGCTATCGATATCATATAATTATTAAAAGCACAGAGCTTGTCCCGGTGCAAAAACTAGCCAGCCTGGTCCGGGAGAAAGCGTTGACCCTGGGGGGAGAAATCCGCACTATCATTGATGTGGAGCCCCAGAGTTTACTGTAGACGGTTTCATGGAAGAAGCTTACCGGTTCAATCGCATGGATGCTTGAACATAGGGAGGAAACAGCGTTAATCGAATGATGATTTATGCTGGCGTTCAAGAAAAAGAGGAGGGGAAGCAAGGATGGCTGTTTATCAAATCGTGGAAACCGGGGATGAAATATTACGTATGCCGGCGAAAAAAATCGAAAAAATTACGCCGAATGTGGGCAAATTGTTAGATAACCTGCGGGACACTTTAGAAGCCTCCGAGACCGGGGTGGGTCTGGCCGCGCCGCAAATCGGCATCTCCAAACGGGCCATTGTCGTTAGTTATGAAGAGGAGTATTATGAATTAATCAACCCGGAAATCGTAAGCAAGGAAGGGGAAGACACCGATACGGAGGGCTGCTTAAGTGTCCCCGGCGTGCTGGGCGAAGTGACCAGGGCCGTTAAGGTGCAGGTGGTTGGCCTAAATCGCCAGGGCGAAGAAGTGAAAATTAAGGCGGAAGGCTTTTTGGCGCGGATTTTCCAGCATGAGATCGATCATCTGGAAGGGATTCTCTTTATTGACAGGGCAGAAAAAATTCGGCGCGTCGAATAAGGAAGTTTACTTAAAGGTGGAGTTAGTTTCGTGAAACGAATTGTCTTTATGGGGACACCTGACTTTGCGGTGCAGGTATTGGAAAAACTAAGTCAAAATAAAGATTGGGAGATCGTTGCTGTAGTGACCCAACCGGACCGGCCCCGCGGCCGGGGACAGCGCCTGAGCTTTTCTCCGGTGAAGGAAAAGGCGCTGGAGTTGGGGCTAAATGTTCTCCAGCCCGAACGGGTGCGGGAGGAGGTCTTTATCAGGCAACTTATTAAGTTGCGTCCCGACCTGATTGTGGTGGCTGCTTTTGGGCAGATCCTGCCGGAGGCCGTCTTGTCCATTCCGCCGCACGGCTGTCTTAATGTTCATGCTTCTTTATTGCCGGCCTATCGGGGCGCGGCGCCGATTCAGCGGGTTATCATGGAAGGCGGGGAAAAGACCGGTGTTTCGATTATGTTGATGGACAAGGGATTAGACACCGGTGATGTCTTAGCCCAGGCGGAAATTCCCCTTTCCCCCGGCATGAATTGCGGTGACCTGCACGACTGCCTGGCCCAAATGGGGGCGGAACTGTTGCAGGAGACGATTCCCCGTTGGCTGCGGGGAGAGATCAAGCCGCTGGCGCAGGAAAGAATCACGGAAAGAGCGCCCAGTTATGCGGCGCCCCTTAAGAAGGAAGACGAAAGAATTTGCTGGGCAAATTCTGCCAGGATGATTTATAATCAAATCAGGGCGTTAACCCCCTGGCCCGGGGCTCATACTATTTACGAAGGGAAGCCTTTAAAAATCTGGGAAGCGGTGCCTTATCAGCCGGCTTCTTCTGAGGAGGCCGCAGCTTCAACGGCAGCTTTAGCTTCCGCAACAACAGTTTCAACGAAAACAAAAACGGCTTCAACTTTAGCAACAACAGCATCAATTGCAACGGCAAAGGGAAGTTCCGGCGCCGCGCCGGGCACGGTGGTAGCTATTGTCAAGGGACAAGGTTTCGTGGTGCAGACGGGCGAGGGGAAACTGCTCGTTAAACAAGTCCAACCCGTTGGGAAAAAACCTATTTCTGCCCAGAGTTTTCTTAATGGGTATCGTTTAGAGGTGGGGTATGTCTTTGCCAATATCTGAAGCAAAGTCAATAACCGGGAAAATGGCCAAAAAAAGAATCTTTATCGGCCTACTGGTGTGTAGTATGCTCTTTATCCTGGGGCTGGTCGCTTTGGCCTGGTGGCTGGTGGCGCAGCGTGCTCTGCTGGTCAACCGGGTCTTGCTCACGATCATTATTGCCGGCGC
>DGEB01000010.1 GCA_002385735.1 Peptococcaceae bacterium UBA3937
GTCCTCTGCTCTACCAACTGAGCTACCGAGGCAGAAAAGTATAACCATTCCCTGTAGCTTTCATCGCTGACAAAGTATATTCTAACACGATATTCATTATCATGTCAATCTATTTTCCCTGCCATTATTTTGACGTCTCTCAACTTCCATTATACTCCCAAACTACTTCACAAAAGCCAGCAAAGCCTCCCGCACAAGCTTGGCCGCCAGAATCGTGGTCCGTTCCGAGGGATCGTACGCCGGTGCCACTTCGACCAGATCCATCCCGACCACCTGCAAGTCCTTCATCGTAAAAATGGCCTCCATAATCTCCCGCGCCGTGCAGCCACCGGGCTCGGGCGTTCCGGTTCCCGGGGCAAAAGCCGGATCGACCACATCAATGTCTAAGGTAATATAGACCGGTCTCCCCTGCACCTCCTGGACCGCCTGATGCAAGGCGGGGAAAATCTCCTCCAGGTATAAATGGGTCTCCCGGGCGGCATATTCGAATTCTTCCTTGACCCCCGAACGAATGCCAAACTGATACAGGCTGCGGGGAGGAAGTAACTTGGCCACTTTCCGCAGCACCGTGGCATGGGATAATTCCTCTCCTTCAAAAACCTCCCGCAGATCCGTGTGCGCATCAAAATGAAAAACCACCAAATCAGCATAATGATTAACACAGGCTTTTACCAAGGGTAGGGTCACCAGATGCTCTCCCCCTAGAAAAAGAGGGAACTTTCCGGCGGCAAACAAGGTTTCGGCTGCTTCCTCGATCCGCCGCAAGCTTTCGGTAACGTTCCCAAAAGGCAGGAAAACATCACCGGCGTCATAATAGGAAAGTTCGGCCAGGCTCCGGTCCTGATAAGGACTATACAACTCCAGACCATAAGAAATATACCTGATCTGCTGGGGCCCAAAACGAGTGCCGGGCCGCAGGCTTACGGTATAATCCATCGGCAACCCCACCAGCACCGCCCTGGCCTGTTCGTAATCCTCACCGGCTCCCAAAAATCCTGTTTTCCGTTGAACGTACGACGGCAACATCAGCTCATCCTCCCCCATCCTTCTGTCCTGTTTAATGATGCTCCCTCCCTAATACTACCATACGTACGGCGAAAATTACAAACATGAACATTGCAAACAAAAAAGGTACGGTTCTTTTGGTCCCGTACCTCCCTTTACTTCTTGAACAAATTTCCGAACAGTTTTCTATTTGATGTATCTATGTTGGATTCTCGGCAAGAGAGCTTTTTTAGCCCACCACTTCCGCCATTTTGTGATTGCAAAAGTGATTGTATTTACGATATGCTAAACGAACTAAGGATTTGTCCTGACTGTACGTGATTTTCTCCAAGGCCTCGTCGATTGGGAAAAAGCCTCCATCCAGAAAACCTTCCTGCTTATTGACCGCATAGGAATCGTTTCTCGCCTCCATAATAAACCAGTCGATCTTGTTGCACACCGGTCTTTTCCGGGAATAGGAATAAAACTCGTAACTCGTTTCTCCAGCGGGGGAAATAATGGATGCGTCAATATTGCCTTCATGTTTAACCCGTTGTAATGCCACGTCCAAAGCCAACTGTTTGTCCCTGATCACACCCTTCGGTAAGACCCATTCGCCCTTGTCGTTCTTGAGGATGAAGACCCTGGTGTCATAAAACACCACACCACCAGCACAAGCCCTCGTCAACATAGATTAACCCCCTAATTTTATTTTTATTTAAATACTATGTTCGACAAGTTGAAGAAGTTCTCCTGCTACCAAAATGGCATTATGAGCAACATATTTTTTGCCTTTAAATTCCTTGTTTAGCTTTCTTTTCAATTTCTTCAAGCCAAGCCCTTAGCGGCGGGCCAGAAACAAATCACAAAGCCCCTTCTGCCAATGCACGCAATGATTACACCGCGGCGAAAGCTCCCTTGAGGGCACATTCCCTCCTTCCAAACCTTTGGCACTTCTTACCGAATCGAAATAGGGACAACTTCCCGCCATTCGAAAACGATGTTGTGATTTCATAACGCAAAACCTCCTGTTCTTAGGTTTCCCCAACAGGAGGTTTTTATAAACACTAGACATTAAAACGAAAGTTAATGATATCGCCGTCTTCCACCAGATAGGTTTTGCCTTCCAAGCGGAACAGCCCTTTCTCTTTCACTTTCGTCATCGAACCCAGCTCATACAGGTCCTGGTATTTCACCACTTCGGCCCGGATAAAGCCCCGCTCGATATCCGAATGGATTTTGCCGGCCGCCTCTTTCGCCGTAATCCCCTGCGGAATCGTCCAGGCTCTTACCTCATCCTCCCCGACGGTAAAGAAGGAGATTAAGCCTAAATGGGCATAGGCCGTGCGCGCCAACCGCTCAATACCCGTTTCTTCCAAGCCTAAATCCGCCATAAAAAGCGCTTTGTCTTCCTCGTTTAATTCCCCGATTTCCAGTTCCATCTGGGCGCAGATCTCTAACAGCGGGATGTTTTTTTCCGCACACAAAGCCACTAGTTCCGCCCGGTGAGGGTATTCTTTTTCCCGGAACTGTTCTTCGTCCAGGTTGACCACGGCCAAACGGGGTTTTTCCGTCAAAAAGGCGTAATTGCGCATGGCCGTTCTCTCTTCTTCGGAAAGCTCCACATCCCGCATGGATTTGCCTTCCTCCAGCACCTGATAGCACTTCTCGAGGCGAGCCAATTCTTCCTGGTTTTCTTTATTAATTTTTTTCCCGCTCCGGATCCGTTCGATGCGTTTTTCGATCAGCTCCATATCGGCAAAGAGAATTTCGGTTTCCACCGATTCTAAATCGGCCGCCGGGTTAATGTCGCCGGTCTCCGGATTAGCATAGGAATCGCCAAAAGCTTTTAAAACATGCACCAGGGCGTCACACACCCGCACATCGTTTAAAAATTTCCCCGAACCCGATTTCTGCCCTTCTTGACCGGTAACCAGCCCGGCAATGTCAATAAAATCAATTTGGGCATAAATCGTTTTCCGCGGGCGATACAAATCACTTAAAAAATCGATCCTTTGGTCGGGCACTCTGGCCGTCCCCAGATTGGCTTCGGTTTTCCCGGAACCGGTTGCTGCTTTTCCGCCCGTCAGGAGGTTAAAAAGCGTTGTTTTGCCCGTGGCCGGCAAACCAATCAGTCCGATCTTCACTGCAATCTCCTCCTCTGATGATTACAGCTACAATACTACCATAATAACTAAGCCCTGTCATCATTTAATCTTGGCTCGGACGACCGGAAATCCTTCTCTTCCAGGACGTTTTTCACTGCCTTATAAAGAACGAAAGTAAGGACCGAGGTAAGCAGGAATTTCACCAGGTTAAAAGGGAAGGACACCGTAAGGGCCATCACCAATAAACTCTCATTGGCTACCCCCCAAAGCGGGAAGAAAATGAAGTAATTCACCGGGATCATCACCAGAGCGGTAACCACCGTCCCCACCAGCAAGGAAATGACCGCCGTTAATTTGGTCTTCCGGTGTTGGTAGATTAATCCCGCCACCAAAATCATCGTGCCCCCGGCAATAAAATTGGCAGCCATGCCGACAAGTCCGGCTTTCGAAACGCCCAGAAAATATCCAAGAAGGCATTTCAGGAACTGAACCAAAACGCCAATCCACGGACCCATCGCAAAAGCAGCGATTAATCCCGGCAGATCACCAAAATCATAAGTCATAAAAGGCGGAAAAAAAGGCAGGGGAAAAGCGATATACATCAATAAAATCCCTAGGGCCGTTAAAAATGCAATCCGCACCAATTTTTTCGTGTTCATTTTGACATCTACTCCTTTAGAAAAATGATTTAGTTTAAACAACAAAAAACCCGAGGAATAATCCTTCGGGTTAAACCATGACAATATTGACTAAGAAATTGTCTTAATTAAACAACTTCCCTCCCTTCTCCCATCCAGACTTTAACTGTCGGCTCCGGAATATCACCGGATCTGCCGTTATAGGCTCGCGGGCTTTACCGCCGGTAAGGATTTTCACCTCTCCCCGAAGGAATCCTTATTCTTTTATACATCTGTATTATAATCAAAACAGCGGCCGCTGGCAAGAGCAAAGTAAAGGGAATTTTTCAGGTGCTTGACCTAAACGCCCATAGTCGATAGAATAACACATACATACAGCCGGTGATATGTAAAAAACTTAACGTAAGCGGGTGAATCCGATGAAACGCGTCTATTTTGTGGATTTCGACGGGACCATCACCAAAAAAGACACCACCGACGCCATTGTCAGTTCCTTTGCCCGGGACGGCTGGCAGGAGATCATGCGGCTCTGGAACGAAGGCAAACTGTCCACCGAACAAAGCGCAAGGCTGATCCTTCCTTACCTGCAGGTCTCCTCAGAAGAAGCGGCCCGGTTTTTGCGGGAAATTCCTATTGACGATACCTTTCGGGATTTTCTTACCTATGTAAAAGCCCGGGACGAACAGTGCTATATTCTCAGTGACGGCTTTGATTTTAACATCAGTACAGTCCTGGAAAAAGCTGGGATTACCCACCTCCCGGTTTACACCAACCAACTGATTATCGGGGAAAACAGTTATGACATTGCCTGCCCCCACGCTTCCCCCTGTGGCCATTGTGGCACCTGTAAAAAAACCCTGGTGAAAAAACTCAGCAAAGAGGCTGACCAGGCGGTCTACATCGGGGACGGCTACTCCGACCACTGTGGTTGCCAGGCGGCGGACCTGATTTTTGCGAAAGGTTTTCTCCTGCGTTACTGCCGGGCGCAAAAGATCCCGGCACGGCCCTTCCGCACTTTTGCGGATATCGTCAAATACCTCGAAAATCTCGCCTAGGATTTTCCGGCGAGTTTTTTTATTCCTCCAAGGCCCCTATTACTCTAATCTCCGTTTAAATGCGCCTCCAGGCATCAAACAATACATTATGGCCAATAACCTACTCCAGAACCAACGCCTGCTGTAAGGCAAAGGAATAGATCAGTTTTTCCTTCACCGGACGGCCGAAAATGGTCTCTACAGCACGGGCATACAGGTCCAGTTGGATTTTGTACCGTTCCTTGAGGATTTCTTCCTCCCCTGCTTTGACCGCATCGGTCTTGTAATCCAGGAGCACGAACGCGCCGTCCTCCTCAAACAGGCAGTCGATGGTCCCCTGCAGGATGATCGTTTCACCGGCGATGCCCCCGGCTTCCCCATAAAGCTCCCGGGTGGGCAGACTCATCGTAAAAGACAACTCCCGCTGCAGTTCCTTGCTTTGAAGCATCCTTTCCCCTAAAGGAGATTGCAGGAACCGGACGATTTCGTTCACCCGGATACTTTCCGCCTGCTGGGTGCTGAGGATTTCCCTTTGCACCATTTCAGCCAGTTGAGCCTCCACCTTTTCGGGCGCCAAAGCATTGGGCAGGTCAAGATGCCGCATCACCAAGTGCAAGGCCGCCCCCTTTTCACTGGCCAAAAGGCCCTTTTCCTGCAAAAACCGCGGCCTTTGGGCAAAGCGCCGCAAAGGCAGGAGCAGTTCGCTGTCCTCCTGCCGCCCGCTTAAGTACTGGAAACGGTTTTTGATTTCGGTAACCGTAAGCTTAGTGGGGATATCCGCCAACATCCGGTAAGGATACTCCCAACTGAGACGCTGTTCAATAAAATCATGGGTAGCTTGAAGAAAGGCGTCCTGGACTCCTGGGGAGCTTTCCACCGGCTCAAGCCGGCGCACCACAGCAAGCTGCTCCCGATAATCCACGCTTGCTTCTTTTTCTTCCGCCTGAACCTGCCGGACCCCCTCTAGTACAATCCGCCAGGGAGCGGGATCCTTTTCCGTCACTTCCCAGCCGGTGTCCGGGCTACCGGCGGCCTGGCGCAACGCTTTTGCGGCGCGGTGCCGCAGCAAACAAGGTCCCAGCCAATCCAAAGGTCCGCGGGCCTGGTTTAAGACGGCTTTTGACAAGCCCCAGCTCCGACCGGCCAGGGACTGGCTCCACTTTTTCACCTGTTGGGGAAGATTCCGGGCCGAACCGACCAGGATCAACGCCTCGCGGGCCCTGGTCATAGCCACATACAGAATCCGGACTTCTTCCGCCAGCATTTCTTCCTTTAGTTTCTCCCGGACCACCAGTTTCGCCAGGGTGGGATATTTCAGCCGCAGCGCCGGATCAACCCAGACCGGGCCGATGCCCAAATCCTTATCCAGTAAGACATCACCTTGTATCTCCCGTAAATTGAACTTCCGGCCGAGCCCACCCACAAATACAACGGGAAACTCCAGCCCCTTACTTTTGTGGATGCTCATTAAACGCACCACGTCCTCGTTTTCCCCCAATGCCCGGGCCGTTCCCAAATCGCTTTCCGCCTTTTCCAACCGCTCCAAAAAGCGCAGGAACTTGAACAAACCTTTCATCGTCGTATCTTCAAACTGTTTGGCCCGGTCCAAAAGCGCCCGCAAATTGGCCTGGCGCTGTTTCCCCTCGGGCATGGCTCCGGCATAATCGTAATACCCGGTTTCCCGGTACAACAGCCAAATCAGCTCCACCAAGGATTTCCGCCGGGCAAAAGTGCGCCAGTTGCGCAAACCACACAGAAAGGTGCCGAGTTTTTCCTTGAGGGCTCCTTTCTCCACCCGGGCCGCCAAACGCAGCGCATGAAAAAGGTTGTCCTTCGAGCACAGGCGGATTCTGGCCAAATCCTCCACGGTAAGGCCCACGACCGGGGAAAGCAGCACCGCCGCCAGGGGGATATCCTGATTGGGGTTGTCAATTACCCGCAACAGGGACAGCATAAGCTGGATTTCCTGCGCCGCAAAGTACCCGCTGCCGGTTTCCGCATAAAGGGGTATCCCCAGCTTGCGAAACTCGTCCAAAAACACCGGCGCCGTTGCCTTAATCGAACGGAGCAATATCACCATATCCCGGAATTGGGGAGCCCGGAAAGTCTGGCTTTCCTTGTCCCAGATTCTCATCTCTTTCTGTAAAGCCAGGATGCGGCGCCCGATAATGCGGGCCTCCGCCTGGACGGCATCTAATTCTTCCTCCTCTTCCGGCTCCTCACCGTTTAACTCCCGGCCGCTGCCGTGCTTATCGTCGTCCCTGGACGCCGCTGCCCCAGTCTCATCCAAAAGACCGGTTGTGTCATCCCGTTCGATTAAGATGAACTCCAAAGGCCGCCGGGGTTGCTCAAACGCTCCTGTTCCACCGTTTTCGGCCGCACCGTTTTCTTCCGTTCCACTGTTTTCTGTTTCAGCGGACATTTTTGCTGCACCGGTATTCTCTGTTCCATCCGGTTTCCTCGGGTCCACTAACTCCTCTTCCGGTAAAAAGTCCGCGCCAAAGACCAGTTCGTGTTCCCGACCATAGTTGATTCCCCCCAGCCCCGGCACCATGAGCTGGCGGAAAACAAAATTGACCCCATCCACAATATTTTGCCGGCTGCGGAAGTTTTTGGCCAGCATGATTTTTCTTTCCCGCGCCCCTTCCTTTTCGCTGTAGCTCTCGTATTTGTGCATGAACAAGCCCGGTTCGGCCAAACGGAACCCGTAAATGCTTTGTTTAACGTCGCCCACCATAAACAGGTTCGGCGTCTCGGAGTCCGTCCGGGATACCATGGCCAAAACCGCTTCCTGCACCCCGTTGATATCCTGGTATTCGTCCACCAGTACTTCCTCGTACTTCTCCCGCAGGCGCCAAGCCAATTCCGAAGGGACCCACTCCGCTTCCGCTTCCGGGCCCTTTTCCCCGCCGGTTTGCTCCGCTTTTTCCCTTAACAACTGCAGGGCAAAATGTTCCAAATCGTTAAAGTCCAGCAGATTCCGCGCCAGCTTTTCTTTAAGATAACGAAGGGAAAACTCCACCACCATGAAGCAAAGACATTCCATCAGCGGTGCCATTTCCTGCATATCCCGGACCAGTTCGGCCGGACTGCGGGATAAATATTCCTCCTGCAAGCTCTTGATAATACCTTTCGCCTGGTTTCTAAAACCCTGCACCTGCTGTTTCAAGAACTCATCCACCTCGGCCCGGCATGCTTTCAAAGCGCCAAAGGAAAATTGACTCAGTTCGGCAAAAGCCTTTTCCCAGTCCTGTTGGCATAAAGCAAGCAAGGCCGTAAGTTGATCCTTTTCCGCTTCCAAAACAGGCAAATAGGCGGCAGGCCCGCCCGGCTGCCGGGCGATGCGCTGTGCCAAATCCAGCAAATCGATGGCTTCTTCCAGCGCCACTGCGATACTTTGGGCTAAGCGACCAAACAAAGGCTCGATCCGGTGTTCATGTTCCGCCCGGAAATTGGCGGCAACCCCCTGCAACCAGGCCGATGGATCCGCCTGGCTGCGGGAAAAATCATAAAGCTTTAATACCAGGTCCTGCAGCGCCTGGTCGTCCCTTTCACCGCCCAAAGCTTCCACCAGGGCTAAAAAGGCCGGCTCGCCTAAAGCATATTTCTCCTCCAGAAAATCTTCCAAAACCTCGCTTTTCAGCAGGACCCCTTCGATTTCGTCCGCGATCCGAAAACGGGGGTCCAAGGCGATTCCTTCCGGCAGTTTCAGGTGATAGTAATTCTGCCGGACCAACTCCAGGCAAAAAGAGTGCAACGTGGAAATGGAAGCCTTCCCTAAAAGCAACAACTGCCGCTGGAGCCGCCGGTCCCCCGGGTTTTCCTTTAAACGCTCCCGGAGGGCCGCTCCGATTCTTTCCTTCATTTCTCCGGCGGCGGCATTGGTAAAAGTCACGACCAACAACCGGTCCACATCGACCGGGTTTTTTTCGTCCAAAATGCGGCGCACGATTCTTTCTACCAAAACGGCCGTCTTGCCTGCTCCGGCGGCGGCCGAAACCAACAGGTTGCAGTTTCTGGTCCTGATGGCCGCTTCCTGTTCCCTGGTCCAATTCCCCTTGCTCAATCCTGCCTACCCCCTTCTTCCCGGAGCCCCATTTCCTCCCACATAACTGCTGGTTCCTTTTCCGACAACTGCCGGTATGCACAGCCGGGAATCGTCAAATCAAACCGGCATACCGTGGCGTAAGGGCAATAACTACAGGGGGTCCTGCCCCTGTACCGGTAAGGATGAATCGACACCTGCCCGGCCATAATCTCTTCGCCGACCCGGAGAAAATGTTTCTCCACCTGCCGGCACAAGAGGTTAAACTTCTCCAAAGGCAAAACATTCTGCAGATTCCGGTAAAACTCCCCGCTTTTGGTCAGCGCCACCGGCAGGAGCTCCGAATATCCCTGAATCTCCTGGTCCATCAGTTTGACCACACCGGCATCCGCTAGTAAAAATCCCTTCATTTTTAACTCCGCCAGGATCATTTTCTCGATTTCTTCCAGTGGCAGTGGCCCTTTCGCCGCAATGATCGGGTCCTTTACATGAAAATACAGCACGCCCGCCGGCATGACCGACCCGTCCGGCGTAGTCCCAGCCGGCGGCGGTGCCTCCCTGAGCAGGGACGGCGCTGCTTTCAGTACCACATCCAAATAGGTTAAAAGCTGCAGTTTAATGCCGTAATATACCTCCGACAGACCCAAAGAGGTCGAGCCGGACTTATAGTCAATCACTCGCACATAGGCGCCCCGTTCGTCCTGGGCCACATCCACCCGGTCAATCCGTCCCTGCAGCAAAAAGGTGGTTCCGTCCGCCAGTTTGAAGGAAAGCCCAGGAAGGGGTCCTTTTTCGCCAAAGGCGATTTCCATTCCCACCGGCCGGAAACTGCCGCGCCGTTGGTGTTCCCCTAAGACCACCACCGCCCGCCAGAGAATCCGCTTCAGCTTTTTCGCCAAATAACGGTAGCGTGCCGTGCTTAACAAGATTTCATGCTGCAAACGGGGGATTAACTGTTCCACAATCTCGTCCACCAAGGCTTGCATTTCCGCTTTACTCATTGCCCCCCAGTTAAGCCTTCGCTCCTGCACATATTGATAAAACAGCTCCAGTCCAGCATGAAAAAACTGCCCCAGGTCCGGCGCTCCTACCTGGAATTCCACTCTTTCCTGCAGTTTTAGACCATAACGCAGATAATGGGCAAAAGGACAGGCCACAAACCTTTCAAAACGGGAGACGCTGCCCCGCAGGATTCCTTGGGGCACGTACAGTTGCCGGACCAGCCCGGCGGGCAGCCGCAACTCCTCCAGGCGGTAAAAAAGCCCGCTTGTGATCCGCTGTAACGGCTCCTGCCATTCCTTTTTACCTACATACCAGTTGTAAACCTGCCACCAGACCGGCTCAATGACCCGCCCGGCCAGGGCTTCCCTTAAAGCCACCGCCAGATTGCTGAGGGTCGGGCGGGGACAGGAAATCTTCTCCTCAGCCTTTTTCTCTTCCGGCGTAAAAGCGCAAACCGCCCGCGGGAAAAGCTCCACCAGGCGCGCCAAAAGACTGGAAGGCGCCAGGGCTTTCCCCTCGGCATCGGCCATGGCATAGCTCAGGCTTAAGTAATGGCTGGCCGTCGTCAAAGCCCGATAGACCAAAAACTGCTCCGCATAGAGCTTCTTTTCCGTGGTGGGGGCCAGCCGAAGTTGCCGCTGTTGAAAATATTCCTTTTCTTCGTCACTGAACAGGCTGGTTTCGGCAAGCCTCGCCGGGAAAACCCCGTCATTCACCCCCAAAATCAACACTGCTTTGATATCCGGGTGCCGGGAACGGTCCACGGAACCCACCAGGACCTGGTCCAGCCCGGGTGGGATTAAGCCCAGTTCCAGGGTTTCCAAGCCTCCGGTAATCACCTCGGAAAACTCGGCCAGGCTGAGCGCCTGGTTACCCAGCACCTCCACCAGGCTATCCAGGAGTTCCAGGATTTTCTGCCACACCTGCAGGTGAATACGCGCTTCTTCCAGTTGGCCGGCCGCTTCCGCTTTTTTACTCCACTCCGCCAGCCTGTCCGCTACCTGCAAGCGTTCCAAAAAAGCAAATAAGGCTGCACTGTATTCCCGGCCGGTGCGCGCCTTTTGCAAGGCCTCCTGAAAAGGTAAAAACATCTCCACCACCTTGGCCCGGGCCCGATTCACCTGCCGCAACAAGCGTTTCTCGGTTTCATTTTCTTCTTCGGAGACTCTCCCTTCGTCCCATTTCGCCCCCATCCTATACTCCCACGGTTTTCCGTCCGTCCACCGGCTTCCCTTGATGCCGTGGGCCAAACAGTAGTTTTCCAGCAAATCGGTCTCCTGTCGCGAGATCGGCAACAAATCGGTCTTTAAAGCACGAAACAAGGGTTCGTAGCGCCAGCCCCCCTGCACCACCTCCAAGCCCGCCTGAATTAAATCCGGCAAGGGATGATGCCGTACGGGCTTTTTCATATCTAAAAAATAGGGGATTGCATAGTCACGGAACACATTCACCAGTAAATCTTCATAATTAGTAAAGTCACGTAGTAATACGGCAATATCCTGAAAGCGCAGGCCTTTTTCCCGGCAAAGCTCCAGGATTTCCGCTGCCGCCATTTCCACTTCTTCCCGCCGGTTAACCGCAGCCCGGAGTTTAATCCCGTCGGCCGCGCCCTCCAAAGGAAGGGAAAACCCCGCCTGCAGGAAACTTTCCTCCAGAAAGGCCAGTTCCGTCCGCTCCCGGAAACGCCGTTCCTTCGGTTCGGGCAAGAGTGCTACCTCTGCCACTTCACAGCGGATTTCCGCCGCCAGAGCCAACAAATGCTGGTAAGTTTCCCAGGGTTGATAAAAGACATGGGTCTCCGGCAACTTTTCCTGCAAATGCTCTTTGGCCAGACACAAGGTGATATGCACGGTGGAACAATGAAGGAGCAGTTCCCGGATAACGGCATACTCCTGGGGGGTAAAACCGTCAAAACCGTCAATCCATACTTCGGCCTGACGAAGAAAAACCGCCTGGTGCAGCTTTTCGGCCAGTAAATCCAAATTGTCGTCAATGTCTAAATACTGCTGGGCAATGTGTTTTTCGAATTCCTGATAGATAAAGGTAAACTCCGCCAGCTTCTCCTCCAGCCCAAAAAGTCCCTCCGGCTCGGTTTCCTGCCCCAAGGCGGCCAGCATCTCCGGTTTAATCCGGTAGATTTTCATTTCCGACAGGGTACGCACCAACTGTTCCAGAAAGCCCGGCCGGTCCATCACCCGCACAAAGACCTTAAACCGGTCTTTGTTTTTGCCTAAGATATGCTTGAGGAGCAAGGCTTTTCCCGTATCATCCAGGGGAGTGGCCAGGCCGCCGCCCACCTCCTGCAAAACCCGCCAGGCCAGTCGCCGGAAACTAAGCACCTGCGCCTGCATGGTACCGCCTTTTTTGCTGTATTTCAACAGGTTCTTTTCCGCATGAAAAGAGCCCTGTTCGGGAACAAGATAGATACAGTGCAGACAAGACCCTTCCTGCTCCTTGCGCGCAATTTCCTCCAGGCACTGCCTGGTTTTTCCTGCTCCCGCTCTCCCGATGATTAAACGCAGCATCTCCGCCAATCCTTCCTCCTCCGCCTTCTCAGCAGTTATGCCCAAAGCTGACTTCTTTGCGCTTATTATACTGCAAACGTGCGTTCGTGGTCAAGGCCCGGTCAGCGAACGCGAACACTAACCACGAACGAACTACAGCTCCTTAGCCGGCAAGGGGCCACGGGAAATCACGATTTTTCCTGTTCGCACGATTTCCACAATCCCGTGGTCCTTCAACACTTCGCAAAGGGCGTCAATCTTATCTTGGTCGCCGCTTAACTCAATGACCATCGTCTCCCGGTTCACATCCACGATTCTGGCCCGGAAAATGTCCACAATGTCCACGATGTCGGAACGTTTTTCCGGCAAAGCCTTGACTTTGATCAAGACCAGCTCTCTATCCAGGGAATCGACTTTCGTCAGGTTCACGATTTTGATCACGTCCACCAGTTTCGCCAACTGGTTGGTCACTTGCTCGATCTCCTGATCGTTCCCGTTGACCACGATGGTGATTCTCGTCATGTTCGATTCTTCCGTATAGCCTGCCGCAATGCTTTCGATATTAAAGGCCCGCCGGCTGATTAAGCCGGAAATCCGGGTCAACACCCCCGGTCTGTTTTCCACCAACACCGACAAAGTGTGCGCCGCCATCTGTATCCCCTCCTGAATAAAACTAATCTTAGCAAAAATACTCTCTATTGCCCCCATCATATGGGATAAAACGCATCCTTGTCAACGAAAAAATAGCGCCATCCCAATACGCTGGGTATCATGCACTTGCAACAAAGTTCGATTCGTGGTATCATAAATATCCGAGTGTAAAACCACTCTTGGAAAAACAAACTGCACCAAACACATGAGTGTGCCGGATGATCGCAGGTGCAAGTGCCGAAAGGCCGCATCTGAGGAAAGTCCGAGCTCCACAGGGCAAGGTGCTGGGTAATCCCCAGTGGAGGCGACTCCAAGGATAGTGCCACAGAAACATACCGCCGATGGCGGATTATTCCGCACAGGTAAGGGTGGAAAGGTGAGGTAAGAGCTCACCAGCGGTCAGGTGACTGGCCGGCTCGGTAAACCCCACCTGGAGCAAGACCGAATAGGGAAGCGATGGAGCGGCCCGTTCCGCTTCCGGGTTAGGTCGCTAGAGGTGTCAGGTAACTGGCATCCCAGATAGATGATCATCGCTCCGCAAGGAGTACAGAACTCGGCTTACAGGCACACTCATGTGTTGAGCTTCATCAGCAGCCGAAAAAGGCATCCTCAGAAAGGATGCCTTTTTTGTGCTTTACCGAAGAATATGCGCTTAATGATTCAATGGCCCCTCATCCGTTTTAATAAACAGGTTCGGCTTCGGGAATATCGTCGCTTCCCTGGGTGGAATCCGCCGGCGGAGTCAACTGTTCAACCCCGCTTACTTTTTTATGAAAAGATTGCCACAGGGCACCCTTGGTGTCAATAATATCACTTATTTTGTCATAGGAGATATCAAAGGAAATAATCCCGGGATAGCTGTATTCCGTAATCTCCGACGCCAGGAGGTAAATGATCAGCTTGTCTCTGGTGATCTGGAAAGAAGGTTCCTGCTTAAAGCCGGCAAATTTCATTTCCGGCTCTCCTTCCTCCGTTTTTGTCGAGCCCGCAATTTGTCGGTTTATCTCCGCAGCAAACCGCTCCCGGTAATTGGCGCCTGGTATGAACAAATCTTTTAACTGGTAAACAGTGCCATCCTGTAAGTTGATATGATGCATTCTTACTCTTGGCTCGCCGTGGGCCGCGCCGACCGGGTAGTAATAGGCCTCGTATTTGATGACCAGCAGGTCCTGGTAACGATTGAGCGAATAATGATCCTCCCTGATGTCGGCGGGAAACGCTCCTTCGGCATCCGGTTCATGGACCCGATTGTTTTCGAGCACCGCGTTCTCAATCAGTTTATTAATTTTCGACTGTAACACCACGTCCTGGTAATCCACCATCTGGGGATAGTAACTTACCGTCGTCCAGGAAGGCATGTATTTTCTTTCCTCAAAATAGATATTGCCCATCTTGTAAGCGACCTTCGACTCCCAAACCAGCTTGCCGTCTTTCGTGTAGTATTTGAGCTGCCGGTCAAACTGGGCTTTGATCAGATCCCCGTCAAATTCTAGCCGACCCAGTTCGTTAAATTTCGGTAATTTTCTGGCTTGCTGTCCGTTCTTCTCGATAAAATAAGTGGCCTTTCCGTCACATACCGAGAAATAACCGTTTTGATAATTCCCCACATCGTAATAAAGCGCTCCGGTTAATTGCTGCCCCTCCTGGTTAAAAACCGCCTTGGGGAAATATTTGGGATTAGGCACGCTTCCCTTGTACGCAGAGTAATATCCTTTCCCTAAAGCAATAATCCTTTGATATTCCGCCGGAATGACAAATTCCCCTTTTTTATTGATTAAACCAAACTTGTTATTCAGACCGACAATGGCGAAGCCATCCTGGAAAGAATCAACGAAATCAAACTGGGACTGAATAACGATCTTGCCGTCTGCATCGGCATAACCCCATTTCCCGCTCTCGTTATCCAGGAATTTGATCATTCCCTCCGACATCCCGCCTACCCTGGCGAAACTCAGATTACTAACGTTTTTCCCTTTGTCGTTAATAACGGCGTGAATCCCTTCTTCTATCGTGACTAAAGCCTGCCCATCCGTAAAGCTTCCTGCCTCTTTGTAAATGGGCTCGATTTTCACCTTGCCTTTTTTATCCATATAGCCGTAGAGCGGCTCCCCGTCTTTCAGGGTTTTAAACCACACCAACCCGTCACTAAAGAGCCCCACCATATCTTTGGATTCAAAAACCGTCTTTCCTTTTTCATCGATCACCATATACTTGTCTTCCGCCACCTGGACCGTGGCCAGCCCTTCGGAAAAATCCGTCACAAACAAGTATTTCGGCTGCAGGATCACCTTGCCGTTGGAACGATCAATCAACCCAACACTCATGGGCGCCTCGTCGGCCACCCGGGGATCGGTATTCTCAGCCCCCTCTTTATTCGCCTCGGCTGGTTCGGCAATCCGCGCATAAATCCTCGCAAAGCGTTTTCCTGCTTCCCACTCGATGTGATCATAGGTGGGTTTGACGACAAATTTCCCTTCATCGTTAATTAAGCCCCACTTGCAGACGCCGTTCCCTACCACAAAAGCCGGGTACAGATTTATTTCCGCGTTGTCGGAATCGGATGAATCTTTCCAAAAGGAACATGCTGTGCCACACAGAAGAATGATGCATAAAGCGAGACACCCCAAAATAATTTTCACAGACCACATCGACTTTTTCATGTCAACCAACTCCTCCATCAAAAGGCTATTGATTATTTCTTAAAGCGAAGATTGATGATTCGCGTATTGCCGTCCCAGTTTACTTCACAATCCATCATTTCACTTACCAACCGTAAAGGAATCATCGTCTTGTTTAATTTAATGCTAACCGGAATGTCTAACAGCACCTGCTCGCCATTAACCACCGCCACGTTACTCCCGACTTGCAATTCCACCGAACGCTCGTCGGAAGTGGAAACCGTGATTTTTTTGCTGGCATTATCCCACACCACATTGGCTCCCATGACCTTAAAGACTTTCCGTAGCGGGACAAGAGTATGCCCGTTTTCAATCAACGGCTCCACATCAAAAATAATCGGAATATCCTCCAGATAAAGGAGAGGGGCTGGCGTATAATCAAGCGGCAGCGGGAAATAATTCTCCGGGTCCAGCTTTTTTATCGTTAAAGCACAAGTAATATTCACTTTCCCTCTAAAACTGTAGGAAACGGCATGTCCGCGCATTTCGGACGTTTCGGCAAAAGAAGGCTGTTTTATTCCGGTTAAACGACTATAGTCCATCTTACGAGATGTAAAAGTAGGATCGGCCGGAATCCAGCCATAATCAGGCAAATAATACTCTACCCACATATGACCCGGAAGGGGCGAGCCGTTATTAATCATGTGTTTCTTCCCTAATTCAATTTCCCCGTTCCAGCCTGTAATCGTGCGCGCGGGTACCCCGCTTGCCCGGAGCAGGGCAACCATTAACTTGGCATAATCCTCACATACTCCCTTCCCGGTTTCTAAAGCCCAAAGGGCGCCTTTATTCGTCTCCACATTCTCCTTGTTCGGATCGGTGTAGGTCATATGTTGATTCACAAAGGTGAAAATCTTTTTTGCTTTTAGGAAAGGATTGGTCTCCGTTCCCACTATTTCATCGGCTTTGGCGTGAATCAACGGGTGGTTGCATTCAATACCCGGAGAAGCGTTTAAATACAGTGCCAGCGCCTCCGGCTGAAGTTGATATGTACCAACCTTTTCGCGATCAATCTTATAATCAGCCAAGGAGATGCGGTAATCGTGATATACGCGAATAATCCGTTTTTCCCCCGGCTTTAACTGGGCAATTTTGTATTTCCCGGTTTGGTTTCCTTTTTCGTCGGTGAATATTTTGTTTGGCTTGGGCTCATAATAAGAGGCCAGTAAGGTGGAATAAGGCATCTGCCTGGTCAAAGCTGGATTGATAAACTGGATTTTAATGGTGATATCCGTGGCATTCTTCTCACCTTCATTTTCAACAAAATATTCATGAACGACCCGATAGTACTGGGTGTCCTTCAAAGTGTAAATTGATGAATCGGTTGATGAATCTGTTGCCGCCTGTAAACCACCGCTCATTACAAGAATTACTAATAGTGACAACAGCAAAGCCCTGTACAGAGAAAAACGAAGACAACTCCATTTGCTATTTTTCCCCATGCGTTTCCCTACTCTCCTTCTTCCTTTACGGTCTTCCTTTCTCTATTCCCTTTCTGCTTACCCGCTCGTCTTGTCTTTTTATATCTATAACATAACAATAAACAAACACTTTCGTTTAAATATTAACATACCTTATGAATATTTACAATCTTAGCATTAGGAAAGAGATTTCTGCCCTATTCAAACCAGTTGATTAACAACCGGCCACAGTTATCGCAATGGAATAAGCCTTTCCCCGTTTTCAGGTTATGGATTAAAGCAGAAGAAACGCTAATCCGGCAGCCGGTGCAAGTATCATTTTTCAGCACGGCAACAAAATCCAGGGGAAAACGTTTTTCCGCCATTTCTACATGCTTTAGCACCTGAGGCTCCAACTGCGCCTTGACTTCCTCCAGCTTTTTCCGTACTTCCGCCACTTTCAGACCGGTCTGTTCCTTCAGTTTTTTATACTCCCGCAAGCTTTCATTGTATTCCTTCTTCTTCATTTTGATATTTTCCTGGAGCTTTTTCCTTTTCAGCTTGTTTTCCTCGATTTTCCTGCTCATTCTTTCATGTAGTTTTTCCGCTTCCTGGTATTGCTCCTCCTGGGTTAAAAGCGCCTGCTGCATCATCAAGAGGTGTTTCAAAGACCCGCTGGCCGCCTGCAGTATCTTCTTGCTTTCGCTGAATTTCGCTGCCAAAACGGTCGCTTGCTGCTCTAGTTGCGTCGTTTTTTGCTCTGCTTTCGCTATTTCCTTTCGCAAATCCTCCAGTTGCTGCTCCCCGGCTTCAATCTGCACTTGCAGAGTTTTTAGTATCTTAATCCAGGGTTTTAACTCCTCCGCCTTCTTGAAGCGAGCTTCTTCTCTTTTTAGCTCTTGTAAGTTCCACAATTGTTCCTCCAGTTGATTCACTAAACCAGCCCCCTTTTAACGATCTTCTTGCGAACACAACTAAAAAGATAGCTACAGTCAAAACAATGAACTAGAAAGAGAAAAGGACAGGAATTGCCCTATCCTATAAAAAACGAAAAGGATCGCTGCTCAGGTTGGAGCTAACCACCCGCACCTGATCTTTCGCCAGTTCCACTTTTACATAATCGGCCAGCACGGCAACGATTGGATTTTCCGTGCCGAAATGGCCGCCGTCCACCAAGGCCAGCCCCAGGGCCTGAGCCTCCTGAGCCTCATGGTACTTGATGTCGGCTGTCAAATAAACATGCGCCCCTAAAAAGGCAGCACGATTGAGTAGCGAAGCCCCGCTTCCCCCACACACCGCCACTTTTTCCACCTTTTGAGCCAGATCCCCACAGTACCTAACCATGGGTATATTTAGTTTATCCTTAACCAACCGGTTAAATTCCTGCAATGTCAGGGCTTCGGGTAAAAAGCCAATCCTCCCCAGCCCGGTTTTGGCTCCTTCGTTAGCCAGGGGGTACAAATCATAGGCCCCTTCTTCGTAAGGATGGAACTTCAACATTGCCTGAAGCACTTTCGACAACTTTCCTTCGGGAACAATGGTTTCCACCCGGATTTCCTCCACCCTAGCCAGTTCCCCTTTTTCGTCCAAAAAGGGATTGGCTTCGGCCAGGGGTAAAAAGGTGCCCGTTCCCTTAGTCCGGAAAGTACAGTGGGAATAATTCCCGATCCACCCTGCCCCCGCTTCGGAAATGGCCGCACATACCTGTTCTGTATAATCCACCGGAACAAAGACTACTAACTTATAAAGTTTTTCCTGCCAACTTTCCGCAAGGAGCCCCACTTGCTGCAGGCCCAGCTTTTGCGCCAACACATCGTTCACCCCGCCCACCGCCGCATCAAGGTTGGTATGGGCCGCATACAAAGCCAGCCCATGCTGCACGATCTTATGCAAAAGCCGGCCCTGGGGAAGATCCGTTCGCAAATGCTGCAGCGGTTTAAAAAAGGGGGTATGATGGACAACCAGCATGTCGGCGCCCACCTGGATGGCTTCATCCAAAATGGCTTCATTAAGGTCTAAGGAGAAGAAAACACAATTAACCTTTTGGGCAGGGCTTCCGATCTGTAAACCAACCTGATCCCATTCTTCCGCTTGCTTTTTGGGAGCAAAGCGTTCAATCAAATTGATGATGGATTGACAACTGACAGCCATTGTTTCAACTCCATTATTTTTTCCGTGCGCTGCGCATATTCTTTATAGCGCAGCCGCGCTTCTTTTTGCGTCGCTTTCGCCAACTGCTCAAGCGTCATTTGCATTCCTTCCAGGTCCCTGCTTAAGAGCCCCGCCAGCAAAGGATGCCTGTTTTGGATTAATAAAGGCCCGTAATATGGCGCTAATTCTTGAAACCTGGCCACGTCCTTTCCACAGGGAAAAGGACAGTGAACGGTATTCCCTGGGGACAAAGGCACTGCCCCGATAATCTGGTAATATTGTTTGTCTTCATAGACCAAGTCCTCCTGGTCGATAACCCAGCCCTGTTCCTGGAGCCAGAAACGGAGGGTTTCTGGATTGGTCATGGGTTGCAAAATCAGTTTTTGCAGGCGACCGACCACTTCCGGCGCTTCGGCCAGGATTTTCCGCATGGCCGTACCCCCCATGCCGGCGATGACCACCGTATCTACTTCGCCGGGCCGGATCACGGTCAATCCGTCCCCCAAACGAAGCTCAATATACGCTTCCAGACCCTTTTCCCAAACCGTTTGCCGGGCTCTTTCGAAAGGCCCCTGGTGCAAATCGGTGCCGATGACCAGGGCCGCTTTCTTTTCTTCAATTAAAAAACAAGGCAAAAGAGCATGATCGGTGCCGATATCGGCCACCCTCGACCCAGTTGGAACCATTGCCGCCAGCGCTAATAACCGCTGGGTTAGTTTTATTTTCAACCTAATAAATTCTCCTTTTTTATTCTTTATCCCTCTAACCTTCCACAGTTTCTTCGACAGCATTCTTCAGTAAACCTTCCCCACTTTCGACCAGTGAGGAAGGTTCGCCGGTTTAATCGATCAGCAGCAGGCGAGTGCCTACGTTCCATATTCGTGTCTCTGAAGAGCCATATACGCTCCAGTTAAACAAGCCACAGTCAAGTCCATAGCTCCAGGCTCCACCAATCATGGCAATCTTATCCTGCGGGTCTTCTTCCCAGTTTTGAGAGTAATAATCAAGCCAATTATTAGCCACTGCCGACGGCATCAACAGCCAATCCCCATCCTCGGAATAAGCAAAGTCTGCTAAATAATCACTTTCTTCGGGTAAAGCAAATCCAACCGGCTTGTAAGCGCCCGTAAATACGTTTTCGGCAAATTGACTGCTGTCATCGGCAAAATAAGGTTGCCTTTCATCATTCTTGACGTTTAACCCGTCAACAAATTCCCAGACATTGCCCCACAAATCTTCCAGCCCCCGATAGCTAACGGAAACTCGGCCATCATCAGCAACCGGGTCTGCAGGGGATACCCCGTCATAAAGGGTCAGCGCCATGCCTGAAGAGCCGTTTAACTCATCACACATTCCCGTTTTTTGCTCCACATGATAGAGCACATTGCCGACCGCCGTACTGAACGGATTCCCATCCTCTTCTACCGTAATGGTTACATTTCCACCCACCGGTTCGGAAATGGCGACAATCTTCCGATGCGTGCACACATCGCCAAGGCCGAGGTGAGTGCCTACTGCGATATACTGCCCTACTTTAAAATGCTGCGCCGTATCTTGCGATACAACAATCGTATACCCGGGCTCCGTTGAAGCTACGGTCACCACGTCGTCAGGCAGGGAATCCGGATCCTCATCGTCACT
>DGEB01000032.1:0-14203 GCA_002385735.1 Peptococcaceae bacterium UBA3937
GATACCACACCGGCTCCTACAGTCCGTCCGCCTTCACGAATCGCGAACCGCAAGCCTTCTTCAATGGCAATCGGGGTGATTAGTTCAATCGTCATCTTGACGTTATCCCCAGGCATACACATTTCCACACCCTCCGGCAGAGTAGCCACGCCGGTCACGTCGGTGGTCCGGAAATAGAACTGCGGTCTGTATCCGTTAAAGAACGGGGTGTGCCGTCCGCCTTCTTCCTTCGTTAAGACATAGACTTCCGCCGTGAACTTGGTATGGGGTTTGATTGAACCCGGTTTCGCCAGGACCTGACCCCGCTGTACTTCATTCTTGTCAATCCCTCTTAACAGGGTCCCGATGTTATCGCCCGCCTGCGCCTGATCCAGGATCTTCCGGAACATCTCAACCCCCGTTACCACGGTCTTGCGCGGCTCGTCCGCCAAACCGACGATCTCTACTTCGTCCCCTACTTTGACTACGCCTCTCTCCACACGACCGGTCGTTACGGTACCACGACCCGTGATGGAGAAAACGTCTTCAATGGGCATCAGGAAGGGTTTGTCTACAGGACGCTCCGGCTCCGGAACATAAGTGTCTACCGCATCCATTAATTCTACAACCTTTTGCGCCCATTCGCTGTCGGGCTCTTCCAAAGCCTTTAAGGCCGAACCCCTGATGATCGGGATGTCGTCCCCGGGGAATTCGTATTCGTTAAGCAGTTCTCTTAATTCCATCTCCACGAGCTCTAATAATTCTTCGTCGTCGACCATGTCTACCTTGTTCAGGAAAACAACAATATAGGGAACCCCGACCTGGCGCGCCAGCAGGATATGCTCGCGGGTCTGGGGCATCGGACCGTCGGTAGCCGATACAACCAGAATCGCTCCGTCCATTTGCGCCGCACCGGTGATCATATTCTTGACGTAGTCGGCGTGACCCGGGCAGTCCACGTGGGCATAGTGCCGTTTGTCGGTTTCGTATTCAACGTGGGAGGTCGAAATCGTGATTCCTCTTGCTTTTTCCTCCGGCGCTTTGTCGATCTGGTCGTAAGCGATGGATTGGGAAAGTCCCTGCTTGGACAAGACCGAAGTGATTGCCGCCGTCAATGTGGTTTTACCGTGGTCAACGTGACCAATCGTCCCAATATTAACATGGGGTTTCGTTCTTTCAAATTTTGCCTTGGCCATCTGTAATTCTTTCCTCCTTTGAAACTCTTTCTTTTCAATCCTTACTTTTTATATCTTGGCTTTGCATCCTTAGCTTTGCTTATTTACCCAGCCGTTTGGCGATGATTTCCTCCGCAAGGTTCTTCGGTAGTTCCTCATAATGCGAGAACTGCATGACGTAAGTCCCCCGCCCTTGCGTTTTGGATCTCAAATCCGTGGCATAACCAAACATCTGGGCTAAAGGAACAAAACCTCTGATTACCTGCATGTTATTGCGCGGTTCCATTCCCTCTATTTTTCCACGGCGGGAGTTAATATCGCCGATGACATCACCCATATAATCTTCCGGAACAACAACCTCCACGCGCATGACCGGCTCCAGCAAAACCGGAGTCGCCTTAGCCGCTCCTTCCTTCAAGGCCATCGAACCGGCGATTTTAAAGGCCATTTCTGAAGAGTCCACTTCATGAAAAGAACCGTCATACAGGGTTACTTTTATATCAAGCATGGGATAGCCGGCCAGCACGCCGGATTCCATCGCTTCTCTAATCCCGGCATCAATAGCGGGAATGTATTCTTTCGGAATAACGCCACCCACGATTTTATTTACAAATTCGTAGCCCTGACCACGTTCTAATGGCTCCAGTTCAATCATGCAGTGTCCGTATTGCCCGCGACCGCCTGATTGCCGGACAAACTTGCCCTCGGCCTTTACCTTGCCGGTAATGGTTTCCTTGTAAGCAACCTGCGGCCGTCCCACATTAGCGTTCACTTTGAATTCCCTCAGCAAGCGGTCCACGATAATCTCCAGGTGGAGTTCGCCCATCCCGGAAATAATCGTCTGCCCTGTTTCACTATCAATATGGGTCCGGAAAGTAGGATCTTCTTCCGCCAGGCGGGAGAGGGCCAGCCCCATTTTATCCTGGTCCGCTTTGGTTTTGGGCTCAATGGCCACATCAATAACCGGTTCGGGAAATTCCATGGACTCCAGCATAATCAGGTTTTCTTCCTCACACAGGGTATCCCCGGTGGAAATATCCTTTAAACCAACCACCGCCGCAATATCCCCGGCATAGACCTGGTCAACTTCTTCACGGTGATTGGCATGCATTTTTAAGAGCCGTCCGACTCTTTCCCGCTTTTGCGTTACGGAGTTGAAAACATAGGAGCCTGCCTTTAAGGTGCCTGAATAAGTCCTGAAAAAGGCCAGTTTCCCCACATAAGGATCGGCCATAATTTTGAAGACTAAGGCCGAAAAAGGTTCATCATCGTTAGGGTGCCTTTCCAACTCATTGCTCGTGGTGGGATGAATTCCACGCACGGCAGGAACATCAAGCGGGGAAGGAAGATAGCTCACTACCGCATCCAGCAAAAGCTGAATCCCTTTATTCTTGAAGGAAGACCCACACAGCACGGGAATAAGCTGCACGTTATTGGTGGCCTTGCGCAGGGCGCGATTGATTTCCGCTTCGGTAATCTCTTCTCCTTCCAGATATTTGGCCAGAATCTCCTCATCGGTTTCCGCGATGGCCTCAAGCATTTTTTCCCGGTATTCCTGGGCCAGTCCTTGCATCTCCTCGGGGATTTCCATGTCTTCGCTTTTTTTCCCCAACTCGTCAAGATAAATATGGGCATTCATTTTAACTAAATCAATGATTCCTTTAAAGTTTTCCTCAGAGCCAATGGGAAGCTGAATCGGCACGGGATTGGCCCCTAATCTTTCCTTAATCATATTGACGCCCCGGAAGAAATCGGCTCCGACGCGGTCCATTTTATTGATGTACGCAATCCGCGGTACCCCGTATTTATCGGCTTGGCGCCATACAGTTTCGGATTGGGGCTCCACACCTCCGACCGAACAGAATACTGCTACAGCACCGTCTAAAACGCGCAGGGAACGTTCTACCTCCACAGTGAAATCAACGTGCCCTGGCGTATCGATAATATTTATATTGACGCCCTTCCATTGGCAAGTAGTAGCTGCTGACGTAATGGTAATCCCTCTTTCCTGCTCTTGAACCATCCAGTCCATGGTGGCAGCTCCGTCATGAACCTCACCAAGTTTGTGGACGCGGCCAGTGTAAAAGAGGATTCTTTCCGTTGTCGTCGTCTTTCCGGCATCAATATGCGCCATGATTCCAATATTTCTAATCTTATCAAGTGGAAATTGCCTTGCCATATCTGTAACCCCCTTTCTAGGCTGCATGGCCGTTTCCGTATTTGCTGCCTACCAGCGATAATGCGCAAAAGCCTTGTTCGCTTCCGCCATCTTGTGGGTATCTTCTTTTTTCTTTACCGCACCGCCGGTATTGTTATAAGCATCGATAATCTCTGCTGCAATTTTTTGCTCGAAAGTCCTTTCGCCACGCTTGCGCGCAAAGGTCACCAGCCATCTGATTCCTAAAGCTTCTTTCCGATCGGAACGAACTTCCACCGGCACTTGATAGTTAGCGCCCCCGACCCGGCGTGCTTTAACCTCGAGCACAGGCATAACGTTTTTTAAGGCTTGTTCCAAAACTTCCATGGGATCCTTCTTGGTTTTTTCTCCGACGATTTCCATGGCATTATAAAAAGCTTTCTCCGCGACTCCCTTTTTGCCGTCGTACATCACTTTATTGATGATCTTAGTGACCAGCTTGGAGCCGTAAATCGGATCAGCCAGAACTTCTCTTTTGGGCACATTCACTCTTCTAGGCATCTTCTTCCCCCCTTCTTTTCAACATCTGTTAGCAAAATGCTCTATAATGATCAAAGCTGCTCATAACTACTATTATTTCGCAGCGGCAGTTTTGGGCTTTTTCGCTCCATACTTGGAACGCCCTTGATTTCTCTTTTGGACACCGGCGGTATCCAAAGCACCTCTGACGATATGGTATCTGACACCAGGGATGTCTTTCACCCTGCCTCCACGAACTAAGACCACGGAGTGCTCTTGCAGGTTATGACCGATCCCGGGGATATAAGCAGTAACCTCAATCCCGTGAGTCAATCTGACCCTGGCAACCTTCCGCAAAGCAGAGTTCGGTTTTTTGGGTGTAGTCGTATACACTCTCGTGCAAACGCCCCGTTTTTGCGGACATCCTTTTAACGCCGGAGCTGTTGACTTTTTCTCAACTTTTTTCCTACCCTTTTTCACTAACTGGCTAATGGTTGGCATGAAACCCACCTCCTTCCCAAGCTGTCATCAAATCACACCATGATTACTAATCTCTTTTCCTTTCGGAAAACCTGGTTAAGAATTATGATGATGGGGGTTTAAAATGGCTGCTACGGAGGCATCCACCTGAATCCCGCAAGCTTTCCCCAAATCCGTCATCGAAGCAACTTCAACAATGGCTACCCCCCGGTTTTGGCACATTTCCAAAATCGACACACGAAGGTTTTCAGGGGCATTGTCAGCTAGAAACACCAGTTGCGCCCGGCCCCTTTCGATGGCCTTCAGCGCTTGTTTATAGCCAACCACCTTTTCTTCGGCATCTTTTAGTCTGTGCATTAGGATTTAACCTCCTTCACACACTTTGAAAATATGCACACTCATGCATTTTATCATTGTCGGCCCTTCACTGTCAAGATTATTCTTTCCCTTGTCATAGTCTTCACAAAGCTGTTTTCCAGGCAGGCCTTGACAGAACTTTTTTCCAGCCTTGTCAAGGCCTTGCCCTGACTAAAGGTCAGTGGCCTGAAAATCGCCGTCTTGCTTTCCCTCTTGTTCGGTTTCCGCAAGCACCACCGGTTCGCCCGGTCCTTCTCCTTTGCCTTCGGCCCCGGCTTCCGTTTCCTCTTTGGCTCCGGCATTAACACCGCTGTTTGCTTCCAGGTCTCCTGCCGGAACTTCCCCTTTATGCTCTGCCTCATTTTCCCCGCCGGCTTCCTGGACATCGCCGACCTCGGCTTCGTTCGGGGTTTCCGGAGGAATCACGTCAATTTTAATATTGCGATACCTGGACATTCCTGTGCCAGCCGGTATTAATTTACCGATAATGACATTTTCCTTTAAGCCCAGCAAGGGATCCACTTTCCCTTTAATGGCGGCTTCCGTCAAAACCCGGGTGGTTTCCTGGAAGGAAGCAGCCGATAAGAAGGAATCGGTGGCCAGCGAAGCTTTCGTAATCCCCAGCAGGACCGGCTTCGCCGTCGCCGGCTGGCCGCCTTTGGCAAAGACCCTGGCGTTTTCCTCCTCAAATTCAAAGACGTCAATCAGCCCGCCCGGTAAGAGCTGGGTGTCGCCCGAATCTTCCACCTTGACCTTGCGCATGATTTGCCGGATCATTACTTCAATATGCTTATCATTAATATCCACACCCTGCAAGCGGTACACCCGCTGCACTTCCCGGAGCAGGTACGCCTGAACGCCTTTGATTCCTTTAATCTTAAGCAGTTCATGGGGATTAATGGAACCTTCGGTTAACTCATCCCCCGCTTCGACCTCCTGCCCGTCCTTCACTTTAACACGGGAGCCAAAGGGAATCTGATAAATGTATTTTTCATCATCCGCCCGGATCACTTCGACTTCTTTACGGCCCTTCTGGTCCTTAATCCTCACGACTCCGTCCACTTCCGCAATAATCGCCTGCCCTCTCGGTTTCCGGGCTTCGAATAATTCCTCGACCCGGGGCAGACCCTGGGTGATATCCTCACCCGCTACCCCACCGGTATGGAAGGTTCTCATGGTCAACTGGGTACCGGGCTCGCCAATGGATTGGGCCGCGATAATCCCAACCGCTTCGCCGATTTCCACCATTCTCCCGGTGGCCAGGTTGCGGCCATAGCATTTCCGGCAGACCCCGTAGCGGGATTTGCAACTTAAGACGGAACGGATATAAAGCCTGGTGATCCCCGCCGCGATGAGCTCCTCGGCGATCTTCTCCGTAATTTCGGTTTGGGCGGGCACGATGACTTCACCCGTCTCCGGATGAAGAACATCCTCCATGGTATAGCGGCCAATGATTCTTTCGGCAAAAGTCTCGATTACTTCTGTGCCATCCTTGATTTCCGTCACATAAATTCCTGCATTGGTCCCGCAGTCGTCCTCACGGACAATCACATCCTGCGCCACGTCCACCAGACGGCGGGTGAGATAGCCGGAGTCGGCTGTTCTTAAAGCCGTATCCGCCAGTCCTTTACGGGCCCCGTGAGTAGAAATAAAGTATTCCAGGACGGCCAGCCCTTCGCGGAAATTGGATTTAATCGGTAACTCAATGGTCCGTCCGGAGGGATCGGCCATTAAACCACGTATCCCGGCCAGCTGCCGGATCTGTTGGATATTACCGCGGGCGCCTGAATTGGCCATCATGTACACCGGATTGAAATGATCCAGGGTCTCTAACAACGCTTCTGTGACCTCATCGGTCGCTTTATTCCAAACACCAATAACTAATTGGTATCTTTCCTCTTCGGTGATTAAACCACGTCTGAACTGGTTTTCAATGGTCTCAACCTGTCCTTCCGCCTCATCCAGGATCTCCTTTTTCCTTTCCGGGATGACGATATCTGTAACCCCGATGGTAATCCCCGCTTGAGTAGAGAAGGAAAAGCCGAGCCGCTTGATTTCGTCCAACATCCTCGCGGTCGCTTCGTTGCCTAAGGTGTAAAAACACTTAGCCACGATTTGCCCCAGTTGTTTTTTCCCGATTACTTCGTTATAAAAGCCCAATTCATCGGGAATGGCCTGATTAAAGATGATCCGTCCGGTGGTTGTTTCGATAGTTGTGCCGTCTTTTCTGAGCTTCACCGGTTCATGGAGGGTTACCGCGCCGCTGTTGTAGGCAAAGATCGCTTCGCTGTCCGAGCAGAAGACCCGCATTTTTTCTCGCTCGAGGGGTTTAGTCATGGTCAGGTAATAGGAACCTAAAACCATGTCCTGGGTCGGTGTAACTACCGGCCGCCCGTCTTTCGGATTCAGAATATTGTTCGTGGAAAGCATTAATAAACGGGCTTCGGCCTGGGCTTCAGCCGACAGGGGTACGTGAACCGCCATCTGGTCACCGTCAAAGTCCGCGTTGTAAGCGGTACAAACCAGAGGGTGAATCTGCAAAGCGCGTCCTTCTACCAAAACCGGCTCAAAAGACTGGATGCCCAAACGGTGCAAAGTAGGAGCACGGTTTAAGAGAACCGGATGTTCCTTAATCACTTCTTCCAGGACGTCCCAAACCTCATTGCGCATCCTTTCCACCATGCGTTTGGCGCTTTTGATGTTATGGGCGAAGCTGCCCTCCACCAGCTTTTTCATGACAAAAGGTTTGAACAACTCCAGGGCCATTTCCCGGGGCAAGCCGCACTGATGCAGTTTCAGCGACGGCCCCACCACAATTACGGAACGGCCGGAGTAGTCGACACGTTTCCCAAGCAAGTTCTGACGGAAGCGCCCTTGCTTCCCTTTCAACATATCACTTAAGGATTTGAGCGGACGATTGCCGGGTCCGGTCACCGGTCTTCCCCGGCGGCCGTTATCAATTAAGGCATCCACCGCTTCCTGCAGCATTCTCTTTTCATTGCGGACAATGATATCCGGCGCGCCCAAATCCAACAGCCTTTTTAAACGGTTGTTACGGTTAATAACCCGGCGATAAAGGTCATTCAGGTCCGAAGTGGCAAAACGACCACCGTCCAGTTGCACCATCGGGCGCAGTTCCGGCGGAATTACCGGGATGACGTCCATAATCATCCATTCCGGACGATTGCCGGATATTTTGAAGGCTTCCACCACTTCCAGCCGCCGGATCGCCCTGACCTTCCGCTGTCCGGTTGCTTCACGCAATTCCGTCCTCAACTCGGCTTCCAGGGCATCCATGTCCAATTCCTGCAGCAGAATCTTAATGGCTTCAGCACCCATTCCTGCCTGGAACCTGTTCCCATACTTCTCCTTTTTCTCCCGGTATTCCAGTTCCGTCAGCAGTTGCTTCTTCATCAACGGGGTATCGCCGGGATCGGTCACAATATAGGATACAAAATACAAAACCTTCTCCAAAGAACGGGGAGAGATGTCCAGAATCAAACCCATCCGACTGGGGATTCCTTTAAAGTACCAAATATGTGAACAGGGCGCGGCCAGCTCGATATGCCCGAGCCTTTCCCGACGCACCTTTGATTTTGTAACCTCCACACCGCAACGGTCACAGACAATGCCCTTATACCTGACCCGTTTGTATTTACCGCAATGACATTCCCAGTCCCGGGTCGGTCCGAAAATCTTTTCACAAAACAAGCCTTCCCGTTCCGGTTTTAAGGTGCGGTAATTGATGGTTTCCGGTTTTTTCACCTCACCGCTTGACCAAGCACGAATCTGCTCAGGAGAAGCCAAACCGATTCTCATTCTGTCAAAATTATTTACATCCAACAAGGGTCTCTCTCCCTTCTCCGTATAATTTCGTCACCATGGCAATTGTTTGATTTAATCGGATTTAGTAATCATCTTCCGGTTCATCCTTTTGATCCGTTTCTTCGTAATCCTCTTGGGCATCTGTTTCTTCCGGCTTTGTTTTGTCTTCCAACTCATCGGGTTCATATTCCGTAAAGCCCTGGTTCAGGTCCTCTTCTTCCTCTTCATCGGAGCTCTCCGTCCCTTCCTTCCCCGTGAAGACTTCCGGCGCGTGGATATCCAGCCCTAGTTCTTTCGCTGCTTCACTAATATCTTCATCATTTTCCCGGATTTCTATTTCTTCGTCATCCTCGGACAGCACCTTAATATCCAGACCCAGACTCTGTAATTCCTTAATCAATACCTTAAAGGACTCCGGCACGCCCGGTTCAGGCACGTTTTCGCCTTTCACAATCGCCTCGTAGGTCTTGACGCGCCCGACAATATCGTCCGATTTTACCGTAAGGATTTCCTGTAAGGTGTAAGAAGCCCCATAGGCCTCCAGTGCCCAAACCTCCATTTCCCCGAAACGCTGCCCGCCGAACTGGGCTTTCCCGCCCAGGGGCTGCTGGGTAACCAGGGAATAGGGGCCGGTAGAACGGGCGTGAATTTTGTCATCCACCAGGTGCGCCAGTTTCAGCACATACATATAGCCCACGGTAACCGGATTGTCAAAGGGCAGCCCGGTTCTCCCGTCATAGAGGATGGTTTTACCGGAAGGCGGTAAAGCGGCTTCCTGAAGAACCTCGTTAATATCTGTTTCGGTGGCCCCGTCAAAAACCGGCGTAGCCACGTGAATTCCCAAAGCCTTCGCCGCCCAACCCAAATGGGTTTCCAGGACTTGCCCGATGTTCATACGGGAAGGAACACCCAGGGGATTTAAGATGATTTCCACCGGTGTGCCGTCGGGTAAAAAGGGCATATCCGCTTCCGGCAGGATTTTGGAAATAACACCCTTGTTCCCGTGACGACCTGCCATTTTGTCGCCTTCGGAGATTTTTCTCTTTTGGGCAATATACACCCGCACGATCTTATTGACGCCGGGCGAAAGCTCATCGCCGTTCTCCCGGGTAAAAATCTTCACATCAACGATTTTCCCGGCCTCACCGTGGGGCACCCGTAAAGAAGTATCCCGTACTTCTCTGGCCTTTTCACCGAAAATGGCCCTCAACAGGCGTTCTTCGGCGGTGAGTTCCGTTTCCCCCTTCGGGGTGACTTTCCCTACCAAAATGTCGCCGGGACGTACTTCAGCTCCGATCCGGATAATCCCATTTTCGTCCAAATCCTTCAGCACATCTTCCCCGACGTTGGGAATGTCGCGGGTGATTTCCTCCGGACCCAGTTTCGTATCGCGGGAATCGCATTCGTATTCCTCAATATGAATCGAGGTAAAACTATCTTCTTTCACCAGTTTTTGACTGATTAAAATGGCATCTTCGTAATTGTAGCCTTCCCAGGTCATAAAGGCGACCAGAACATTTTTCCCCAAAGCCAGTTCGCCCTGGTCGGTGGAAGGCCCGTCGGCAATGACCTGGTCTTTTTCCACCCGCTCGCCTTTTTTCACGATGGGTTTCTGATTGATACAGGTCCCTTGATTGGAACGGGCAAACTTAATTAATTTATAGCGATCATTTTCCCCGTCATCGGTCCGCACCACAATTTCACTGGCCGTAACCCGTTCCACAACTCCGGGATTACGGGCGATGAGCACAACTCCCGAATCCCGGGCCGCCTTGTACTCTTCTCCCGTGCCCACCAGGGGCGCTTCGGTTCTCAACAAGGGAACCGCTTGCCGCTGCATGTTGGCGCCCATCAGCGCACGGTTGGCGTCATCATGCTCTAAAAAGGGAATCATGGCCGTAGCAATGGAAACAACCTGCTTCGGCGACACGTCCATATAATCAACCTGGGAAATGGGCACTTCCAGGATCTCATCAGCATAACGAACATTGACTTTCGGATTGACAAAGTAGCCGTCCTCATCCAAAGGCGCGTTTGCCTGGGCAATAACGTAATTATCTTCTTCGTCCGCCGACATGTAAACGATTTCTTCGGTGACCCGGCCGTTTTCCTTATCCACTTTGCGGTAAGGCGTTTCGATAAAGCCATATTCGTTAACCCGCGCATAACAACTTAAAGAACCAATCAAGCCGATGTTTGGCCCTTCCGGCGTCTCGATGGGGCACATCCGGCCGTAGTGGGAATAATGGACGTCCCGCACTTCAAACCCGGCTCTTTCTCTGGAAAGACCCCCCGGACCCAAGGCACTCAATCTTCTCTTATGGGTTAATTCGGCCAGCGGATTGGTCTGGTCCATAAATTGCGAGAGCTGGCTGGAACCGAAAAACTCCTTGATGGCCGCCACCACGGGGCGAATGTTGATTAAAACCTGCGGCGTAATCACATCCACGTCCTGGATGGTCATTCTTTCTCTGACCACTCTCTCCATACGGGACAGGCCAATCCGGAATTGATTCTGCAATAATTCACCCACCGAACGCAAACGACGGTTGCCCAAATGATCGATGTCATCGGGCCTCCCGTTTCCTTGCATTAATTGGATCAACTGGTTGATGGTGGCCACAATATCTTCTTTGGTTAAACACCTGATGTCAGGAGAAACGTTCAGTTTCAGCTTTTTGTTGAGTTTATACCGGCCCACCTTCGCCAGATCGTATCGCTTGGGATCGAAGAATAAGGTCTGCAGTAAGGTTTTGGCGCTCTCCACCGTCGGGGGCTCGCCAGGCCGTAGTCTTTTATAGATTTCGACCAAAGCCTCTTCTTCCGATTCCGTATGATCCCTTTCCAAAGTCAAGCGAATCCGCTCATCGTCATGGAATAATTCGGCGATTTGACCGTTACTGCCATAACCTAACGCACGCAACAAAACCGTAACCAGCAGCTTACGGGTCCGATCCACACGCACATAAATATTTTCATTAATATCCGTTTCAAACTCCAACCAGGCTCCCCGGTTGGGAATAATCGTCGCGCCGTAAATCTTTTTGCCGCTGGGATCAATCTCCTCCGCATAGTAAACACCGGGAGAACGAACCAACTGGCTGACAATTACTCTTTCCGCCCCATTAATAATAAAGGTCCCTTTTTCCGTCATTAAGGGGAAGTCCCCCATGAAAACTTCCTGCTCTTTTACTTCACCGGTTTCCTTGTTGATAAGACGTACTTTTACTTTCAGAGGTGCTGAATAGGTGGCATCTCTTTCCTTGCATTCTTCAATGGAATACTTTATATTATCCAGATCCAGGGAGTAATCAATAAACTCCATAACCAGGTTTCCTGTATAATCAGTTATGGGAGAGACATCCCTTAAAACCTCTCTTAAACCCTCATCTAAAAACCACTGGTAGGAATTTTTCTGGACCTCGATCAGATTTGGCATTTCAAGGACTTCATTAATTTTAGAATAGCTCATGCGGGTTACTCTACCCAATTTAACAGGATGTACCATCCAAAATCACCTCATACTGTTATCTATTCTTTTGGCAGACACTTGTATAAATCAGCAAGTATCAGAAAACAATAAAAAAAGAAAATGTTTATATGTACATGTAAAAAAAGAATTCATATATTCTCTCATAAACAACAAAAATAGATTAGGAAAATCGCGTATCTTAAATACATGAACCTAATCTCTTATCATGCGGTTATTGAATAACATCATTACAGTTCAAACGCTATCATTCTCCCAATCTATCATTTAGTTGTAATTTCCATAAACTATATTGTACCCTAAGCATATATATGTTATAATATCACCGTTCCATATTTCCCGGGCAGAGGTACGCATGGACACAATATGATGATGCAGTATACGATTTTAACATATACAGATCCAGTTGTCAACCTCTTTTTTTCTTTTTGCAATTTTTAGGCCTGTGTATGTTTACATGCCTTTCAAGCAGCGTATCGTAATCCATGTCAATGGCGTCAAGAACCTTCCTGATTTCTGCGCACGATTCATTAAAACAACCTTGAACGAACACCTTTGCAAGGATAAGGATATCACCGCCGCTTTCGGCTTTCAGGCAATTACCCGACTTGCGTATATCTCCGGCAATTACTTTCAGAACAACACCGCAGTCGGTACCGTCTTCATGGGTAATTCCGTAACAGATGAACCCATCCTTAGAATCCACTTCGTACCTTTTTGTTCCGGCAGTTTCCCTGAACCGTTCGGGAACCTGGTTTCTTTCGTCCCTGTGAACATCCAGCTCTATATCGGCCTTAACCTCGTGTATTGCCCTTATTCTGCAGACAATGATATCATCAGCCCTTGAAACAAATACCTGCCTTTTGTATTCGTTGTTTTCATCCTGCCACGCAACGGTAATCTCACCCGTATCCACCGCCAGTTCGCGCAGGTAGTTCTTAAAACCCGTTTCGCAGGGCATCGTAATCTTTAAGTCTGCCAGCGGCATCGGCGCTTCGAGGGTTGTCCCGTACCCGTGCTCCCTTAACGCATTCGTAAGATTCCAGCTTGCTTCCAAAAACCGATTTTCATCCATTAGCGCCCGTGTTTCCTTTAATTTGTATCCCACGTCCGGAAGTTCATCTTTCCTTCCCCAGTGCCACAGCCGGTTGTGGTTGATAATAACGGTTTCCTGCTTTATGCTGCCTAAAACGGCAACTCCGACAGTACCGTTGCCCGACGGCAGAGCCTCCCTCCACATATCGCCGTGCCATGATGCAGGATATTTCAGTACAAGTTTGTCAGAAGTATGCATGTAAAGTCCTCCCGGGATCTTTCTTCCATCGTGATAAGTTTTCCTTTTCTGCCGGCCGAATATGCCCCTCCTGTTCCCGAACCCGCGGTACAGGCTGACGGGCAAAAAGACGCGGGGCAGGATTTCCGCCTGCAATCATGCGGAATGTAGTTACCTTGGGGTGTAACAGCCGCAAAGTATATATTAATGATTATATAAGCGGGAATTCAAAGAGTAACAGAATATCAAATATCTTCAAGGCGTATTTCAAACCTGTCGAAATTTACCGGCTCAAAGAACTGGTCACTGTTGAATGTGGTCCATCTGAACCTGGTAAACTCCCTTGTGTTCTTTCCAAGCCACATGGGTACCGATATACCCATTTTCCTGCATAATTCTATAAGGGAATGTTCCAGCTGTTTCTGGAACTTGCCTTCACCGTTCAGTTCCGATTCTTCTTCCATTATTAATGCCGTTCCCTTGAATATTTTACCTGTCAGCTTCATAAGCCTTCTCCTCAACAGATTGGTTATAAATTGCCTATGCGGATACAGCGCAATGCGGTGAAAAACAGTTCAACCGCTTTACGATTATTTACAAATTTCGGAATCACCATAGTCAACCTCCCACAGGTAAAGCCCCTGGGGCGGCGCGGTAATTCCGGCCAGCCTCCTGTCCTTTTTCTCCAAAAGCCCGGGTATACTTTCAGCAGGTCTTTTATTAAGCCCGACTTCAACCATTGTACCCGTCATTATGCGAACCATATTATAAAGAAAACCGTTGCCTGTTACGGTGTAAACAAGCAGGCCGCCTTCCTCAGTCCATCCGGAATGATAAATATGCCGTTCAAAATCGGTTACGCTGTGCCCGCTCGCACAAAATGCGGTAAAGTCATGGAACCCTGTGAAAAAAGAAGCAGCCCTGTTCATACTGCCGATATCAAGCGGGCATGGCACGTGCCATGCCCG
>DGEB01000032.1:14399-15058 GCA_002385735.1 Peptococcaceae bacterium UBA3937
CCATGATCGGTGAACGGACAGGCCTGTTCAGAATCTTGTATTTATATGTTTTTTTAATGGCTGAAAACCTTGCATGGAAACCGGGAGGGACCTCCTTTGACGATACAACCGCAATACTTGGAGGAAGAACGGTATTAAGCACTTCGGCAAACTTATCAGCCGGTATTCTTGATTCGGTATCGAAATGGGCTGCCTGACCATAGGCATGGACCCCTGCATCGGTTCGTCCCGAACCTGTTACACTGACTTTTTCACCGGTAATCCTGAAAACCGCTTTTTCAATTTCCTCCTGTACCGAGGGCACATTCTTCTGAATCTGCCATCCGTGATAGAACGAACCGTCGTACTCTATAACCAGCTTGATTCTCCTTGATGGCACTGTCTATCAACCTCTCAAAATCCGCCCTGCATACCAAGCATTGCTGCACCGATAATGCCTGCGTCATTTCCCAGTTCGGCCGCAACCAGTTCAGCCTGCGGAACATCATCCTTCCTGTAATAAAGCCTTTCCTTTACAGCCTTCCTTAGGGGTTTCAGAAGCGTCTCGCCTTCCTTGCTGATTCCTCCGCCAATAACCACTTTCTCGGGCTGCAGCATAACAATAATATTGGCGATTCCTTCGGCAAGATACCTTATATACCTGTCTCTTATACACATCT
>DGEB01000005.1:0-1917 GCA_002385735.1 Peptococcaceae bacterium UBA3937
AGATGTGTATAAGAGACAGGATGAATCCCGCCGTCAAAAGCTCGTGGTTGTGGAACAGAAAAAGAGCCGGCGCAACAGCGTGTCGGAAGAGATCGGGCGCTTGAAGAAGGCGGGGCAAAATACCGAAGACCTGGTTTTGGAAATGAGGGCGCTTTCTCAGGAAATAAAAGAGCATGATGAGGAAATAAGGGCCATCGAGGAAGAACTAAACAACACCCTGCTGGCGATCCCCAATCTGCCTCATGAATCGATTCCCGTTGGACCTGATGACAGTTGCAACCGGGAAGAACGGCAATGGGGAACGCCGCGAAACTTCCCTTTTCCGCCCAAACCCCATTGGGAGCTTGGTGAACAGTTAGACATCCTGGATTTTGAACGGGCGGGCAAGGTGACGGGGACGCGCTTTGCCTTTTACAAAGGGCTGGGTGCAAGATTAGAAAGAGCGTTGATCAACTTTATGCTGGATATTCACACGAATGAACATGGCTATCTGGAACTCATCCCGCCTTTTATGGTAAACAGCCAAAGCATGACCGGCACCGGCCAGTTGCCGAAATTTGCCGAGGATATGTTTCATCTGGAAAATACCGATTATTATCTGATCCCGACCGCGGAAGTACCGGTCACCAATTTCTATCGGGAAGAAATCCTGGCAGAAGAACGACTCCCCATTTACCATGTGGCCTATTCCCCCTGTTTCAGGGCCGAGGCGGGCGCCCACGGCCGGGATACCAGGGGCTTAATCCGGCAGCACCAGTTTAATAAAGTAGAACTGGTTAAATTCTGTCCTCCGGCCAACTCCTATGAGGAGTTAGAAAAACTGACCGCTAATGCCGAGACGATCTTGCAGCGTTTGGAATTGCCTTACCGTGTGGTGTGTCTGAGTTCCGGAGACCTTGGTTTTTCCGCCGCGAAGACTTATGATCTGGAGGTCTGGCTCCCCAGTTTTGGAACCTATCGCGAAATATCTTCCTGCAGTAATTTTGAGGATTTTCAAGCCCGGCGAGCCAATATCCGCTTCCGTCCGGCCGGGGGTGGCAAGCCTGAATTCGTGCACACGCTGAATGGCTCGGGCCTGGCGCTGGGGCGCACCACGGCGGCCATTCTCGAGAATTATCAGGAAGAGGATGGCAGTATCACCATCCCGCAAGCCCTGCGTCCCTACATGGGAGGCATCGAAAGGATTGCGCCACCGAAGGAAGCGTCGAGTTAGGGCAATAACGGCAAGGAGAATAAAGAAGCACTGAAAGGAAGGCGCACTGGGAAGACATCCCGGTGCGCCGTGCTTCTCCGTGCATTGACAATGGTTTCGCAAAATGTTATATTATATTTTGCTGCTTTAATTGTATGAATTATTTAGCGCGGAGCACAATTAACGCAGCTTGCCGGAGGGGTGTCCGAGCGGTTGAAGGAGGCGGTCTTGAAAACCGTTGAATCCTTGCGGGTTCCGTGGGTTCGAATCCCACCCCCTCCGCCATAAAACTAATCAGGATGATTACTTTAACTGCCCTGATTTCCAAAAACAGAAATTTGATTTCTGCTTCTTAATTGTGTATAATAGTAAGAGTCAGTTTGTGTGGGGAGAGATGGCCGAGTAGGTTGAAGGCGATCGCCTGCTAAGCGATTATACGGGCTAATACCTGTATCGAGGGTTCGAATCCCTCTCTCTCCGCCAGATAAATAAATGTGCCCGTAGCTCAGCTGGATAGAGTGTTTGACTACGAATCAAAAGGCCGCAGGTTCGAATCCTGCCGGGCACGCCATTTGAAGCAGTCAATGGTCAGTTTCTGACCATTTTTAAATCATACTCCTCTTTGTTGGCGCCCGTAGCTCAGCAGGATAGAGCGGTGGATTCCTAATCCACGTCTGCCGCAGGTTCGAATCCTGCCGGGCGCACCAAACGGATATACACCAAAC
>DGEB01000005.1:2049-10607 GCA_002385735.1 Peptococcaceae bacterium UBA3937
GCCGCAGGTTCGAATCCTGCCGGGCGCACCAAACGGATATACACCAAACGGATATACACCAAACAGATAATATCTTTAAGAATAGCTTTAAGCGCAAGCGGGCACAAAAACGATATTTTTTAGAGGATCGATGGGAATGGACCGTGCTTTTGCCGGAGAGCGGACAAAACACGAATTTTTTATGAAAGAGGCCCTTTTAGAGGCCGAAAAGGCGTTGCGCAAAGGGGAAATCCCCATCGGCGCCGTCCTCGTTCAGGATGGAGCGATTATCGGGCGAGGCCATAATCTCCGGGAGACGGCCCATGATCCCACCGCGCACGCCGAAATCATCGCTCTGCGGGAAGCCGGAGCAAAGCTGAGCTCATGGCGTTTGCCAGGGGCGATTTTATACGTTACCTTAGAGCCATGTCCCATGTGTGCGGGAGCCATGATTCAGGCCCGAATTGAACGAGTCGTTTATGGCGCAGATGACCCCAAGGCCGGTTGTGCGGGAACCTTACTCAATCTCTTGCAATATCCGGGCTTTAACCACCGTGTAAAAATAACCGGCGGTATTTTGGCGGAAGAAGCCGCTGGACTTTTACAGCAGTTTTTTCAGGAGCGCCGTAAAAAATAACATTGTTTTAAATAAAAGCTTCATTATCATATAATATATAGACAAATATTCGGAGGGGTATCGAAGTGGTCATAACGAGGCTGACTCGAAATCAGTTTGCCGGCAACGGCACGCGGGTTCGAATCCCGCCCCCTCCGCCAGTTATATAACGTAAGGCGAGGCCTTAAACGTACAGGGTTTAAGCCCTTTTTGCGTTCATTATTTCTTCGGCAAGATCCAGTCAAGCCTTAGCGCGGGAAAATTAGCCTGAGCCTATTTAATAATCTGAAAATTATCGTGCATTCTGTTAATTGCTTATATATATAATTAGGAAGGAAAAATTTCATTGCCATATTTTTAAAAGATATTCCGCTACATACACGGCCAAACATGCCGCCAGGGCCACCGTAAGCAAGCCTTTTTCCCGCAGCGCCAAAAGAATAGCCACGGCCGTTCCGGCCAGAGCGGATAAAAAGCAGGCGGTGGAAGTAAATATTGCCGGGAAGGTCATGGCGCCCAGAACCGCAAAAGGCACATAAAACAAGAAGGAACGAATGAAGCGGTTCTCTATTTTTTGCCTGAAGATGACCAGCGGCAGCATTCGGATAAGATAGGTAACAAGTGCCATCACGAAAATATAGCCCAGAATCTGCGGTATTGTCGGAAGAGTTGCCATTAGCGTTTCTCCACCTCCTCAATGGGGAAAAAGGCGGCCCCCACCGCCGCAGCGATGATGGTACAGAGAATAATCCCAAAGCCACCGGATATTTGGTTGAACAGGGGAGCATAAGTTAGAAGAAAGCTGACGGCAACGGAAAGAAGCAAAACCTTGAGGACGGCCAGATTGTGCTTGGCCGGGGGAATGATAATCGCGATAAACATGCCGTAGAGGGCGATATTCAGCGCGGAACGAATAGCCGGCGGCAAAAATGTGCTGGCGGCCGCGCCGATAAAGGTACCTAACGCCCAGCCAAAGTAAGGGGCGGTAATCAGGCCATACATGTAGCGCTTATTTATCTCGCCCGGTTTGCCGCTGGCAACAGCGAAAACCTCATCGGTGACTCCAAAGGAAAGCAGCAGGCGATGTAGCAAATTAAAGGTTTGATCGGCTTTTTGGGAAAGGGACAAAGACATCAAGGCATAGCGTAGGTTAATGATCAACTGGGTTAAAGCCATTTCGATATAAGGGGCGCCCGCCGTAATCAGCCCGATACCGGCGAACTGCCCCGCCGAGGTAAGGTTGGTCATTGAGATGAGCACGGCCGTCCAGACGGGAAGCCCCATATTAACGGCCATCATGCCAAAAGCAAAGGAGACGGACAAATACCCTAACCCGATGGGGATGCCGTCTTTAAAGCCTTGCGTATAGTTAAGAAAGGGCTTAGTTTGGTTCATTAAGGATACACCTTCTTTACGCAAATCAATTGCTCTGCTACTCTTTATTGTTAGAATGAACTACCAATTACACCATATAATTATATACTACAAATAGGTTCTTTTCCGGGATATTTTTCCTTTGAATTATTATGGCGCAGCTTTTAAGCGCGGGAAATATCCCCCTTGGCAAGATTGACAGAAATACGGATATCCTATATTATAACAGGAACAAACACCAACGGCGCATAAAAAAATAAAGCTGTTTCGCTTTATTGTTGTTGAGCTTCATTTAATTTTACTTAGCTTTATGATAAGGAGATCGAAGACCATGAGAGATTATGCCAATGAACTACAAAAACGAGTAGCTTTTATCAAAGAAGCGTTAACTAAAGCAGGCGCTCAAGGGATCGTCTTCGGAAACAGCGGCGGGAAAGATAGCGCCTTAGTGGGAATTCTGTGTAAAAAGGCCTGCGCCCAGGTTATAGGCGTAATGATGCCCTGTGAGTCACGGCGTAATTATGCGGAAGACATGGCCGACGGGTTGGCAGTTGCCAAGCAGTATGGATTCGAAACGGTCACGGTAGACTTAACCAGGGCCAAAGTGGAACTGCGCGACCAGATCGAAACGCTTGGGGAGATTAGTCCCCTGGCGCTGGTCAATATGACCCCCCGTTTGCGCATGATAACCCTCTACACGATTGCCCAGACCAAAAATTATCTGGTCGCAGGGAGCAGTAATCGCAGTGAACGCTATATGGGTTACTTTACGAAATGGGGCGACGGGGCTTATGACATCAACCCTATTGCCGATTTGACCGTAACGGAAATCTACGACTTTTTAAGGTTTTTAAAAGCGCCGGAAAACATCCTGACGAAAGCCCCTTCGGCCGGCTTATTTGAAGGACAAACCGATGAAGCCGAAATGGGCATCACCTATGCTGCCATTGACCGTTATTTACTTAAAGGGGAAGGCGACCCGGCCACCATTGCGAAAATAGAAGCCTTTCATGCCCGCAGCGAGCATAAACGAAGGCTGCCGGCAATGTACGGCGAAAAAAATTAGTTCTATTGGTTTAATAAAAACATATAGATTAACAGTAAGATCGTAATATGCAGGGGGTAAAAAACGAGGTAAAAGTATCTGGCCTTCCCGGTTAAGCGGATATTGCGCGTATATTTAATAAGCAAAGTGGGAATAATGCTGAAGAACTGGATAAGATATACGATGTTGCTTTTAACCAGAACATAAGCAAAATTTAAAACATTATGCCTAAAGAGCATACTGTGTTGGTAATGATAGACCAACAACAAAAGAAACGCATAAGCTCCGTATTCAAAACCATTAACCTGCAGAAAGATACTGCCGGCGATAGCAATAAGGATTTTGACCAGGGGGCCACCCTTGACGGTGTCCATAAACTTAAGAAGCAGCAGACTGGTAATGAAGGTAAAAATAATATTGAGCTCTTTAGTGAGAAAAAGAAACATGTAGGGGATTTGGCTTACGCAGGCAATAATGAAAAGCCGAATGATGTATTTTTTAAAACTTCTGGTGTATTTATAGCCTTGCGCAATTCCAAAGGTATATAAGGGCAGGGCCACTCTGCCGATGATCCTAAAGATGATTTGGTCGGGAAAAAAGACATATCCGATGTGATCAACGAGCATGGTGACCATTGCAATGACTTCAAACGTAGAAAAACCCCCCTTTTCAAAAATTTTATTAATTGAAAAAATAGGACAATTGGTAATATTTATTATATCATATCTGCAATACTTTTATAGAAAAAGCTCTCTAAATGGCGAAAATTCTTTGGGACCCCGCGAAAATTGTAATAATAAAAATATACTAAATACTCTAGCAAATTCACAAAAACCTGCTATAATAGTAGGCAGAGATAGAATAAAAAAAAAGAGAAAAAGGATGTGAGGGTTATGCAAACAAGTAGAAGTAAGAAGCTAGTGGCGATTTTGCTGGTATTTGCGATGCTACTTGCCTATAATGTTTTCTATGACGACCTAGCATTAACGGAAGCTTGTTATGAACCTAAACCCACTACAACAATCGAAATATCAAACCCGTACATTGCGTTGGACATTACCAAAGAAATAGAATACGACTGGTGCATTAAAAAATCGGCGGATAAAGATAAAATTGAATTATCAAAAGGCCAATCTGCAGAAATCGAATATACTTTGAAAGTAGATCGTACTAAAGCAAGTGAAAGTAAAAAGATTAGCAAACTTAAGGCTTCGGTTAAAGTAAAAAATAAAACCTGTATACCCACCGAAGGTTTCAAGTTAAAAGCTTGGGTTCAGAAATCAGATGGTAAAGCGATTACATCTCCCAAAACCATATCGACCCAAAACCTAAAAGGCAGTGGATATGAAACATACGAATACTTAATTGAGGACCTTGACTTAATCGATGGAGTAAATGATTATGCAGTAGTATTCCATGCAACTATTACCAACTTTAACGGTAACCATGGAAAAGAGTACGGCGTAAAACTTGAAATACCATTTAATGCGAATAAGTGTATAAAAAAAGAGATCGTTACTGATGAAAAGGCAACCATTAAGGATAAAATTACTGTTCCCGACGGCTTTGCGGCTGTCGCTTCGGAAGAGTACTGGGAAGTAAGCGATGACGTGGAAATAACCTACACGGTTGATGTAAAAAACGACTCAGTGAATAAAGAGGGCTCTTATTCGCTGCTTAATACGGTTACGCTTACCGAATGTGATAGCGGCAAGAAACGCACCGACGACGAAAAAGTCATTATCATTACTGATTTATCCGCTGCCCAACTCATCGGGTGCGTTACGGCCGAAGGTTTCATGAACTATTCGAAGGATTATGATTGGAAAATCGAGAAAAAAGCTGATAAAAACGATATTACCCTGGCCCCAGGAGAGAGTGAAACCATTAAATACACCTTAACTGCTACCAGAATCCTCAAGCAATGTGGCGGAAACGTCGAAAAAGATGGATATGTGAAAGGGCAGGTTTCAGTTACCAATAAAGGCAAAGAAGCAACTAAAAACCTGAAAATCAACGTACAATTACAGGAGAAAAAAGGACACGGCTACATTGATATTGCAGGAGCTAAAGAAATAATCGAGCCTGATGATGAACTCGAACCAAATGAATCGGCCAAATATAATTACCAAATTGCATATGCTTTCGACAAAAACACCAAATACAGAATCCTGGTCACTGTAAGCACCGACAATGCAGCTAAGGATAAAGAACTCAAATTGGAAAAATCCTTTGAGCTTAAATCCTTTGGTAAAGGGGTATCGGTAGAGGAAGCGGACAAAGAAGCGATTGTATTCGATGATTTCGTAAACTTAGATGACCTGGACGGGATTGAAATAAGTGGAGGCTTAAATGAGGACGGCTGGGAAATTAAAGAAAAAGATTTGAATCGGTCCGGAAAAGCTACCAAGGTATACGAAGTTGTTGTTAAGAATGAAGACGCTGAAGGCAACAAGACCTTCACTCTGAAAAACGAAGCAATTTTGATCGAACGTGATTCGGAAACGGAACGCAAAGACGATGCTGCAGTTAAAATAACCACTAAAGAAAAGGGAACAATGATCACTGCAGACATCTCGGCCGAAGGATACTGGAATGGCGGAACCAGTTACGACTGGACGATTGAAAAGATCGCCAGGCCTGACAACATCAGATTCAGATCAAGAGACACGAAAGAAATCGAATACACCTTGAAGGTAACAAGAGAATTAGTAAGTGAGGAAGACGAAGAAATCGGCGTCAAAGGTACCGTAACGGTTAAGAACACGGGAGATGTGCCCACTTCCGGCCTGGCAATCAACGTTAAGGTGTTGTATAGAACGGGCTATTCCTACAAAGAACTCTCCGGCGCTACTCAAACCATTAACTGTGATGATTTAGAAGCAGGAAAAGAAAAAGATTACGATTACAGCATCGATTTCGAACCGGTCAATAAAGCGGACTACAAAGTCGTTGCCGAAATCACCTTAAACAATTATAAGAACAAGGTAGGAGAAAAACACACCGTTAAAGATGCCAAAGACTTTGATTTACCCAGTGGACCCAGTGAAGATTCGATCATCGACGAAAGCGCGATTGTCACGGATGTCCTGGATGTTCCCAGCGGCTTCGAAGTAAAAGGTGAATTTGATGACGAATGGATCATCGATGAAGAGGATTTAGATAAAAACGGCAGCAAATGGGTCGCTGAAAAGACCTACACAATCAAGCTTTCGAACACCTCGGCTCGTTACAATAAACGTTATGAATTAGAGAACGTGGCCATCTTAAAAGAATGTGACACCGGAAAGATTAGGGAAGCAAACGATTCAGTGATGATCGAGTGCAGAAGGAGCAGTTCCGGCTCCAGAACGGTTCCTGACCCGATAGAAGTTGAAAAAGATGAAGATGTACCGAAAGCCCCTCCGGCACCTCCGGCACCTCCGGCACCGCCAGCACCTCCCACACCTCCGGAAGAACCTGCTGACGAGCCAGAGCCGATTGCTCCTCCGAGAGAAAGAACTCCGAGATTACCGAACACCGGTGGCAATACAGGATTATTCATCAGCTTAGGAATGAGCTTACTGGCCTACGGTGGATGGATGAGATTCAGAGATTAATAATCGCATCAGGACTAGCATATCGAACTGAGTAGCATTAAAATAAAAGAGAGAAGAGTGCTTGGCAGCAAGAGTAGAATGAAAGAACAAACCAAGAGTGAGTGATGCTACGATGAACGATGAACAGCATAAAAGAATCAAAGGGACAATAATTATCATAGTGGGGATATTGCTTCTGCTATATCCCCTTTTCACCGACCTTTATACTTCTACCTTACAGGACAACAGATGGACGAAATACCGCAAGGGTGAACTTGACCAAAACGTCCAGCAAGGGTTGGATGCCCTGAGCGCTAACTCACAACAGGAAACTACGGAATTTACCGAGGCTTTGCTAAAAATACCGGCGATAAATTTATCGGCGGTGGTGGCCAAGGGAACCTCCGAGGAGATTTTGAACACCTCCCTGGGCTGGTATGAGGAGTCGGCGCTCCCCGGACAAGGAAACACGGCTATTGCAGGGCATCGGTCGATGTATGGCGGGATCTTTCGTGACCTGGCCAAATTAAAGCCCGGCGATATGGTCTATCTTGAATTCAATGGTTATGTTTATCGTTACAGAGTAGCCAAGTTGCATAAAGTAGAAGCCACCGATTGGAGTTGCATTGAAGACTGTGGTTATACTGCATTAACCCTTACTACCTGCGTGAAAGGAGACGCAGAACACCGCCAGGTGGTCCGGGCGGTGTTCTGCGACAAAGAAGTAAAGGGATAATGTATATATTATGGGGGGCGGGAAACTTGTTTTCTTAGTAAACGGTTTTTCCGCTTCCTTGCGTTATGTGCTCTTTAATGCAAGGTAACTTTCTCTACTTTATGAGATTGGGAAAAGGCACTGGGGATAATGTTAAAGTACTTCTTTTGGGGAGAAAAAGTGAATTTTCCATTCTTCACATATCCGGCATCCCAAGTGGAGTCTACTGCTACCCATTGATCATTGACTTTAATTTCGTTCCAGGCGTGATATTCCGGTTTGCTGTTCCCATTACGAGCATATCCGTAAACTACTTTTGCTTCTAATCCTGCGGCTCTTGCCAAAGCGGCGATGGTAAAGCTATAATCCCGGCAAGCGCCTTTCCTTTTTTGGATAATTAAGCTTGCTGGTAGAAGTTCGTCCTGGTCACTTAAATAAGCGTCGTAATCATAACTGATATTATTGGTGACCCATTCGTAGATGTTATCCAGCTTTTCTTCATCCGTCATATTCGGTTTCATAAGGGAGTTGCAAAGTTGGGTTACGATTTTATTGTTGCTGTCTACATAAGCTGATGGTGCCAAATAGCGCAGGTCTTTGTCTAAAGTATTGATGACTTCGAAACGGATTTGACCGTCGAAATAATGGGGGGAGTTACCTGCCCAGATGGTATAAGTACCGGCGCCAAACCGTAAAGAAAGATCGTATTGGAAAGAGTTTTGCTCAACTTTGATTGGGTATGTAGTTACTTCTCCTTGTGGTCCTCTTACGCATAACCAAATTTGATTTAATGGTGAGGTTCCTTGGATCGTAATTATTCCGTCACATGCAACACCATTCTGGGCAGGGGCGGTGATTTCTGCTACGTCGGAGCTGAATGAAATCAAGTATGAGGCTGAAGTCGGTGTCACGTTGCAAAAGGAAAAGATTAAGATAAAAATTAGGAATAGAAGGGGAGGAAAAAGGGAGTTTTTAGTTATGGCTTTCGAATTTCTTTTCATACTGACCGTCACCCACTTTATGTCGGCCAGTATAAAAGAGAAATCCCCCCAGTAGAATAGGGTTGGTTTCGGCAACTGGCTGACATAGTGTTTTTAAACACCTTAGTCCCTTTAGCTTTGCGTCACCATCTTTCGATGGCTTTGCCTTTATCGACTTTTAGGGAAAAATATTGTGTTCTTAAAGATAGGATTCGAAAGAGAAAAAAATCGAAGTCACCCGCCAGATCCGAGTGACTTTAATAAACTCCTC
>DGEB01000005.1:10860-11865 GCA_002385735.1 Peptococcaceae bacterium UBA3937
TTTTTTTCTCTTTCTGTTACTTAATATATTCTACACAATATATTAAAATCCTTCTTTTTTTGTTTTATTTTTTTAATAATTTTTCAATATTGGCGCAAAAATTATCTTTTATAAATAAAGCAAGTCGATTGTGCCTCCTTTGTAAACATCTTATAACACAAGGCGCGATAAAGAAAATATGGATTATCAGGCAGAGGCATACGGTGTATAATAAAGAGAGTACAAAGAAAGAAGGGCGTTGGGGATGAAAAAATCATTTGTAAAAAAGGTAGCGGCACTGCATGATCTATCCGGTTTTGGTCGTTCTTCACTGGCGGTGGTGATCCCGATTCTTTCTACCATGGGGGTCCAGGTTTGTTCTTTGCCTACCGCCTTGCTTTCTACGCAGACCGGAGGGTTCGAGGGCTACTATTTCACCGATTTGACGGAACAATTAGAAGGGATCATTCAGCATTGGCGCAAGTTGGGTCTGAAATTTGACAGTATTTACAGCGGTTTTCTTGGTTCACCTAAGCAGGCCTATATTGTCGCTGATTTTATTGATGATTTTGCCGAGGACAACGCCTTGATCGTGGTGGACCCGGTGATGGCGGATGATGGGAAACTATATGATACGATGAATGAAGAAATGGTTAGCAATATGCGCGAATTAATCCGGAAAGCAAACGTGATTACGCCCAATTTTACCGAGGCCGCCTTTCTCTTGAATGAAAAGTACCATGAAAAATGTTCGGTTAAAGAAATCAAAGAATGGCTGGTACGCTTGGCCGAAATGGGGCCGGATATCGTGATTATTACCAGCGCTCCTGATTGTCAGGTCAGCAAAAACACTTGCGTAATCGCTTATGACCGGCGGAACAACCGGTTTTGGAAAGTCAGTTGTGTCTTTATCCCGGCTCATTTTCCGGGGGCCGGCGATGTTTTTTCCAGCGTGATTGTCGGTAGCCTGCTGCAGGGAGACAGTTTGCCGATTGCCTTAGACCGGGGAGTACGGTTTGTTACCAC
>DGEB01000005.1:12051-33164 GCA_002385735.1 Peptococcaceae bacterium UBA3937
CGGGTGCTGGGCAGCCTTAACCTGCCGGTTGTGACCGGGACTTACGAAATATTAGAGTAAAAAAACGGCCCTGAAAACCCGAGGAAAAAAGAATTGTTTACCCGGATCCTGCTTATAATAAGCATGACACAGCTTATTAGAAGGAGGATTGGGCAGTGGATGCTTTGGGCCGGTATATTCTGAGCAAAAGGATCATATATTATCTTCTAGGTTTATTAGAAACCCTGCTCCTTTTTCGCTTTCTTTTTAAATTGCTCGGCGCCAATCCCCAAAGCGGTTTTGTGGCCGGGATATATGCCGTAACCGGCGGTTTTCTCGCCCCCTTCACCGGGATTTTCCGTCCCTTTGTCACCAGGGGGGCAGAAACCCAATCGGTCTTTGAACCGGCCACCCTGATCGGGATGCTGGTTTATGCCTTGCTCGCCTGGGGATTAGTGCGGTTACTGGAGCTTTATCTCACCAGGGCTTAAAGACTTGGGAGGTGAAGATAATCGGAGCGATCAATAAGACTTGGTTACACGCCCTGTTCTTAGCGACCGGGGTCTTTGCGCTGTTATACCTGTGGTTTACCCTTTTTCCCGGAGCCGTAAAGCCGCAGGCTTTCACCTTTTTTCAGGAGCAACAAATCATCGAGGGCCGGAATTATCTTTTTGTCCACCGTTTAGTCTTTATCATCAGCTTTCTTTTAGAATTAACGGTGCTCGGCTGGCTGGTCTACAGCGGAAAAGCGGAAGCCTGCTCTAAGCATTTATGCACTTTAACCGGAAGTGGCAAATGGGGTGGCGGGCTGCTTTTTTTCTTAATATTATGGCTTCTTTTCCGGTTAATCCACCTGCCCTTTCAATTAATTGCAGGCTATTGGTGGGAAAAACGCTGGGGTTTTTTAACCCAATCCCTTCCCTCGTGGTGGCAGGACTATTTTTTAAGTGCAGGGCTGGATTTTGTCCTTTCCTTAGGGGCAGTTATTTTGCTTTTTGCGGCCATGGAGCGCTGGCCGCGAGGCTGGTGGCTGGCCGGAGCCGGCTTTACCGCCGTCTGGCTGTTTGTGCAGACCTTGTTGTGGCCAGTGGTCGTCTCCCCGCTGTTTAATGATTTTAAGCCGGTACCCGATCCGGAAGTAAAGCAGATGGTCAAGGGGCTTTCGGAAAAGGCCGGGCTGGAAGTGGGCGAAGTCCTGGTCATGGATGCCAGCAGGCGCACTACTGCGGCTAATGCCTATTTTACCGGCTTAGGACGAACCAAAAGGATTGTTTTATATGATACCTTATTGCGTAATTATCCGCCTCAGGAAGTAAAGGCGGTAATTGCCCATGAAATGGCCCATTGGAAGCACGGACACATCATCAAAGGAATCCTTGGCGGGATTTTGGGCAATTTCCTCCTCTGGGCCTTGCTGTTCTTGTTCCTGAAGCCCGTATGGGAAAAAACCGCTTTTTATCCCCCTTATACCCTAGCCTTGCTGCTTTTGTTTGTTCTGCCAGTATCTTTTCTCAGTCGTCCCCTGGAAAACTACGTTTCCCGTCAGATGGAGCTGCAAGCCGATCGAACGGCCGTGGTGCTTACCGGTGATGTGCCCGGGGCCGTGCAACTGCAGATCGATTTAGCTGCCAGAAACCTGGCTGATGTATCGCCCCCTGCTTTTCTTGAATGGTTCAGTTACAGCCATCCTTCCAGTTTGGTAAGAATTGAAAGTATCTTGACAATCGACCCGGATTCAAGTATCATACTTGAGGAGACTAACTGAAAAGCCTTATTTCCGTAGACCTTAGGAGAGATGACCGAGTGGTTGAAGGTGCACGCCTGGAAAGCGTGTGTAGGGGCAACTCTACCGAGGGTTCGAATCCCTCTCTCTCCGCCATTTAGAATACCAAGGCTTTCGGTGGTTGGGAAACGATTAATGCATATATTCGTGGAGATATACTCACGGCAAAAATACACCTTCGCATATTTTTTCGAAGGTGTATTTTTTATGGCTAATTATTATTGGTTTCTTTTTTCTCTAATTCAGCAAGTTTTTCTTTTAGCGAATCAATCTCCGATTGAAGATTGTTTAATTATTCTGCATTGGTGTAATTAAATATTTACTGATTAACCTTCTTCTTTCAAAACTCGAAAAATGCACTGGGCGAATTCCTCAAAATCCTGCAAGTTGTTTAACATGGCATAGACTATTTGCTGATCAATTTCCAGATAATCATGTACTAAAATATTTCGAAAGCCAGCAATCTTTTGCATCGTTCTGGCTAAATCAGAAGGAATAATCCCTTCCTCACTAAGAACAGCAAAACTTTCCGCATAAGTCAACGGTGCCCGCAGCCCCAAATCGGCAATTAGGTGATTCGCCAAATCAATGCAAGCCTGGGCCGCCAGTTGAAGATTGCGTTCGGCCCGGTCTTTTAATCCTTCGTCCTGATAATATTTTTCCCAAGAATAAGAAGCTATTTCCTTCAATTTGCGCACAGCTTGTTCTAATTTTTCTAACCGCCGTTCAATTTTTTCCCGGTCGACCACCGAAAATCCCCTCCTCTATTCGCTTAGCTAATGCTGCGGAGAAAAACCGCTGAACAGGTAAATAATCACAATAGCGATCATAGATTTGAGCTTTAAACCTAACCAACTGTTGCTCTGCCCCTTTTTTTAGATATAGCAACCGCCCTTCTTTAAGCACTCGAAAAGCTAAACTTGCCGGGGCTTCGTTCAAAATAATAAGATCTAAATTATCTGTCCCTAAAATAAGCGCTATTTCCGCCATCAAACTTAATCTTTGCTCTAAAACAGCATTTCTATATAGATTTTCAACCAATAAAACGGCTAAATCAACGTCACTTGTTGGCCTTGGACGCTTGGTAGCGTATGAACCAAAAAGATAAAATGCACTGATCTGTTCCTCTTTCTCAACTTTAGCCACAACGTGGGCTAATTTTTTTTCTAATTCTTCTGTTGTCATCAGCATCACTAATACTCTCCTTTTACATTCTCTATTTTTACACCCTTCTATATTTTTGCTTGCTGCTGTTGGGTTTATCGGGGACTGTCATTGTAATTAATTTTTGTTCCAACGCCGGCACCAGATAGTTATTTCGAAAAGTAGGTCGATGCTTTAAGTCTAGTCGTTTCATTAATTCTCGGCCCGACAAAGTGTCCGTCCCTAAGGCTTCTAAAAGCCGTCTGACTTGTACGGTTGCTTGTTCGCTAACTTGTTCGGTTTCGGCAAGCTCCTTTAAAGCAGCTAATATTACCTGCAAAAGGAACTCCGCCAAGGGTTGAGCATCAGCATTCTTGTCGGACAAGGCCAATGCCCGATAGTATTCATCCTGCCGCTCCCTAATTAATGTTTCCACCGGCAGCCAGGCAAAAAAAGGCTTCCACTTCGCCAGTAAAAGCGTTTGCCACATCCGGCCCATTCTGCCGTTGCCATCGGCAAAAGGATGGATAAATTCAAATTCATAATGAAAAACGCAGCTCTTGATGAGGGGATGGAGCCGGGCTTTTTCGGTCCATTGAAGCAACTCGGTAATCAACTGCGGTACCTGCTTAGCAGGCGGCGCCATGTGCACCAACCGTTCCCCCGCAAATACGCCCACTCCACCTTGACGAAAAACCCCTGTCTCTTGAATTAAACCGGTCATTAAAAGGCGATGGGCATCAAGTAAATCCTGTACCGAGTAAGGGTTGTACTGCAATAACCGTTCATATGCTTTATAAGCGTTTTTAACTTCCTGAATTTCATAGGGTTTTCCCAAAACCCGCTTGCCATCTATTACGTCTGTTACCTGCTCTAAGGATAAAGAGTTATTCTCAATGGCTAAAGTTGCATGAATAGTCCGGATCCGGTTATCCCGGCGTAGTTTGGGATTGGCATTTATGTTGTTTTTAACAGTAATAACACCAACTAATTCGCTAATTTCAGCAGTAAGATTAACAATTTTATCGGTGATTGTATATAAAGGAATATTTCTAACCTTTTTCATTAACCATAGCTCCTTTTCTTACTTGTACTATATTATACCGTACAAGTGTGGGATATACAATACACCGGTCATTTAAAGGGACCGTCTCCCCTATTATTTTCAAAACTATAAAAGACTGTCGGCGAGTAAAGAAGGGAGCCCCAAAGCTCCCTTGAAATGTTTTTACGATCTGTGTTTTTATGGTTCCTGTTCTTTATGAAAACGCTGTACTAAGCTTTGCCCTTTACGATGTCGTAAGTGTCCCGGGCAATCATTAATTCTTCGTTGGTGGGAATGACCAGGACCTTGGTCTTGGCATCAACTGCGGAAACATCCATTTCTTGCCCACGGATCTTGTTCTTTTCCGAATCAATTTTTACGCCCAGATACCCCAGACCCGAGCAGATGCTTTCGCGCATGGAAGCGGAGTTTTCCCCTAGCCCGGCTGTGAAGACAATTGCATCCACCCCATCCAGCACTGCGGCATAAGCCCCGATGTATTTCTTAACACCATAGGCAAAGCGGTCCAGAGCGATTTGAGCCCGCTCATTGCCTTGGCCTGCGGCCGTTTCCAAATCTCTGAAGTCGCTGCTTACCCCGGAAAGACCTAAGACCCCGGACTTTTTGTTCACAAAATTATTAACCTGCTCTGTGGTCCAGCCTTCTTTTTCCATCAAAAAGGTAATTACCGTAGCGTCAATATCACCGGAACGGGTCCCCATCATTAACCCCTCCAAAGGAGTAAAGCCCATGGTGGTGTCCACGCTTTTGCCGCCGTCCACGGCCGCAATACTGGCGCCGTTTCCAAGATGACAGGTGATTATTTTGCATTGCTCGATCGGTTTGCCTAACAAGGCCGCCGCCCGTTGGGCTACATACTTATGGGAGGTACCGTGAAAACCGTATTTACGAATCTTGTATTTTTCATAATACTCATAAGGAATCCCGTACAAATACGCTTTAGGCGGCATGGTTTGATGAAAGGCCGTATCAAACACCGCGACCTGAGGCACACCCGGCATAAGCCGTTGACAAGCCTCAATACCCATGATATTCGGTGGATTATGCAGAGGAGCCAATTCACTGTTTTTCCGGATGGCCTTCATCACTTCTTCCGTCAAAAGAACGGAGCCTGAAAAATCTTCGCCGGCGTGTACCACGCGATGCCCCACGGCCGAAATTTCCTTCATGGAACTCAGGACGCCGTATTCCGGGTTTACAATCGCGTCCAAGACCAGCTTGATGGCCCTTTCATGGTCGGAAATTTCATCTTCAATAACTTTCTTTTCCTCTCCGTAACGATGGGTTAGAATTGATCCCGGCAAGCCTATCCTTTCTACCAGTCCTTTTGCCATGACTTCCTCATTTTCCATGTTAAAGAGCTGATACTTAAGAGATGAGCTGCCGCAATTAATTACCAGGATTTTCACCTTTTCTCCTCCTATCCTTGTTTATTACTTTTCCAGATTTTTTTAATGCTACTATTATAACATAAGATTACCAGAACGAAAGCCCTTTCTTAAAGAACTTTTCCTGGGGTCTTTGATCTTTCTCCAGTTATTTTTCCGCTTGTTCTTTTTCCTTATCCTCTTTTTCCTCTTTATTGGCCACTTTTGCTAAGGCGACCAGTCGATCGTTTGCTCCCATTCTCATGACCCGCAGTCCTTGGGCATCCCGGCGATACTGGGAGATTTCCTCAACCGAAGTCCTCATCATAATGCCGTCTTCGGTAATCAGCATAATGTCATCACTATCGGTAACGCTCATGATTCCTACCACCAAACCGGTTTTGGGGCTGACTCTTAAGCCGATCAATCCTTTCCCGCCTCTGCTTTGCGTGCGGAATTCATCGACCCGGGTGCGTTTTCCGTATCCATTTTCCGTGACAAATAAAACATCTAAATCATTAAGACATAAGGTCATTCCGACGACGGAATTATCCTCATCCAGGGTAATTCCCTTCACGCCACGGGCCGTGCGCCCCATCGGCCGCACATCTTCTTCCGAAAAGCGAATCACGAGTCCTTTTTTCGTCGCCAGCATCAGTTCATCATTTCCATGGGTCAATTGGACCCCGATTAATTCATCGTCCTCATCCAACGTCAAGGCAATGATGCCGTCTTTGCGCGATGTATCGTATTCGGTCAGGCGGGTCTTTTTCACAATGCCGTTTTGGGTAGCGGTAAACAAATAATGGTCTTCATAGTATTCCCGCACCGGAATAACCGCCGTGATTTTTTCATCGCCGGTAATCGATAAGAGATTGACAATAGCCGTGCCCCTGGCTTGACGACTGGCTTCAGGGATTTCATAGACCTTTAGGCGGTAGACTTTCCCTTTATTGGTAAAGAAAAGGATGTATTGGTGGGTGGTGGTGATAAACAGGTGCTCCACGAAATCCTCTTCTTTGGTGGTCATGGCCGTGATGCCTTTCCCCCCCCGCCGTTGACTATGATAAGCATTGATCGGCTGCCGTTTGATATAGCCGCCGTGCGTTATCGTAATCACAACATCCTCATCGGCAATTAAATCTTCAATTTCCAAAATCTCATCCTCCAAACTAATTTGGGAGCGGCGTTTATCCTGGTATTTTTCTTTAATCTCGGTTATTTCTTCTTTGATAATCTTTAAAACAAGCTTTTCATCAGCCAAAACGCTCCTTAAATAAGCGATGCGTTCCACCAGTTGATTGTATTCCTCCTCCAGTTTTTCTCTTTCCAAACCGGAGAGTTTCCCCAGCCGCATATCCACAATCGCCTGCGCCTGTTTCTCCGTTAAGGCAAAACGAGCCATTAAGTTTTCTTTGGCCGCTTCCACATTGCGCGACTGCCTGATTATGCGAATAACTTCGTCAATATGATCAATGGCGATTTTCAAGCCTTCCACAATGTGCAGCCTTTCTTCCGCCTTGCGCAAATCAAAACGGGTCCGGCGCACGACCACATCTTTTTGATGCTCCAGATAATAATGGAGCAGTTCTTTGAGGTTTAACACCTTGGGTTCGCCGTCGACCAGCGCCAACATAATTACTCCAAAGCTGTCCATCAGCTGCGTATGCTTATGGAGCTGGTTTAGAATAACCTGCGGGTTAACATCCTTTCTTAATTCAACAACAATCTGCATACCGGAGCGATCCGATTCATCCCGCAGATCGGTAATGCCGTCAATCTTTTTGTCCCGCACCAACTCCGCCATTGTTTCAATCAATTTCGCTTTATTCACCAGATAGGGTAATTCGGTAATTACAATCCGCATCTTCCCGTTATTCATTTTTTCGATCCGGGATACCCCTTTGACACGAATCGAACCCCTGCCGGTTTCATAAGCCTTCCGAATGCCCTCGCGCCCCATGATAATGCCGCCGGTGGGGAAATCCGGCCCCTTAATGGTTTGCATTAGTTCTTTCACCGTAATTTGGGGGTTATCAATCAATTTAATCAAGCCGTCGATAACCTCGCCCAAATTATGCGGAGGAATGTTGGTGGCCATCCCTACCGCAATGCCGGAAGAACCGTTAATCAACAGGTTGGGAATCCGGGAAGGCAGAACCGCCGGTTCTTCCAAAGATTCATCATAGTTGGCCACAAAATTAACGGTTTCTTTTTCGATGTCTTTTAATAATTCTGCCGCTATTTTGGACATACGCACTTCGGTATAACGCATCGCCGCCGGCGAATCGCCGTCCACGGAACCGAAGTTGCCATGACCGTCAATTAATTGGTAGCGCGTGGAAAAATCCTGGGCCAAGCGCACCATCGCGTCATAAACAGCTGTGTCCCCGTGGGGATGATAACGTCCCAAAACGTCACCAACGACACGCGCGGATTTTTTATATGGTTTATCCGCAGTCATGCCAGATTCATACATGGCATAAAGAATCCGCCGGTGAACCGGCTTTAAACCATCCCGGACATCGGGAAGGGCGCGACCTATGATAACACTCATCGCATAGTCGATATACGACTTTTTCATTTCCTCTTCCAATTCAACAGGAATAATCTTGCCATCAATATAATTGTCCACTCATTTACACCTCGCCAGCCTGAAGATAATCGCAACTGCAACGATCCTCTATTTTAAATATCCAGGTTTCGCACATATTTAGCGTGTTGTTCGATGAATTCCCGCCGCGGCTCAACCTTATCCCCCATCAGAATCGTAAAAATTGAATCCGCCTCCATCGCGTCTTCAACCTCTACTTTTAAAATTGTACGCCGTTCGGGATTCATCGTGGTCTCCCATAATTGTTCCGGGTTCATTTCCCCAAGACCTTTGTAACGCTGAATCGTGTAACTGTTTTTGGGCAACCCTGCCGTTGCCTTTTCTAATTCTTCGTCCGAATACAGATAAGTCTCCTGTTTCCCCTTTTTCACTTTATAAAGGGGCGGTTGCGCGATATAGACATAGCCCGCTTCAACCAACGGCCGCATATACCGGTAGAAGAAGGTCAAAAGCAAAGTGCGGATATGGGCGCCGTCTACGTCGGCATCGGTCATAATGACGATTTTATGATAACGGGCTTTGCTCAGTTCAAAATCTTCGCCGATTCCCGTGCCAAAAGCCGTAATCATGGCCCTGATTTCTTCGTTATTCAAGATCTTATCCAACCGGGCTTTTTCTACGTTCAAAATTTTACCCCGGAGCGGCAATATCGCCTGAAAACGCCGGTCCCTTCCTTGTTTTGCGGAACCACCGGCGGAATCACCCTCCACCAAATAAATCTCGGACATGGCCGGGTCTTTTACGGAACAATCGGCCAGTTTACCGGGCAAGGAAGTAGAATCCAAAGCGCTTTTGCGCCGGGTTAATTCCCTGGCTTTCCGCGCCGCTTCCCTGGCCCGAGCCGCATTTACGGCCTTTTCCACTATTTTTTTGGCCACCGCCGGATTTTCTTCCAGAAAAATGGACAATCCCTCACTGACCACCGTATCCGTAAGCCCTCTTAATTCACTATTCCCCAGCTTGGTTTTGGTTTGCCCTTCAAACTGGGGCTCTTTTATTTTCACCGAAATAACAGCCGTAAGCCCTTCCCGCACATCCTCACCGGATAAATTGGCGTTATTCTCTTTTAAAATATTGTTTTTCCGGGCATAATCATTGATTACCCGGGTCAAAGCCGATTTAAAACCGGCTTCATGGGTGCCGCCTTCGGTAGTATGAATATTATTGGCAAAAGAATAAAGATTTTCGACATAGCCGACGTTATACTGCAAGGCTATTTCAAATTGGGTTCCGTCCTTTTCGCCCTTCAGATAAATCGGCTTGCTGTGTAGGCAATCCTTGTTCTTATTCAGATATTTTACAAAGTCGATAATTCCACCCTCGTGGTAAAAGACGATTTTTTGCACCTCTTCGCCACGATGGTCTCTTAAAATGATTTTTAATCCCTGATTTAAAAACGATAATTCCCTCAACCTGTAACTTAAAATCTCCAGACTGAATTCCGGTTCGTCAAAAATCAAAGGGTCCGGTTTAAACGTCATTTTCGTGCCGGTTTCATTGGTCGTGTCTACTACTTCCAATTTGGTAACCGGTTTGCCTCGTTCGTATTTTTGCCGGTGGATTTTGCCGTCACTTTTCACCTCTACGATTAACCATTCCGATAATGCATTGACGACAGACGCTCCGACCCCGTGCAAACCACCGGAAACCTTATAGCCTTCTCCACCAAACTTGCCGCCCGCATGTAAAACCGTCAAAACTACTTCCACCGCAGATTTTTTTACCTGCTCCTGAATCCCCACCGGGATGCCCCGGCCATTATCGGAAACTGAAACACTATTGTCCTTGTAAATATCCACTTCGATTTTGTCACAATAGCCGGCCATGGCTTCGTCGATACTGTTGTCCACAATTTCATATACCAAATGATGCAAGCCGCGCGCCCCTGTGCTGCCGATATACATGCCGGGACGTTTGCGAACGGCTTCCAGTCCTTCTAATACTTGAATCTGGCTGGCATCATATTCATGTTTTTCGTTATTATTTATTCCATTATGGTTATTGCTCAATGTCGTCACCTCTCGCTCTCAGCACTAAATGCGTCTAAAACACCTAACATTCTTTTTTGCAATGTTTCCGCGGAAATAGGCGAAAAATAAACATTGCCGGTGGTTAAAATAAAACTTTTAATTTTTTTGGGTTTTTTTCCCTTTTTTATTAAATGTTCATGGGCGGCTACATCGATAAATTCTTTGGTGATCCTGCTTTTTTTGATGAGCTTATAATCAAATATCCCGATGATTTCTCTTTTAAAGACAGATACATCACTGCCTAGATGTAAAAACATATTTTTCTCCCTTCTTAAAAGGTATTTCTAAACATATTCCTGTAATGTGCCTTTTTCCACATGATAACTGGCAATCTTACTGTGATCATTCCATAAAAATGACAGGTCTTCGGTGGTCGTAATAAAACATTGGATCATTTTTTCCTGAATAATTTTGATTAAATGTTCTCTTCTTTCCAGATCCAACTCGGATAACACATCATCCAGAAGCAGAATCGGATACTCCCCCGATTCGCTTTTAAAAAACTCCAATTCAGCTAATTTGATGGCTAAAACTGCGGTACGGTGTTGTCCCTGTGAACCATATAGTTTAAGGTCTAAACTGTTTAAAGAAATAATCAAATCATCGCGATGCGGTCCCCATAAGGTCATTCCTCTGGCTATTTCTTCTTTTTTTACCTGTTCCATTTCCTGTACAAGGATTTCTTTTATAGGATTGCCGATTTTGAGCTCTCTTTTGCGGTTAAAGTAATATTTAAACTCTAAGTTTTCCTTTCCTTTCGTAAGCTTACGCTGCATTAACCTGGTCAAGGGAGAAAGTTTTTCCAAAACCTGAAGGCGTTTTTGAATGATTTCTTCACTTAACTTTAAAAATTGCAGATCCCAGATTTCTAGTTCATCCAGCCCTTTCTCGCGCTCATGGATCCTCTTTAAAAGGTGATTCCGTTGAATTAAAACTTTTTGATATTGCTGTAATTGGGCATAATAACTGGGACTGACCTGGGAAATATCATTATCCAACAAGCGCCGCCGTTCGATGGGAGCGCCTTTGACGATGTTTAAATCTTCCGGGGCAAACAGGACCGCCGTCAGATTTCCTAAAAAATCGGCCATTTTGCGTACTTTAAGCCCGTTAATCTTTATTTCTTTACGGCCCTTACTTCCCATGACTCTGGTATTTTGACCGGCACTTCCTCCAGACTCGGCGGGTTGCTGAAAAAATACGGCAACATTGCATGATCCCATTTTATTCTGGATTTCGCCGCTAATTATAAAATGATTTTGCTCCCACCTGGTTAACTGGATGTCCCGTACGGCCCGATAGGCCTTGCCAATGGCCAGGTAATAGATCGCTTCCAGTAAATTTGTCTTCCCTTGGGCATTGGCCCCCACTAAAATATTGATCTGCGAAGAAAAATTTTTGCTGAGCTTTTCATAATTACGGTAATTCGTCAAGTGCAATTTTTCAAGATACAAGGGGTTTACCCCTCCTATTTTTTATTAATCCTAGCACCTTACCGGCAAAACTAAATATAAAAAGTTATTGTTTTCGACCGGACGAATAATCCCGGGGCTTAACGGGCCGGTAAACTCGATGGTCAGCTCTTCCTCATCGAGGACCCGGAAAACATCCAACAGATAGCGGTAATTAAAGGCAATATCCACCGGATCTCCTTCGCCTGCAATCGGGATTTCCTCATAGCCTTGCCCTAATTCGGACTGGGAGAATAAGCGCAGGATATTGTTTTCAATCTTCAGGTGAATCGTATTACTGCTGCTGTCCAGCGAAAAAAGGGAGATTCTTTCCACGGCTTCCTGAAAGAGTTTGGTTTTCGTTTTCACTTTTAAAGTATACTGACTTGGAATGACCTGCTGATAATTAGGAAATTGTCCATCAAAAAGCCGGCAGACAATTTGAATGTTTTCAATCACAAAAGTGGCCAAATTTTTGGAGATATTCATCTGACAAAATTCTTCATCATTCTGGATTAAACGAGCCATTTCCGTCAGGATTTTTGCCGGCACGATAAAACTAAAACTCTTCTTTTGCTTATTTTGAATATACTCTTTCTTTAAGGCTAAACGGTGGGTATCGGTACTGATCATCCTGATTTCATTATTTTCAATTTCACAAAGCACACCGGTAAAAAGCGGCCGGCTTTCGTCGGTACTGCACGCAAAGGCGGTTTGACGCACCATTTGTTTGATTTTACCCGCTTCGATACTAAGTTTGTATTCACCGTCCACCACCGGTAATTGGGGAAATTCATCAGCAGGCATGGTTTTAAGGTTTAACTCGGAATTAGAATATTGGATAATTATTTCACCATCATGAATTAATTCTAAAGTAATCACCGAATCAGGGAGTTTCCGCACAATCTCCGAAAAATAGCGGGCTGGAACTACACAAACACCTTCTTCAATCACCCCAGCCGGCACTTTGCATTGAATTCCCACTTCCAGATCGGTTGCGGTAAAAGATAAGTGATCACCTTTGGCTTCCAGTTTGATGCAGGTTAAAATGGGCAGGGTGTTTTTCGCATTAACGGCTTTTTGTACTGCGGACACACCAAACAAAAGATTTTCTTTTGATGCCGTGATCTTCATAAAATATCTCCCTCCACATATTAATTAATCAAAAAAACAGTAATAATAGTAATAATACTTGTGGAAATGTGTAAAACGACGTTTTGTGTAGTCATATCCAGCTTCACGCTATTTCATAACCTGTGGACAAACGAGGCGGCCTGTCCACATTATCCAGTCCAAAAATCCTGAAAAATAGTTATCCACAAGAAAAACCCAGCCTATCAAGAGTTTAATCCACAATAGCCTTATTAAGGTATAATACGTATCATTATTTTTCGTTTTTAATTTTGTCAATTAAATTTTTAATAATAGAATCTAATTGCGCATCTTCTTTTATATTCATGGCCACTTTTTCACAGGCGTGAATTACCGTTGTATGGTCTCTGCCGCCAAATTCTTCACCGATTTTCGGCAGTGATAAATCGGTTAACTCACGGCAAAGGTACATGGCAATTTGCCTTGGAAAAGCGATGTTTCTTGTTCTTTTTTTCGCTTTAAACTCGTCTACTTTTAGATTATAGTAATCCGCCACTGTGTTTTTGATTAGGTCAACGGAGATAATTTTGGGTTTTGATGAAGGAATAATATCTTTTAATGCTTCCGTGCATAAATCCATCGTAATATCCCTGTTGCTAAGGGAAGAATATGCAATCACGCGAATGAGCGCTCCCTCAAGTTCACGGATGTTGGATTGAATCTTGTTTGCGATATAATAGAGAATTTCATCCGGCACTTTCATATGTTCCTGATCGGATTTTTTGCGTAAGATAGCAATTCTCGTTTCTAAATCAGGTGGTTGAATGTCGGTAATTAGACCCCATTCAAAACGGGATCTCAACCGGTCTTCCAAGGTGGGAATATCCTTAGGAGGACGGTCGCTGGAAATAATGATTTGTTTATTGGCCTCGTGCAGGGCGTTAAAAGTATGGAAAAACTCCTCCTGGGTAGCTTCTTTGCCGGCTAAAAACTGGATATCGTCAATCAAGAGCACATCGATGTTGCGGTATTTATTCCGAAACATCACAGTCTTATCATCTTTAATCGAGTTGATCAATTCATTGGTGAACTTTTCAGAACTGACGTACATTACCCGGCAGTTTTTATGATGTTTTAAGACATAATGACCAATGGCGTGCATTAAATGCGTTTTTCCCAACCCTACCCCGCCATAGATAAAAAGAGGATTATAGGCTTTGGCAATCGCTTCGGCGACCGCCAAGGAGGCGGCATGAGCAAAACGATTGCTGTTACCTACAATAAAGGTTTCAAATATGTATTTTGGGTTTAAGGTGCTTAAACCATAATCATCGGCCGGATAACCATAATTAACGTCGTTGTAATTGTTCAGTGGCTGTTTTTGATAAGGATACTTGTCATTGAGCTTATTTTGATCATTGGCAACACTGCCGGATGCCAGATATTCTTTTTCTTCTTCCGAAGTAAGAAAGATAAGGGTTAGATCGGTTTTACGCAAAATCTTGGACGCTTTCTCCAAAATCAAGTAATAATACTTCTTTTGCAGCCAATCTTTGGCAAATTCATTGGGCACAACGATGACCAGTTGATTGTCTTGAAGGTCAAGAAGACTGGTGGATTTGAACCAGGTGTCAAAGCTAGGTCTGGATAAGTCGTTTTCCAACTCGGACAGGATTGATTGCCAAATATTAGCGTTCGTCTCTTTTGACATGAAACAACCTCCTGAACATATCATACTTAAATATATTTAAAATGTATTTATAATGGTGTTAATGAAAATACAAAAAAAGAAACCAGAGTTTTGGGTTCTGGCAGTATTAATACTATCCATTACAAAATTCCGCACCAAAAGTTATTCACTTTTAATACAGAATTCAATCACACCTTATACACAACGTTATCCACAAATTGTGGATAACATAAGCTCCTTTTAACATTGCTAATTAATATAGTACCAAAATTAGGCATAGTTATCAACAGAAAAAAATTATCCACAGTCAAAAAACAAAAATTTATTTGAATGCCTGAGGAAAAGAACCCGTTTTCTTGACAATCAAGTTACGCTGCTTTATAATGCATTTGTATATTTGTCAACAGCTCGTTTATTCTGGAATAAGGGGGGTTAAAATAAATGAAGAGGACTTTTCAACCGAAAAACCGTAAACATAAAAGAGTGCATGGTTTTTTACAGAGAATGAGAACACAGGGTGGAAGAGCTATCTTAAGGCGCAGACGCCTCAAAGGCAGAAAAAAACTATCCGTATAAGGCCGCATTTGGTGGCCTTTTAGTATAAGAGGAGATAATCTTGTTACCAAAGGCCTATCGTTTAAAAAGAAAGAGCGATTTTAAAAAAGCATACCAACAAGGAAAATCAATCGCTAATCAATACCTGGTTCTGTATGTTTTGCCTCAATCACCCCAAGCAGGCTTAGCCCATAAAGCCTCCAAAAGCTTGCGGGTGGGTTTTTCTGTTTCTAAAAAAGTCGGGTGTGCTGTGGAACGGAATAAGATTAAAAGAAGATTACGCGAGGCCTTTCGGCCTTATCTGGGCTTAATTGAGGCCAAGGTTGATTTAATTTTTATTGCCCGTGCCAAAATTAAAGGAGTTTCCTTTGCAGTTGTAGAAAAAAGTATGGCACAGCTTTTAAAAAAGGCCCGTTTAATTGATTAATTAATCCTGTTTTGAATCGTGGGGATAGGCATGAAAAAGCTCCTTATCTTTTTGCTGAAGATCTACCAACAATATTTTTCTCCTTTAAAAGGGCCCAGTTGTCGTTTTTATCCGTCTTGTTCGGCTTATGCTATACAGGCGGTGGACAAATACGGCGTCCTGAAGGGGTGTTTTTTAGCGTGCAGAAGAATCTTAAAGTGTCATCCTTTTCATCCGGGTGGTTACGATCCAGTTAAGTGAAGAAGGGAGGTGAACCGTTACAAGATCGTTTTTTGTAACGGGTTACTTTGTGGCAAGCATTAGTTGACGGTGTAAAGGAAATCCTGAAGTTTTTGTATGAATTAACGGTAACGATGGGTATACCCAGTTATGGACTAGCCATTCTCTTTTTAACAATATTAATAAAGCTTCTTTTATATCCCTTATCGCAAAAACAAATGAAATCAACGAAAAGGATGCAGGAAATCCAGCCTAAAATAAAAGAAATCCAGGAAAAGTATAAAAAAAATCCGGAAAAAGCGAACCGAGCCATTATGGAGTTATATCAGCAGCATAAAATTAATCCCTTAGCTGGATGTTTGCCTTTGCTCATTCAGATGCCGGTGTTAATTGCTTTATTCCAGGCTTTACAACAATTTCAGTATGCGGATTTAGGCTCCAGCTTTTTTTGGATCCCTCATTTAAAGAATCCTGATCCCTATTTTATCGTTCCGGTTTTAGTTGGATGCGCGACCTATTTGCAAAGCAAACTTAGCATGGCAAAATCCGATCAGGATAATCCCCAACTTGCAGCAACTAAACCGATGATGTTATACTTTATGCCGATCTTCATCGGGTTTATGAGTGTCAAATTCCCCGCTGGTTTAGGATTATACTGGATTTTCTTTAGTGTTCTGGGTTTGCTCCAACAGGTTCTGGTCAATCGTCAACCTGCATTGGAAGAAGGAGAGGTTGGTGGAAGCAAATGAAAAGTATTGAAATATCAGCCCGTTCCGTGGAAGAAGCCGTTAAGATGGCTCTGGAAGAATTACAGATGAAAGAAAATGAAGTAAATGTTGAAGTGCTGGAAGAACCAAGCAAAGGATTTTTAGGCATCTTAGGAAGTAAAATGGCCCGGGTAAAGGTTACGGAAAAAGTAGATCCCCTGAAAAACACTAGAAAATTTTTGGAAGATATTGCGGAGAAAATGGGTGTAATCGTAGACGTTGTCGTCAAGCCGGAAAAGGGTGGTTATATTACCATGGAGCTGGTGGGTGATGATTTAGGAATTCTCATCGGGCGCCGGGGAGATACTTTAGATGCGCTTCAGTATTTAGCTAATCTAGTAGCGAACAAAAACAATCTCGGGGCACGGTTGAAAATTATCCTTGATGCGGAAAATTACCGGGCCAGACGTGAAGAAACCTTGATTAAGCTGGCCGTTCGCATGGCGGATAAAGTGAAAAAAACCGGGCGCAAAATTGTCCTGGAACCAATGAACCCTCAAGAAAGGCGGATTATTCATACGGCTTTGCAGCATGAGGATCAAATTGATACCTTGAGTGAAGGGGAAGAACCTTTTCGCAAAGTCGTTATTTCTTTAAAAAGTTGAGCGATTGACCAAGCATGAACAAAAATAAGGGGAAATAGTTATTAACCTGGCTCTTCAGCCAGGCTTTTCTTTGCAAAACAGGGTATTCTTGATATATTATATTTTTAGTTGATTGATGATGAGGTGAAAGTAAGGCATGACGCACGCTTCCTTAAAATATGACGATACTATTGCTGCGATTGCCACGGCTTATGGTGCGGCCGGAATCGGGATCATCCGGATCTCCGGTCCGGACGCGGCTTTAATCGCTGATCAGGTTTTTTTCAGTAAAAAAGGGCACAAGTTAAAGGGGCAGGAAACTTACCGTGTTAGTTACGGTTTGATTAAAGATGAAAAAGGCCAGGCTATTGATGAGGCTTTAGCCTTAAACATGTGGGCTCCCCACAGTTTTACGGGGGAAGATGTTGTTGAACTCCAGTGCCATGGGGGCGCGGTGGTGCTCAAAAAGGTGCTTGATTTGGTGTTGGCGGCGGGGGCTCGTTTGGCGGAGCCCGGGGAATTCAGCAAGCGGGCCTTTCTAAACGGTCGCTTAGATTTGTCCCAGGCCGAAGCCATCATGGATTTGGTGAACGCGAAAACGGAAACTGCTCTTACGGCGGCCGCCAATACCCTTCAAGGCTTGTTGGCCCGGGAAATCAGGCAATGTCGCCAGGAACTGTTAGAGGTGATCGCCTATTTGGAAGCGGATATTGATTTTCCGGAAGAAGACTTTGAGCGGCTTCATCAAGGGGAGATTCTGACGCGCCTGGAGAAAACCAGGGAGCGGATCCAACAGCTTTTACAGACTTTCAGCAGTGGGCGGATCGTCCGGGAAGGGCTGAAAACAGTCTTAATCGGTAAACCTAATGTAGGCAAGTCCAGTTTATTGAATACCATTTTGAAAACTCAACGAGCGATTGTCACCGACGTGCCCGGCACCACCAGGGACACCATTGAAGAATACTATAACCTAGGCGGAATCCCCCTGGTCTTGATTGATACGGCAGGCATCCGTCAAACGGAAGATGTGGTGGAAAAGATCGGCGTGGAAAAAACCAAAGACGTGATTAAGGAAGCGGATCTTTTACTCTATTTGTTGGATTCCACAACCGGCCTTACGGGTGAGGACCGGGAATATTTAAAGGAGCTTCCGAAGGAGAAAACAATGATCCTGGCCAATAAGGTTGATTTGCTGGCCGGTGGTGAAAATGCGGAAAAATACGAGGAGGATTTAGCCCGGCAATTAAGAGGCTACCGCTTGCTTTTTATTTCGGCCACTGAACAAATTGGGATCGAGGAGTTGGAAAAGGCCATCAAAGACCAGTTTTTTGTCCACGGTTGGGAAAATAAGGACCAGGCCTTTCTTACGAATATCCGGCATAAGCGGGCGTTGGACCAGGCCCTAAAAGCCCTTGAAAGTGGGCGGCAGGGGGTACTGGAAGGCACCCCCTCGGATTTGGTTTCGGTTGATCTGCAAAATTGCCTGGAATATCTGGGGGAAATCACCGGTGAAACCTTGGATGAGGAAATCATCGACCAGATTTTTGCCCGCTTTTGTCTGGGCAAGTAAGGCAAGTAAAGGACAGTAAATCTGAGGAGATCTTGCCTGTAAATCCGGGTAAAGATAGATGGTTAAAGAGAAAGAGGCAAAAAGAATGAGTTATGAAGCAGGAAAGTACGATTGTATCGTGGTGGGAACCGGCCATGCGGGATGCGAGGCGGCCCTGGCGGCTGCCCGGCTGGGCTGTAAAACCTTAATCTTAACTTTAAATATGGATAATATCGCTTTAATGCCTTGTAATCCTTCAATCGGCGGCCCGGGCAAAGGGCATTTGGTCAGGGAGATTGATGCTTTAGGCGGGGAAATGGGGATTAACATCGATGCGACCTATTTGCAAATTCGCATGTTGAATACGGGAAAAGGGCCGGCGGTATACGCTTTGCGCGCCCAAATTGACAAGAAAGCTTATCAACAAAGGATGACCTTAGTGCTGCAAAATCAAAAAAACCTCCACCTGCACCAGGCCATGGTGGAGAAAATCCTGGTTGATGAGCATAAGAATGTTCGTGGCATCGAGACGGAAACCGGCGCCATTTATTACGCTCCTACCGTAATCTTGTGTACCGGAACCTATTTAAAAGGGGAAATTATTATCGGTGAAATCTCCTATCCGGGTGGGCCCAACGGCCAAAGAGCAGCTGAAAAGCTGGTGGACAATTTAAAGGAACTGGGGCTGCAGTTAGGACGGTTTAAAACAGGAACTCCGGCCCGTGTACATAAACAGTCCCTGGATCTGGACCAATTTATTATTCAGGAAGGGGATCCGGATGGAAACTTTTTTTCCTTCCTCACGGAAAAGGGGCGCGGGCTCAATGAGCCATGCTATCTAGGGTATACCAACGAACATACCCATCAGCTGATCCGGGATAATCTCCATCGTTCCCCCTTATACAGCGGAAAAATAAAAGGGGCGGGGCCCCGTTATTGTCCGTCCATCGAGAGTAAAATCGTCTTGTTTGCCGATAAGGAGCAGCACCAGGTTTTTGTGGAACCGGAAGGCTTAAACAGCATGGAAATGTACCTGCAGGGTGCCTCCTCCAGCTTGCCCGAAGAAGTGCAAATCAGTTTTTTACGGACCATCAAAGGGATGGAAAATGTGCAGGTCCTGCGAACCGGCTATGCCATTGAATATGATTATTTGGTTCCTACCCAACTCAAACCATCCCTCGAAGTAAAAAGCATCGGGGGGCTTTTCTGCGCGGGACAAATCAATGGAACTTCCGGCTATGAAGAAGCTGCCGCTCAGGGATTAATGGCCGGCATTAACGCGGTGATGAAACTACGGGGAAAAGAACCCTTCATTTTAAAAAGGTCCGAAGCCTACATTGGCGTTCTGATCGATGATTTGGTGACCAAAGGAACCGATGAACCTTACCGGATAATGACTTCTCGCGCCGAATACCGTCTTTTGCTGCGTCAGGATAATGCGGACCTGCGCTTAACCGAGAAAGGATGGGCGATCGGGCTGGTCACGCCGGAAAGGTATGCCAGGTTCAAGGCGAAAAAGGAGGCTCTGGACCAGGCCCTGACGATGTTGAAGGAAACGGTGGTCACTCCCGGGACGGAGAAGGTCGTCCGGCTGCTGGAGGCCAAAGGAAGTGCTCCTTTAAGACAGGGCATCAGCCTGTATAATCTTTTAAAACGGCCGGAGCTTTGTTATTCGGATTTGGTGGAGCTTGGTTTAGCGGAAACGGTGGCCCATGACGTTGGCCGGCAAATCGATATCCACATCAAGTACGAGGGCTATATCGCCAAACAATTAGCCCAGGTGGAGCGCTTTAATAAGTTAGAGTCCAAACTGTTACCGCCGGACCTTGATTATTCCCAGATACGTAATCTTTCGGTCGAAGCCCGACAAAAGCTATCTGAAATCAGGCCGGTCTCGGTGGGACAGGCGGGTCGGATTTCCGGCGTATCGCCGGCCGACCTTTCGGTATTATTGGTCTATCTAGAAAAAGCCTATCGGAAAAACTAGAGCTGCGAAAACTGAAGGGCGAAGGTGAGGAAGGGCGAATGGAGAGGGCGTTTTTAGTCGAACTGTTTTCGGCGGCGGATCTGCCGCTGACCGACAAGCAAATCAGTCAGTTTGCCACCTTTTTGGAGGAACTGCTTAGTTGGAACGAAAAGTTTAATCTTACCGCGATTACGGAAACAGAAGAGGTGCTTATCAAACATTTTTTTGATTCGGTGTTAGGCTTGCGCGCCTTTCCGTGGCAGGGGGATGAAAAGGTGCTGGATTTGGGCAGCGGCGCCGGTTTCCCTGGAATCCCGTTGAAGATCGCTTGTCCTGCCCTGCGGTTGACCTTGGTGGATTCCTTGCAGAAGCGGGTGGGGTTTTTACAACATTTGATTACGCTTCTTTCCTTATCTGAAACCACCGCTCTTCATGGTCGTGCAGAGGAGCTTGGACGCGACAGGGCATACCGGGAAAACTATCAAATCGTTGTTTCCCGCGCCGTGGCGAAGCTTGCGGTTTTAGCGGAATACGGCCTTCCTTTTGTACAAAAAGACGGCGTATTTTTAGCCTATAAAGGAGCGGATGCGGCTCAGGAACTGGCCGAGGCCCAAAAGGCAATCGCCCTTTTAGGCGGGAAAGTGCGGGATGTAAAAACCTATGCTTTGCCTAAGCAGATGGGAAAACGAACGATCATTGTAATAGAGAAAATAAAAGAATGCCCGCCTGTCTATCCTCGTAAACCGGGTATCCCGGCCAGGAAACCACTTAAGTAAGTACCCGGTTTTTGGATACCGCTCCGGTACTCTTATCGCAATTTGATCATTATCA
>DGEB01000005.1:33374-46706 GCA_002385735.1 Peptococcaceae bacterium UBA3937
GAAAAAATAGGAAATTTCCTTTCCGACCGGCAGGAAATAAATGGAAGAAAGCGAATATATAATCATACGGCGGAAAGGAGGAGCAAGTAAAGATGGTGGGAGAGTCTTTATCAAAACTATTTGGTTTAAACCATATTGAAGAACAAGGGGAGCAGGTAAAGGAGATATATATTGATTTAATCAGGGCTAATCCATATCAGCCCAGAAAACGCTTTGATACCTTTCAATTAGACGAGTTAGCCAACTCGATTCGAACCTATGGAGTAATTCAACCCATTTTAGTCCGGCAGGCGGGGAAGTATTATGAGTTAATTGCCGGAGAGAGACGACTGCGCGCCTGCAAAAAAGTCGGCTTAAAAACGATCCCGGCGCTTATTAAAAATATTTGTGCCCAAGACTCGGCTGAACTGGCCCTAATCGAGAATTTACAAAGGGAGGACCTCAATTTTTTCGAGGAGGCGGAAGGCTATCGAAAACTGATTGAAGATTTTCAGTTAACCCAGGAAGAAGTAGCGCGCCGGGTGGGTAAAAGCCAGTCGACCATTGCGAACAAACTACGGGTACTCAAATTGCCCAAAGAGGTCCGCGAAAACATCGTCTTTGATGTGATAACGGAGCGACACGCCCGCGCTTTATTAAAGCTGCCTGATCCGGAGAGCCAATTAGATATGCTCCGGGAAATTTATGCGCGCAATCTTAATGTTCGGGAAACCGAAGATTTAATTAACAACCTTTTAGAAAGAAGGTGCACTGTGCCCAGGCTTTCCCATGGAAAAAGAGTGATCCGGATTTTTAAAGACTTAAGAATCTATATTAATACTTTGAAAGCAGCAGTGGCCACCATTAAGGAAGCAGGAATTGGGGTAAGCATTGGCGAAAAAGAGTATGCCGATTATGTGGAGATTACAATCCAACTGCGCAAACCAAGTGCTGAAGTGTTTTAAGGCTTGTCTGTTCGGACCTAACATTAGCACAACCAACATTATTCCAATTAATCGAAGATAAAAAGGAGCTAAATAATGAAATAGTCGAGATGTGTTGAACAAATTGAAGATTTTGTCAATATAATAGGAATTGCCTAACCACTGTATGCCAAACGGCATACTTTTTTTATTCCCCCCTTTTCCAAAATATGTGCAACAAATTTTGTCACAATCATATATAATATATTATGAGCTAATCAATTCAAAAGATTACTCATTGTTAAACAATGTTTCACGTGAAACAGTGGGACGCAAAGCAACCACCTACTCCCAGGAAGAGCTTAACTATGAGGTGAACGCAAAGAAGGAACCAGGGTAGCACATAAAGAAAACGGGGTGACAAAATGAGTAAAATTATCGCTGTTGCTAATCAAAAAGGTGGGGTGGCCAAAACAACGACGGCGATTAACCTAAGCGCCAGTTTGGCCGCGCTTGGCAAAAAGGTGCTGGTTATCGACATTGATCCCCAGGGAAACACCACGAGCGGACTTGGGATTACCGAATTAAAAGATGGGCGGTGTATCTATGACTGTTTGATTAATGACTTTCCTTTAGAAAACGTGCTCTGTTCAACGCAACTTGATTCCCTTTCTGTGATCCCGGCCACCATTCAGTTGGCGGGGGCGGAAGTAGAATTGGTTTCGGCGATTTCCCGGGAGTATAAACTAAAAAGAGCCCTCGAGCCTATCACCGAACAATATGATTACGTGATTATCGATTGTCCGCCATCACTGGGCCTGTTAACGCTAAACGCCATGACGGCCGCCGATGGAGTTCTAATCCCGATCCAGTGTGAATATTACGCTTTAGAAGGATTAAGCCAGTTGATGAACACGATCACCCTTGTCCGGAAGCACCTTAATAAAGAGCTAGAGATTTTCGGGGCGGTCTTAACCATGTTTGACGCCAGGACCAATCTCTCCATTCAGGTCGTGGACGAAGTGAAAGCGTATTTTAAAGATAAGGTCTTCCGGTCGATTATCCCGAGAAATGTGCGCTTAAGCGAAGCGCCCAGCTATGGCTTGCCCATTAATCTCTATGACCCTAAATCAAAAGGCGCTGAACAATATATGGAGTTAGCAAAGGAGGTTGTGGAACGTGAGGAAGACTAAGACAGGATTAGGGAAGGGCCTATCTGCACTGATCCCCCCAGTTAGTGAAGAAATTAACAAGGAGGAAACGGCAGCGGCCATCAAGATTAGCTCCATTATTCCCAATACTTTTCAACCGCGCCGGGAATTTGACGAGGATAAGCTGACCGAGTTAGCCGAGTCGATTAAAGAACATGGCGTGGTGCAGCCCATTGTGGTCCGTAAAATTAGTGGCGGACGCTATGAGTTAGTAGTCGGAGAACGAAGACTACGGGCCTGCCAGCGCTTGAAGATCAGAGAAATCCCGGCAATCGTTAAAGAATACACCGACGAACAGATGATGGAGATAGCCTTGATTGAAAACATTCAAAGACAAGACTTAAATCCGCTGGAAGAAGCATATGCATATAAAAGGCTGTTGGAAGAGTTTAACCTCACCCAGGAGGAAGTGGCCAAAAAGATCTCCAAGAGCCGGTCTTTTGTGGCCAATATGGTCAGGATTTTGAATCTGCCCCAAGAGGTGCTGGATCTTTTGGCCGGTGGTGACTTGACGGTGGGGCATGTCCGCCCGCTTTTAGCATTAAACAGCGCGGAGCAGCAAATTAAAGCCGCTGAAGAAATGCGGAAGAAGCAGATGACGGTGCGCGAAGCGGAGGAATTTACGAAAGGGCTGTTGGAAGCCCCCCAAAAACAAATGATGAAAAGGAAGAAGATGAAATTGTCGCCGGAACTGATTGATTTGGAGAATAAACTGCGGAATGTCTGCGGCACTAAAGTAGCGATCAAGAATAAAGGCGAGAAAGGGAAAATAGAAATAGAATACTATAACAATGATGACTTAAATAGGATTCTGGCAATTTTTTTTAATGAGGAATTGGCATAAACCCCTGGGAAACAAGGGCTTTAAGCCATTTCTTGTCTTGACTGCAATATTTTTTACTATTGAAAAGTTCTCAAGAAGTGTTTAATATAAGAATGTAGTAGAAGTGTGTTTTATTTAGGCGTTATTTGTTGAACCGCCGAAAGGGATCGGTGCAGTTGGGTGAAAAAGCCAGCCCAACGAATATAGCGCAATATGCTTATATATAAATATGTGCATATATGCACAAGGTCGGTCAGCCACTGATTCACTAAGGCACGAAGCCATTAATACATCTCATAACCCAGATCCGAATTAGACTTGGGACGGATGTATTTATAATGATAAAAATTAAATTAGGTAATAAGCAAGGAGGTAAAAGAATGAGTTGCCAATGCAAAGGTGAGGCAGGACAGGGGAAAAAGTACGCGTTCATCGACCGTATTATCGAGCGGCACAAAGATGAAAAGGGTTCCATGATTCCAATCCTGCATGAAGTGCAGCAAGAGATGGGCTATCTGCCGGAAGATGTGCAGGCATATATCGCCCAAAAACTGGGGGTTCCGTTGAGTGAGGTGTATGGAATAGTTACTTTCTATGCCTTATTCAATACGAAGCCGAAAGGGAAGCATAAAATCAGCATCTGCCTGGGTACGGCTTGCTACGTCAGAGGGGCCGGCAAAATTTTGGAGGAATTTGAAAAGCAGTTAAACATTAAAGTGGGTGAAACCACCCCGGACGGCCTGTTTACCCTGGAAGGGTGCCGTTGTTTAGGGGCTTGCGGTCTGGCTCCCGTTTTAACTGTTGATGAACACGTGCATGGAAGACTGAAGACCAGTGATGTGGCTGAGATTATCGCACAATACAAGGAAGAAAAGTAGAGAGGAGGGGTAGTTCATGCGTTCTCTGGATGAACTGAAGAAACTGAAAGCAAAAACCCAAAAAGAAATTTCCACAAGGGAAAAAACGGGGAAACCAACCATCATCGTTCATATGGGCACCTGTGGGATTGCCAACGGAGCCAGAGAAGTGCTTAATGCGGCACTGGCCGAATTAAAGGAACGGAACTTGACGGATATCCATGTAACGCAAACCGGATGCCCCGGCTTGTGTCATTTAGAGCCATTAGTCACCATTTCCGAACCGGGAAAAAAGCCTTGTGTTTATGGTAAGGTTTCCGTGGAAAACATGAAGAGAATTATTCTGCAGCATGTTGTGAATGGTCAACCGGTAACCGAATGGCTGGTAAATCTCGAGAAATAATAAAGCCGGAGGGCTTAGTGAAGGAGGATTAAGATGGAGTTCTATCGTTCTCATGTTTTGATTTGTACCGGTACCGGCTGTACCTCATCCAATAGTCGGGCTCTTATTGACACATTAAAAAAAGAACTTGTCGAGAACGGCTTGGAGAAAGAGATACAGGTAATTGAGACCGGTTGTTTTGGATTTTGTAATTTAGGACCAATCATGGTCGTTTATCCGGAAGGGGTCTTTTACTGTCGCGTGAGCGAAGCAGACCTGCGCGAGGTTGTGCAGGAACATTTTGTTAAAGGCCGTGTTGTCCAACGGCTGCTTTATCATGAACCGAATTCGACCGTTAAGACCACCGAATTTGACGAAATTGAGTTCTTTAAACATCAAAAACGGGTGGCCTTATCCAACTGTGGGGTTATCGATCCGGAAAAAATTGAAGAATATATTGCCCGAGACGGTTATTTCGCCCTGGCGAAAGTGCTGCACGAAATGACCCCCGCCCAGGTAATTGAAGAAATTAAGAAATCAGGCTTAAGAGGGCGTGGCGGCGGCGGCTTCCCGACTGGAATGAAATGGGAATTTGCGGCAAAAGCCCCCGGAGACCAAAAATATGTGGTTTGTAACGCCGACGAAGGGGACCCCGGGGCCTTCATGGACCGCAGTGTGTTGGAGGGCGACCCCCATGCTGTGCTTGAAGCCATGGCCATCGCGGGATACGCCATTGGAGCCAACCAGGGATATATTTATGTGCGGGCGGAGTACCCGATCGCGGTAGAAAGGTTGACCAAAGCGATTGAACAGGCCAGGAAGTTAGGTTTGCTGGGCAAGAATATCTTCGGCATGGGCTTTGATTTTGATATTGGCCTGCGCTTAGGGGCCGGAGCCTTCGTTTGCGGTGAGGAAACCGCGCTGCTCACTTCGGTGGAAGGCCGCCGGGGCGAACCGAGACCGAGACCGCCTTTCCCGGCTAATAAAGGCTTATGGGAAAAACCGACCATTATCAATAATGTGGAGACTTTCGCCAATATACCTCGGATTATTCGCTATGGAGCAGACTGGTTTGCTTCCATGGGTACGGAAAAGAGCAAAGGCACCAAGGTCTTTGCCTTGGCCGGAAAAATTAAAAATACTGGTTTAATCGAAGTGCCTATGGGCACCACCTTAAGAACCATCGTCTATGATATCGGCGGCGGCATCTTAAATGACAAGGAGTTCAAGGCTGTTCAGATTGGTGGACCTTCTGGTGGCTGCATTCCTGCTGCGCTGTTAGATACGCCGATTGACTATGATAATCTTATCGCGGCCGGAGCCATGATGGGTTCAGGCGGACTGATTGTTATGGATAATGACACCTGCATGGTCGATATTGCCCGTTTCTTCCTGGAATTTACTCAGGATGAATCCTGCGGGAAATGTCCGCCTTGCCGGATCGGAACCAAACGGATGCTGGAGATCCTGACCAGAATCACCGAAGGGAAAGGGAAACCGGAGGATATTGACAACCTGGAAGCCCTCGCCAAAACCATCAAGAGCTCGGCGCTTTGCGCGCTGGGACAAACGTCTCCCAACCCGATTTTAAGCACCTTAAAATATTTCCGCGATGAATATGAAGCCCATATTCATGATAAGAAATGTCCGGCGGGTGTTTGCCAGGCTCTGTTGTCCTACACGATTATCGAGGATAAATGCCGTGGCTGTGGCCTCTGCGCCAGAAACTGCCCGGTAAATGCCATTAGTGGCAAAGTGAAAGAGCCTTATGTCATTGATCGGGAGAAATGTATTAAGTGCGGTGCCTGCATGGAAAAATGCAAATTCGGAGCTATTGAAAGAAAATAAGAAAGTTTGATAAGGAAAGGAGTGCGACCGGAACATGGCAATGTTGAATATTACGATTGACGGTCAACAGATGCAGGTACCTGAAGGGATAACCGTATTGGAAGCTGCACGGATGGCCGGCATAAAAATACCGACGTTGTGTTATTTAAAAGATATTAACGAAATGGGCGCCTGTCGCGTCTGTCTGGTAGAAATTGAAAGAGCCAGAGGGCTTCAGCCTTCTTGTATGTATCCTGTCATGGAAGGGATGGTGGTACGGACCAACACCCCGGCCATCAGGGAAGCTCGGAAAGCGGTTGTGGAATTAATTCTCTCCAATCATCCGATGGAATGCCTGACCTGCGACAGAAACACCAACTGTGAATTACAGGCTTTAGCGAAACAATTTGGGATTACGGATGTTCGTTTTCAAGGGGAAAACACCTTCTTCCCCCAAGATACTTCTTCTCCTTCGATTGTCCGGAATCCTGACAAATGCATTCTGTGCCGTCGTTGCGTGAGCGTTTGTAACAAAGTGCAGGGGGTCGGTGTTTTAGGCGTGACGAACAGAGGATTTGAGAGCATTGTGGCTCCGTCCTTTGATCATCAATTAAACGAAGTGGATTGCGTGTACTGTGGCCAGTGCGTGAATGTTTGTCCGGTAGGGGCCTTGACGGAAAAGGATGACACCCAGGCGGTTTGGGATGCCATCAATGATCCGGAAAAAGTCGTGGTGGTCCAGACCGCGCCGGCCGTCAGAGCGGCCTTAGGAGAAGAGTTTGGCTACCCCATCGGCACTTCCGTCACCGGTAAAATGGTGGCTGCTTTAAGGAGATTGGGCTTTGACAAGGTCTTTGATACGGACTTTACTGCCGATTTAACGATTCTGGAAGAAGGCAATGAGTTGCTGGAAAGAGTGAAAAACGGCGGCAAACTGCCCCTAATTACCTCTTGCAGCCCCGGCTGGGTGAAGTTCTGTGAGCATAATTATCCTGAATTCCTGGATAATCTGTCGACTGCTAAATCGCCGCAGCAGATGTTTGGCGCCTTAGCGAAGACTTATTATGCAAAGAAATGTGGCGTCGACCCGGAGAAAATCTTCTCTGTTTCCATTATGCCTTGTACGGCCAAAAAATTCGAACGGCAACGTCCGGAAATGAAGGACAGCGGTTTTGCCGATGTGGATGCGGTCTTAACGACCAGAGAATTAGCCAAGATGATCAAGATGGCCGGCATCGATTTACAGGCGCTTCCTGATGAAAAACATGATGAGCCGATGGGTATTTCCACCGGGGCAGGCTTGATTTTCGGAGCCACCGGCGGCGTTATGGAAGCGGCTTTGCGGACCGTTTACGAAGTGGTTACCGGCAAAACCCTGAAGAAACTGGACTTTGTCGAAGTCAGAGGTTTAGAGGGCGTGAAAGAAGCCAGTGTGGAAATCCCGCCGTTAGGGACCGTGAAGATTGCGGTAGCCCACGGACTGGGCAATGCCAGAAAAGTGCTGGATAAGGTTAAAGCCGGCGAAGCGGATTACCACTTCATCGAAATCATGGCTTGTCCCGGCGGTTGCGTAGGCGGCGGCGGACAGCCCATTGTCAGCGCACAGACCAGAATGGACCTTAAAGAAGACTATCGCGCCTTAAGGGCCAAAGCGATTTACGAAGAAGATAAGGGAATGCCCATGAGAAAATCCCACGAAAACCCGGCCGTAATCACGCTTTATGAGGAGTTCCTCGTGAAACCCCTTGGGGAGAAATCACACCACCTGCTGCACACTCATTACACGGCGCGGGTGAAAAATCAGGCTTTGGCCGATGCTTGCGCCGAGGCGAAGAAAGCGTCAGCCCAGAAAAAGAAATAACGGGCGAGCAAAGAGGCCGTAAAAAGAACGAAAAAATGAGCAGGAAGAACGCAGGCCTGAAGCAAGTGTAGGTAGCATGAGAAACCGGTTGCCTCTGTTTAACACAGAACAACCGGTTTTTTCATCGCTATAGAGCGCAGGAATTGTCGAGTTTTTTTGTTTTAAGTATTTATTTTTTGGTGAAAAATAGGTATTATTAAGAAAGGTAACTTTAATATAAAAGCAAACCGATGGAGAACACAAATTCTTAAGTAGACAATAGGGGTGGAGGTAAAAAAATGGGACCGTTGCTGAATTACGTCAACGCTAATCTTTCCTTGTTTGTGCTGATTACTTTAGGGCTTATAATCGTGACGTTAGTATTGTTCATTGTCATCGCCCACAAAATGTATAAGAGTGTGCTCAAATACAAGGAATTACTGCGGGGCACCGATGGGAAAAACCTAGAGGAAATTCTGTACGAAAAAGGGAAAATGATGGAACACATCTTGCTGGAAATGGAGATTATCAGGGATACGGCCAAAAATGCAGAGATCAACAGCAAATACAGCATTCAACGGGTAGGCCTCGTACGTTATAACGCCTTTGAGGATACCGGGGGAGATTTAAGCTATGCCCTGGCTTTATTAAATAGTGAGGCGGACGGAGTAGTGCTGAGTAGTATTTTTAGTCAGGAGGAAACGCGGACCTATTGTAAGCCTGTCTCGCGGGGCGAATCAAAGTATCCTCTTTCCGACGAAGAAAGAAAGGCCATCGCGCAAGCGTTGAATGTAAAGTATGAGTAAAAAGAGAATGAGTAAAAAGGATGCTCAAAACAGGCTGTCCCGAAATATTTGAGCGGCGCTCATTTTCCGCACGACAAGGTAGATACTGTTGGCAATAATCTGCGACATTTTTAAAACGATATGCAGGCGGGTATTTTGTAAAACTTGCATCTCCATAAACCCGCCTACATTGACAATCCCGGTTATTCCCACATCCCCGATTTCCGGGAGTTGTTTCCTAACGGCCGAACCAGGTTTAATGGGCCCGGGATGGGAGACAATGGTGCCGACGCTGGAAAACTGTCCCAGACAGGCATCAATGGCAATTAAGGGATGCTCCTTAAGCAGGTGCGCGAGCGCTTGCAAGGTCTCGTGAATATTGGCGGCATGCACCGGGTATTCGACGGTGCCGAACACTTTCACGTTCAGGTCTTGTACCAAAGGCTGCAGTCGCCAGCCGGTCAGCGGACCCAAACTGTCTCCCGTGGCGCGGTCGGTGCCGATACAACAAACAACGGGGTGTTTTTTCTTCCCGGTCTCCAGCAGGTAACGCTCCAGTTGCCTGGATAACTCCAGCACGGCCAAGGGGTGATCCATGTGAATTCGCGTGGCGCCGGGCTGGTTTTGTTGCACCTGGGGAACCGATAGATTGAACAGCTTAATGACAGAACACCTCCGGGGTTAAGCGGTAGTGCTTAGCTCAATGTTATTTGCTAGTATAGACAAAAAAGCGCCGAAAAAATCAAAAAGCTCTCCTCCCCCAGCCCAGGGTTACCTTCCCTTCCGACAGAAGGCAGACATAAGCGGATTATTCGTACATAAGATGGTTATTAGGGTTTATTAGTAAAACGAATGGTCTGAGGGGACATAAAGGAGGATATGGGGAAAGAAAAAAACGCCGTCGGCATGACGACGGTTTGGCAGGTGGCTTTCACCTATTTTGGGGCGATTGTGGGGGCAGGTTTTGCTTCCGGACAGGAAATATTGCGGTTTTTTGTCGTGTTTGGGAAAAATGGCCTGCTCGGGGCGCTGGCCTCCGGGGTCTTTTTCGGTTGGTTGGGGCGCCTGGTCCTGGACATGGCGGCCCGCGAAAAAATGAACGGCTATAATGATTTGCTGTGCTATTTGTTTACCAGGAGGCTTTCCGTTGTTTTTGACGGAATTATCGCGCTTTTTCTGTTTTTTTCTTTGGCGATTATGCTGGTGGCCGGGGGCAGTTTATGGGAACAGCTCTGGGGTCTGCCTGCTTGTTTGGGGTTTTTGGGGACATTGGCCCTTGTGTACCTGACGCTATTGGCGGATTTACAAGGGGTTTTCTGGTTGAATACGGCCCTGATGCCGGGGTTAATTGTCTTGACTTTGGTGGTCGCCGGTTGCTCTTTAGCAGGATTTTCTTTCAACCTGGTGGAAACTTATCATGAGCCGTTTAGGGCGGCCCTGGGCTCCTTAGCGGTGATGAACCCTCTTCAAGGAGATTTCATCGGGGAACATTGGTTGAAGGCGGCAGGGCTGTACGTTTCGTATAACTTTGTTTTAGGAGCGGTAATTCTTGCTTCATTGGGACCCACGGCAGGCCGCGGCGGGAGAACAGGCGTGTTTCTGGGCGGTGTTCTGCTGGGCTTGATGGCGGCCGTAATCTGTAGTGCCCTGTTGACCCGGGAGGGACGGGAGATCACGGAAGCGATACCCATGCTGACTTTGGCCAATCGGGTTCATCCCTGGATCGGCCTGGCTTACTCCGTGGCTCTTTGGGGGGCGATGGTCACCACGGCCTTAAGCGCCGGGCTGGGTCTGCTCAAAAGGCTGCTGCCCATCGTGACCGGGCCAAGGTGGTTTTGCCTTCTTTTGGTCTTTTTGCCGACCTTGCCTTTTGTTTATTGGTCCTTCCCCCAAATGGTGGCGGTCATTTATCCGCTGATGGGTTATCTGGGGCTCGGGCTTTTATTGGCGATTTTCTATAAAACCATAACCGATACCGCACTTTCGTTTCTTGCGCGGATGTTCAGAACGTTAAGGAGGTAACAAATTGGCGTATTTAGTTGTGGGAACGGCCGGTCACATCGACCATGGAAAATCAAGTCTGGTGAGGGTATTATCGGGAATTAATCCGGACCGGTTGAAAGAGGAAAAGCAAAGGGGCATCACCATCGAGTTGGGCTTTGCCTATATACAACTGCCCGGCGGGAATACGTTGGCGATCGTCGATGTTCCCGGCCATGAACGTTTTATTAAAAACATGCTGGCGGGTGTGGCCGGAATTGACCTGGCCCTTTTAATTGTGGCCGCCGACGAAGGCATAATGCCCCAAACCAGGGAACATTTTGCGATCCTGCGACTGCTCAATGTTGAACAATTAATGGTGGTAATTACGAAAACAGACTTGGTGGATGCGGAATGGCTGCCCTTGTTAAAAGAGGAGCTCCGTGATTTTTTGGCCGGAACGGAGTATAAGGAGGCCCCTATCTTCACCTTTTCCGCGGTGACCCAGGCCGGCAAGGAAGAGATTCTGGCGGCGTTAAATCAGGCGGCAAGGGAACTGCCCACGCGTAGGAAAGAAGAAGGGATTGTGCGACTCCCCATTGACCGGGTTTTTACCATGCCCGGTTTTGGCACGGTAGTTACCGGAACCCTTTTCAGCGGACAAATTGCGGTCGGGGACCAACTGTATATTCCGACTAAGAATAAAAGGGTAAGGGTCAGAAACCTCCAGGTCCATAGCAAAAATGTGGAAAGGGCCCAGGTCGGGCAAAGGGTGGCGGTAAATTTAGCGGGCGTTGAACAAAAAGAGCTGGAGCGCGGGGATGTTTTGACGGTCGAAGGGAAACTGATTCCCAGCCAACGGGTCGATGTGTCCCTTTTTTTACTTGAGTCGGCCGAAAAACCGCTGCGGAATCACGGCCGGATTCGCTTTCATCAGGGGACTTCGGAAGTTATCGGCCGAATAGTGCTTTGGGACCGGGAAGAGCTTCGGCCGGGGGAAAAGGCTTTTGCCCAGTTGGTGCTGGATGAGCCAGTGGTGTTGCAAAAAGAGGACCGTTATGTCATAAGAAGATACTCGCCCTTGACGACGATTGGCGGTGGCACGGTAATTGAGCCGGTGGCGCGCAAACACAAAAAGAGGGATCTGGCCCAGACGCTGGAGGAAATGAATCTTAAGGCCCAGGGGAGCCCTGAAGAAGTAATCTATCTTACCTTGACGCGACAGAAAAAGCTGCTTGCCGTGGAGGAAATCGCCAGGCAAACGGGCTTTAGCGATAAACAAGTGGAAGGGGCGCTTGCCGCCTTGCAAAAGGTGGCGGCTGAAGGAGCGGAGGGAGGGGTCGTCTCCTTAGCGCTGCATGAAGGGGGACCGGTTTATGTGCCGGCAGCGCTCCTCAAGGAGTGGGAACAGGCCTTACGGCGGGAAATAAACGCCTATCTACAGGAGAATCCTTTGGAGCCGGGGATAAAAAAGGAACTATTACGCAGTCGCCTGTTTAGCGGACTTGAGCTAAACGGGTTTAACGCTTTGTTGAAGCACTGGGAGCAGCAGGAGAAGCTGGCCATCGTTGACGGGCTGTACATCGCTCCCTTTGGAGGCGGCGCCATAACAGGTTCCTGGCTTGAAAAAATCCGGGCGGTGGAAAACTATTACCGCGACTGTGGCTGGCAGGTACCGGTCAAAAGGCTGGCGGAAGAAGCATTACACTTGAACGAAAAGCAGGCGGCCCAGGTGTGGGGGTATTTGACCAGGACAGGAAGTTTACTGCAATTATCAGGGGACCTCTATCTTCCTAAGGAGTTGTTTTTGGAGGCACAAAGCAAATTACAGCAATGGTTTCAGGAAAACAGCGACATTACGGTGGCGCAATTCCGCGACCTGGTAGGGACCTCAAGAAAGATCGCCATTTCTCTGCTGGAATACCTGGACCGGATCAAATTTACGGTTCGGGTAGGAGATAAAAGGACATTGTGGAAATAATGTGATATAATTGTTTCAAAAAGATTAAAAAAATGTTATAATAGTGCTAAGCTCAGCAGGAAATATCAAAAAAACATAAAATCACAAAAAATGGGGGAACTTGTTTGGGGGCGGATTGTGACTGGTGTTGCGCCTGGTCTTCAAAACCAGTGTGGCGGAGTGCTCCTCCGCTGGGTGGGTTCGATTCCCACACGCTCCCGCCAATTGTGTTAATTATAAGGGCTTGGGAGTTTTTGCCCCATACGATATATTTAGCTAAAAAGTAATCCCTTCTGCAAAGATGCGAAGGGATTTTATTATTTGTCACAAGCTATTCCTGCGGGAAAACAGCACTCTTGAAGAGCATTGATTATTTGTTAAACATGGGCTATTATTAAAGTATAACGATAAATTTGTTAATAAGGAAAATCTTATTTTTATAGCGGGGCGATTTTTAAAATTAGGTATTATAATATTAAAGCCCAAGGCCATATTATTAAAATTGAAATAGTGGGTTAATAACACACGTGAAAATAATGAACGAAAAAACAAACCGTTATTAAAGTTTAACCCCCTTTTTTAAAATAACGTTAGATAAAAAATTAAAGGGAGGCTATTTTAGATGAGGAGTGGACAATTTATTATCCAACCAGGGGGCTATAAAGCATTTGTGCCCAATCCGTTACCTCCCGATCCGCCCATTTCAATAGATTTAGAGATGCTAAAATTATTGTCTGAAGCGAACAGAGCAATTGGGCGGCTGGA
>DGEB01000005.1:46896-53378 GCA_002385735.1 Peptococcaceae bacterium UBA3937
GATGTATGTTAAAAAGGAAGCCGTGCTAAGTTCTCAAATCGAAGGGACACAAGCATCTTTAACCGATGTCTTGGAATTTGAATCTAAAGACTTATCACATGCTATTCCAGAAGATATTGGAGAGGTTGTAAGCTATGTTGAAGCGATTAATTATGGACTAAAAAGGTTAAATACTTTTCCCCTGTCCTTAAGATTAATCAAAGAAATACACGCCGTACTTATGATAAACTCTAGGGGTCAAAATCGAACTCCTGGTGAATTTAGACGTTCTCAGAACTGGATTGGGGCTGCAGGGAGCACACTAAAAACCGCTGATTTTATTCCTCCCCCAGTTCCAGAGGCATTAGATGCGATGAGTCAATTAGAAAAATATATCCACGAAGGAGAAGAGCCCCTCTTAATAAAATGCGGATTAGTTCATGCTCAATTTGAAACAATTCATCCTTTTTTGGATGGTAACGGAAGGATGGGAAGGTTACTAATTACGTTATTACTTTGTGAACAAAAGGCCCTATCAAAACCATTACTATATATAAGTCATTATTTTAAACTAAACCGACTTGAATATTATGACCGGCTTATGAATATACGAACTAAGGGTGATTGGGAGGGTTGGCTAAAATTCTTCCTGAAAGGAGTAATACTGGTTGCCAATCAAGCTGTCAGCACTTCAAGGAAAATTGTAAATTTGCAAAGTACACATCGACAACTTGTTTCTGAACGGATTATTTCTGCTCATTCCTATAACTTATTGGAATATCTTTTTCAACGTCCCATAATTAACACAAAAAAGGCTGCTCAAGCGCTAGGCATTAGTTTCGCAACAGCCAGCCGACTTATAACTCTATTTTGTGAAAATAGTATTTTAGAAGAAATGACGGGAAAGAACCGCAATAGAGTTTATGTTTATAAGTCATATCTGGATATTTTAAATGCGGACTTCTTAACTGATGAAGAGGAATATTAGATAGTAATAAACCCCCTTTGCTAATAAAACAAAGGGGGTTTCAATATAGAGGGTTGCTTTTTGAAAAACGCGCTATTTAATCAATTTCCGGATGATAATTACCCCGAGCAGGATCGCCACCGCGACAATCACGCTGTTGAACAGGAAGCGGGGGTCTTTCAGCCCCCAGAGTTGTTCGGCGGTAGTCGCCTGGTCCGCCGGGAGAATTTTTAAAGCAAGGATTGGCAAAAGGTCGTATCCTTCCTGCAGGATTTGATCCTGGTAAAAGACCAAATCATAAGTGGGTGGCACCGTATATTCCGGATGGCCAAATTTAAGAACAAAGCCCGTCTTCCCGGCCCCGTTAAAAACGAGCTCGTCCACATAATATTTCACCTGGAGTTGCTTTACCTGAATCGGTTGATCGTCGTTATTCTCAATGACTAACACCGCCGTATCTTCACTCGTCCTGAACCCGTCCAGCGGCAGGGTCAAATCACTGTAGTGCGTTTGTTGGAAAGATAAATTATACAGCGTTTTGGCGTGGATATCCGCAAAGATGACACGCCGTTTAAAGATGCTGTCTGTCTCCAGGGTAAAGCTGTCTAATTTAAGATTCCGGAGACCGCTGAGCTTGATGAGGGTTTTTTGTCCCTGCTCTTCTATGGTGTATTGGGGCGTAAAGGTTTCCGTGAATCGTTCGTGGGAAAGGGTGACATCGTTGTAGTTTAAGGTGACGCCGGTAAAAGCGATTTTCTCCAAATTATTGGGGATTTTAAAGCGATAATGGGTATATTTTGGGGCAGGCGGCCCCAGCGGGATTTCCAGCTTCTCATTCCCTTCCACCCGGTACAAAAGCGCATCCTTGATTTTTTCCCAATGCCGGTTATCATAACTGCCGAATAATTCAACCTGTTTTGCAAAGTTGGCATGATTCGTCACCACCGTAAGCGAGGTGGCCAGGACGTCTTCGTCTTCCGGAACATCTACTGCGTAATCGTAATAGAAGGAGTCTCCTTTCGTAAAGGAATGAATCAGTTCCATGGGATGGCTTTTATGAACGGCTGTTTCTTGCGGTGAAAAGCTGTGCATAAAATACGGAACCGGCTGGCCGTCCTGATCAAAAAGGCGCAAATCCGCCAGGTTTTCCTGGGCGGCATGGTAAATCTCCCCCGTAAGGCGCAGTCCTTTGTATTGTTTGTCGCCCTCGTTTTTCACCTGGGCGGTTCCTCAGAAGCCCACCTCCTGCGGGGCCGTGGCGGAATCATTCGTCGGCGTGCAGGCCGGGCACAGGAAAAACGCGAGGACCAGGGATAAAACAAAGCCAACGATCCGCTTTTGGCCGTTTCTACAGCTGAACATTGGGGGGTGTTTTCTCATCGGGCAAGATCGCTCCTTTAATTTCTAATTTTTTGCTGAAGTATTGGTAGACGAAGGAGATGGCCAGCAAAGTCAGCCCAAAGGCAAAATAGGAAGCAATTCTGGCCACCGCGGATAAGAACGACAAGTCCAGCAGGAAAAGCTTGGCTACCGCCATAATAGCCAGACCTAAACCAAAGCGTCTCAGGAAAGCATATCTTTTGATAAAACCAAAAACAATCCAGGCTAAAGCCGTGATGACGTAAAGAACGCTAATGGCCGCATTGGTAAAGTCTAAAGCGTATTGCGCAATTAAAACTTGTGTAAGGTTAAACAAAAAGTAAGAAGAAATAATTAAGGGATACCATTCCAGACCCAGCTTTCTTTCCAAAACCAGCCGGGAGACCAAGTCACGCATGGCGAGAATCGCCAGGAGATTAATGAGAACCAGGGCCGTCGTTCCGGTGAGGAATAAGGAGGGAGGCAGGTCGGCGCTCCCAAAACCTTGGTGGGGGGGAAAAAAATTAAGGCTAAATAAGGCTATGAAGCACACCACATTAATAAAAACAGAAATCCCTTTCATGACTCCGTCGGAAAGCAGACTAATCCGGGGAATCAGATAAGCAAGCAGGAAACTGACCACAATCATTAAAGCCGAGACCAGGTAGTCTCCATGCCAGGCACTGTCTTTTAAAGCCACCGTTAAATGCGCGGCCAGTTCTTTCCCGATCATATACAGGGAGAACAACCAGAGATTAAGTGTTGTGCCATATTTAAACAAAGTGATCCCCTGGCTGGATAAGGCCCTTTTCCAATAGGCCGTCCCTAAAATAAACAGCGAGCCCAGCGTAACAGCCGTATATTTGTAAACAAAAAAATCGCCGGTACCCAGGATATTCCGTACATCAAAGAACCAGAACGCGGCAAGACACAAACCAAAGATCACGGCCCCGGCCTTCCGGAAAGCAGCCTCTTCCCTGGCTATGCCGTATACGAGGAGCGCCGTTCCTTCAATCAGCCAGCCTAAAGACAACCATACCTTCCCAAATTGGAAGGGAATAATCAACACGACAAAGGTCAATCCGGTTAGATAAAAGAGCGCCTGGGCGCTTTTTTCCCGGGGCATTTGTTGCTGCAAAAAACCCCCCAGGTTTAAATAGAGCACGGCAAAAAGCATCGCCAGCAGCCCGGTGTAATCTTCCAAACCGACCGCATAAAAAAGAGCATACAGGATTAGCGCGCTAATGGCCGTATTTAAAGCCAACAGGCTAATCTCCGCCTTTTTAAAGCTCATTCTTTTATTATATGTACTACAAATGGGAATCAGGGTATAGATGACGAAAGCAAACACCACATAACACAATGCCGGTAAATCATGGAGCGTAAAGGGTGGCCCGTAAGAACGGTCTTCCAGCAACAATTGGACAATGTAGATTGTTCCTGCCACATTCAGGAAAAAACCGAGGAAAGAGGAGACGGTCCACTTTCGCTGGGCAAAAATGAAGAGGGCAAAAAAGTTTAGTATAATTAAGTAACCCATGGCACTATAAACCAGGACTTTGTCCGCACTAATGGAAAGCAGGGGCAAGTATCCGCCGATCAGGGCAAAAGCGGCAATCGTCTGGGCATTATAGCGCAGGGCCAGGACAAAAGCAACGATGGTCGTCAAAACACATAATAATAAGGCCGGATACATGGTAATAATTTTTAACTGGAAATAGCTGAGGGCAATGGTCGTAAACAAAGTGGCAATCCCGGCGCTGGTGAGGCCCAGGGAAAAAACATCGGGCCTTTTTCGGTTGAGGATTTCGCCAGCCACCAGCAGAATTGCTCCAAGGCACAGACCGAAAATCCCCTTATAAAGATCCGGCAGCCTCGTAAAGGTATATTGGGAGGCGGTGATTAAGCCGATGAGCAGGAGCAAAATCCCCACTTTGTTGAGAAAATTAAGCCCGATAAGCGCTTCCAGGTTGTTCTTTTTGATCACTTTTTTCATTTGTTCTTCCGTAAGGGGTTCTTCTCTTAACTGATTGAATTGGGCTTCCGTAGCAAGACGGAGCGAACGGTCTTGGGCGGCTATTTCTTCCCGCAGCAAAGTCAATTTTTTGTTCAACAGCTCATTTAAGGCGGCTACTTTTTCGTATATTTCGTCTTCCAGAGCGATGCGGTTTTCCCTTAGTGTTGCCGTAATTTCATCAATCCGTCTTTTGGCGGTCTGTTCAAACATGGTCAAACGATCCGTTTCCCGCCCGGCATTGTTTTGAAAATAAGCCTGGAGCTTATCTGCGCTCATGTTAAGGAGGGTCATTTTTTCGTTGTAGATCTGCTCATATAAAGCGCTTTTTAACTGCCGGTTTTCCGTGTCTAACAAAGCCCGGTCCTGTTCGGTTTTTTCCAGAGCGGCTTTATTGGCCGCCAGTTCTTCCTTTAACTGGGTATTCTCCGAGAGCAAGTCACTTTCTCCCAGGGATTGAATTTCTCTGTCCCAATCGGTGGTAATTTCCTTCTGCCGGTGGAGCATTTTTTTCAAACCATCCAGGTAATTATTCAAAAAGTCACCCCCACTATTACCATAATTCGCCATATTAATATTAATACTATTATATCAAAAGAATAATTTGTCACAACTTGACAGTGAATCGAAAAATTAAGCCTATGTTGGTAAAGAGGACAATAAAAAAGGGAGCTTTTCCGCCCAAACAGGGCGCAATAAAGGCCAAAACGCAAGAAAAAGCTCTGGTTTTGTCGACTGAGCGGGCGCTCACTCATACGGGGCAAAGCCTTGTGCGAGTGCGACGGAAGGGAAACGGGTGGGCTGCAGCCAAAACTATTTTTGGGGCAAAAAAAACGAAAAAGGGGAATTAGGGTTGTTTTGGGGGCCTTGCAGGAGCAAATTACAGAAAATCGTCGAGAGAGCGTTCACTAGGGCGGCGCGCTTTCGGAAGGCTCAGAAGCAGGGACCAGGAATTAAAAACCTTCAAAATCAGCTTGTCAAAAGGCTTAACAGCCTAATTTTATTCTGATAGAATTAATGCGGATAATCAAACTTGACGAAAAATTGATTATTCCTGATGAGAACCGAAGACACATCATAAACGATAAGTGAGGGGATGAAAGTGGCAGTAAAAGTGATTACTGACAGCACTGCTTATCTCGACCGCAAGGTTCTTCAAGAGCTCAATATTACGGAAGTAGCGATGACAGTGAACCTGGAAGACCGTTCATTTATAGAGACTGCCATCTCTAATGAGGAATTTTACCAATTGATTGAGGGAAAAAAAGAATTACCCACTTCTTCGCAGCCTTCACCTTTGGTATTCTACGAAAAATTTCAGGAACTGGTCGAGCAGGGCGATGAGGTTTTCTGTGTGCTCATCTCTTCGGATCTCAGTGGCACATATTATTCGGCGGTGCAAGCCGGCAAGATGGTTCAGGAAAAAAACCCGGAGGCCCGAATTGAAATAATTGATTCCCGCACCACCGGCATGCATTTGGGTCTGGCGGCCATGGCGGCGGCGCGCGCCGCGCAGGCCGGGGCCTCCCTGGAGGAAGTGCGGGATGCAGCCACCTCGGTTCTGGCCAGGAGCAAATTATTTTTTATCCCCCGCTCTTTGGAGTATTTAAAAAAAGGGGGCCGCATCGGCGAGGCAGCTTCACTCTTAGGCACGCTTTTACAGGTGAAACCGGTGTTAACCGTAAAGGGGCCGGTAACTGTTTTTGAAAAGGTTAGAACCTTTGAAAAAGCCGTGAAGCGGATGCTCCAGGTTTTTGAAGAGGATTATCAAACTTATGGAATTGAAGAAGTGGCCGTGCACCACATTAATTGCGCCGCGGACTGCGAGGAGCTTTTGATTAAGGAAATCAAAGATAAAACGACGCGGGAGATTTTGGTTAGCCCCATTGGGCCCGTGCTCGGCCTGCATGTAGGGCCGGGAACCATTGGGATGGCTTATGCGACGAAGGAGAAGTAAAAAAGCCCCTGGCCGGGGTGGAAAAGAGTTGTGGCGAAAGGAAAAATGCGGATTATTCTGGTAAATACCGGCACAGCCTTTGCACGAACTCCAAAAATGTGTTATACTAATTAATGTTGACGCGGGGTGGAGCAGCTGGTAGCTCGTCGGGCTCATAACCCGAAGGTCGCAGGGTCAAATCCTGCTCCCGCAACCATAATAATTCA
>DGEB01000067.1:0-237 GCA_002385735.1 Peptococcaceae bacterium UBA3937
GGCGGCGGCTTTGGCGGCCCTGGCAGCTATGGCGGCTACGACGATTATCAATTCAGTGATTATGGCAATGGTTACGGTGGCTTTGGTGATTTCGGCGGTAACGGTGATCGTGGTGGCTTTGGTGGTAAAGGTGGCAAAAACGGCTTTGGCGGCAAAGGGGGTAAAGCTGGCAAAGGCGGTCGTGAGGGTGGCGACTATGGCGACTACGGTGGCGGTGGCAAAGGAGGCCGTGGCGGC
>DGEB01000067.1:539-925 GCA_002385735.1 Peptococcaceae bacterium UBA3937
GGTAAAGGTGGCCGTGACGGTGGCTATGGTGGCGGATATGGTGACTATGGTTACGGCGGTGGCTATGGCTGCGGCTTTGGCGGCCACAATGATTATGAATACAGTGATTATGGCAACGCTTATGGTGGGAAAGGTGGCAAAGGAGGCCGTGGCGGTCGCGGCGGCAAAGGCGGTAAAGCCGATCGTAGCAGCAAAGGTGGCCAAGGCGGCTTTGGCGGCAAAAACTTTGGCGACTTCGGTGGTAAGGACGGCTTTGGCGGTAAAGGCTTCGGAGATTTCGGCGGTTTTGGCGGCAAAGATGATTTTGGCAAAGGTTTTGGCGACAAAGAGTTTGAGGGTTTCGGGATGCCCACTTTCGGCGGCTTTGATGGTTTAGGTGAGAATTG
>DGEB01000067.1:1076-2636 GCA_002385735.1 Peptococcaceae bacterium UBA3937
GCGGTTTTGAGATGCCTGACTTTAGCGGTTTTGCTGGCCAAGACCTCTTTAGTGATAATGATATCTTTACATTTCCCCAATTCGGCGGAGCTCAAGGATTTGACCCCGCTTTTGGGTTGAATAACAAAATGTTCGAAGTGAATAACGAAATATTCGAAAGAATGAATGAAATTATGGAACAGATGCAGGAAAACATGGACGACAGCTTCGATTTCGATTTTGATGACTTGTCCTTCGATTTTGATGATGATTATTTTGATTTCGAAAGTGAAATAGAATATCAGATTTCCGCAATCGAAGAACAAATCGAAAATCAGATTAAAAAGATGGAAGAAGAGATGTATGGATATCAAGATCTATTTGGAAATGGTGCTTTCGATTTTGGGTTTGATGATTATGAATATTACTCCAGATTCGATGAAGATGAATTTGACTTCGAATATGATCTTTACGAATACCTGGAATCCATCTTGGAAGACCTTGAAGAATATGATGAATATGCCTACGATGAATATGCTTACGAGGACTACTTCGTGGAAGATGATTATTTTGAATACCTGGAATCCATGATGGAGGACTTTGGGTACTACGAGGAATATGATGATTATGATTACGACGACTATGACTACGAAGACTATGACTATCAATATGAAATATATGAATACCTGGCTTCCCTTTTGGAAGACTATGAGGACTACTATCCAGGGTATGATGATTTTGATTATGATGATTACGATTTAGAAGAGATTTTTGAATACCTATTAGAAGAGGATTATGATGACTTCGATTTTGAATATGAAGAAGAAGATTATGATGACGATTTCAGTTTAGCGGAAATTCGTGAATTCTATCAACGTCTTTTTGCAAACGATATTGATGAATTCGATTTAGAGGATGCCGAAGAGGAATATGGATATGATTACGAGGATTACGACTTAGAAGAGATTTATCAATACCTTTTTGGAGCTAATGCCGGTGCCTTTGGTTCGGAAGAATACGATTATGAATACGACTCATTATTCAGTGACTATGGGTATGACGTAAATTACGACCTTTATGAATACTATCTGTCCCTGTTGGAGAGCGATGAAGATTACTACTATGACGATTACTACGAAGATTACTACTATGACGATTATTACTACGAAGATGACTATGATTATGAAGATTACTATGGATTTGATTATTTTGAAGAAGACTTGCCCATCGGCCTGATGACGAATTTCAATCCCAATGCCATTGACTTCGGGTCAATTCCTGGAAACATGGCGCCGGGATTTAATCGCGATAACGTTGGGCCGAGCTTCTATCCTGAAAACGTTGGACCGAGCTTCAATCCTAATTACATTGATCCAGGCTTTAATGCCAATAACTTCAACCAAGGGTTCAATGGCAACAATTTCACTCCGGAAGCAAGTCCCAGTATCGTTATTCCGGGAAGTAATTCCGGTTCTGTCAATATGGGGTCCGGTGCGAATAATTTAGTCCCCAGCTTAAACTTTACGGTTCCGGGGGCCAGCCCCAGTCCTGTAACGATAGGATCCGGAGCCAATAATTTAG